>JADDQY010000075.1 GCA_016781135.1 Actinomycetota bacterium
CGGCCTCGCCGCTGCCGGCAGCAAGGTTGGCGGCGTCTTCGGCCCTTCGCTGGTCGCTGGGCTCTTGGTGCTCTCGCCTGGCTTCACCGCTCGGCGGTCGCCGTGCCGATGGCCTTTGGCGCAGGGAAGATCGCCGCCGAGGGCGTCGAGACGCGTGGCCGTGTGCTGGAGGAGATCCGACCCAAGGACGACGCCCTGACTCAGACTCACGAGACGGGCTGACAGGGCGCACAGCTCGGACACCCGCAGCGAGGAGCTCAATCTCCGCCGGCTTGATGGAGCCATGTCTGCGACGCATCGGCTCATAAGAGATCATTCCTACTATTGTGCTTGCGGAAGGGTAGGTTGACCGGGCGAGCAATCGGCTCTCGGGCGCCCAACTTTGGTTCCCGTCGCTCAAACAGTGAGGCTAGGTGTTCGCAACACTTTGCTCTCTTGGCTCGTCAGCCAGGAAAGTAGGTGCAGCAGCTGCGACACGTGAGACAAACCTGGTGTGGCGAGAACGAGAGCCTCCGCCCATCTTCTACTACTTGGAGGCAATTCGAATGAAGAAGTGGTCCCTTCTTGCCTTGGCGCTTGTCGCGTCGCTGACCCCCATCGCTCCGGCCGAGGCTGGAGAGGCAGCGCGGAGAGAGGGCGCGAGCGGTGGCATCTCGCTCGACGTTCACACCCACAGCAGGCAGTTCGGCAGCCCCTCCGGGCGCCCGACGCTGTTCCCGACAAATCCGTTGGAGTTCCCGATCACCGAGGGCGCCTTCAGCTACTCGGCCATCCCCTGCAGGTTCCCGGCCCCCTTCAACGACGCCGGCCTCAAGTTCAACCCCGACTACCCAGGGATCGAGGACCCCGCCCCGGTCAGGTACCTGGTCGAGGGCACCGTCACCGAGGTGACGGCGTCGGGTGACCGTGGGCGGATCGAGGGAACCATCACCACCATCCTCTGTGAGGGTGGGAAGGAGTCCGAGAACGTGTTCTTCACTGACTTCACGGGTCGTTTCATCGTCCGTTCGGAGAACGAGGCACGGGTGGTGGGCGGCACCTTCGAGATCACCGGCGGCACCGGACTCTTCGCCGATCTCACCGGTCGGGGAGCGTTCAAGGGTGACCCCGGGTTCACCTGCGTGCCACCGGTCTTGGCCCGCAACGGTGCCGAGAACTGCGCAGATCTGGGTGCCTTCTCCGATGCCGTCTTCGATCTTCGAGGCAGCTTCTTCGATCCGACCGTCCCGACCGCATAACTGGTCCGCAGACCCGTTGGCCTGCGCCGCGATGAGGACGACGGATGACGTGGTCGTCGATGTCGTCGTCATCGGCGCAGGGCCAACAGGCACGACCTGTGGCCATCAGCTGGCGACCAGAGGGCACTCGGTGCTGCTCCTCGAGAAGGGGCGGCACCCTCGCTTCAAGATCGGGGAATCGCTGATGCCGTACGCGACCGAGCTGTTCGACCAACTCGGGGTGCTCGACCAGATCGAACGGGGCACGTTCGTGGCGAAGGGGGCGGTGGAGATCGCCGACACCGACGGCGGCTACTTCCGTACCTACTTCTCGTCCCTGAACGACGGCCAGAAAAAGTTCGGGTTCAACGTCGAACGAGCCCCCCTCGACGCCATCCTCGCCCGCAACGCCCAGGGCGCCGGAGCCATGGTCGTCCAGGAGGCTGCGGTGTGCGACCTCGTCTTCGAGGGCGACCGAGTGGTCGGGGTGGTCTATGACCACCAGGGGCGGCGCCGACAGGCTCGGGCCAGGCTGGTGCTCGACGCCAGTGGACGAGCAGGCGTGATCGCTCGGCGCTTGCGCCTCCGGCAGATGAACGCCCGGCTCAACAACGTGGCCGTCTTCCAGTACTTCGACGGCGTGCGCCCCGGCGTGAACGCCAGCGACGAGGGAGACCTCGTGGTCAGCACCCACGACGACGGCTGGGTCTGGTGCATCCCCATCGGCAAGGGCTCGCGCAGCGTGGGGGCGGTGATGGCGGCCAGGAAGCTGGGGGGCAGGGATCGCCGAGAGGTCTTCGAGGACCACCTGGGCCGGGTGCCGCTCGTGAGCGACTGCCTGCCGGGGGCCACGTCCCGCTTCGACACGTGCCAAGTGGAGTCAGACTTCTGCTACCACTCGGAGCGCCTGGCGGGGCCGGGCTGGTTGGTGGTCGGCGACGCTGGGTGCTTCGTGGACCCCATCTTCTCCGGCGGGGTGTTCCTCGGCATGGCCTGCGCCATGAGGGCCGCCGAGCTGTCCAGCGACATCCTCGGGGGGGGAAGCGAAGCCGAGATCACCCGCCGCTACGAGAGCTTCTGCAAGACCGGCTACGACCACTACTTCCGCCTGGTCTACGCCTTCTACGAGCGTTGTGGCGGGAACGTCGAGTGCCTGTTCCGCCAGCTCTTCGCCGGGCAGTTCAAGGCGCTGCTGCACATCCTCGCCGGCGACTTGTGGGGTGAGGAGCGCAACCCGGTGTGGGCCCACTTGCGAGCCGACGCCGGGTACGACACCTTCGCCGAGCCCTTCGAGCGCACCTACGGTTGCCCGGTCTACACCGAGGCCGCCTACCGCCCGGGGGTCGAGCCAGGCGCCGAGCGGGCCTGAGAGGCCGGAGCGGCGTGAGCGTGGCCGCAGGGGTGGTCGCCCCCCTTGGCTCGGTCGAGGCCACCGTGAGCGGGCCCCCGCTGGCCGTGCAGACCTGTGCCCGACGGCTGGCCGCCCTCGGCGCCTGGCCCGAGCTGTCGCTCACCGCTCCTGGCGGCCGCGAGCTGACCATGCGCTGGCGGCAGAACGGAGGGAACGGGCACACCGAGGTGCGCGGCCGGCTCTCCTGGTACGGGCCGGCGCCGCTGGGACCTGAGGCGCTGGCGACCGAGGCCATCATCCAGGCCCGCTGCGGGCTCATGGAGGTTCACGGCCGGGAACAGGGCAAGCCCCGACGCATCGGGCTGGAGGCGGCGTCGGTGGCCGCCGGCCTCCTGGCCGCCCAGGGCGTCCTCGCCGGCCTCATCGGCGGCCTCCGGGGTCGGCCGGTGAACGACGCCCACACGTCGGTCCTCCAGGCCGGGCTGGTGCTGGCCTCCCACCACGTCGCCATCGCCACTTGCCCCTCCGAGCCGCGGCCAGCGGGCGGCGGCGACGGGCCCGGCCCGCCGTTCCCCACCGCCGACGGCCGGTGGGTGGAGCTCGAGACCCTCGACCCGGAGCGCTGGCGATCGTTCTGGGTGGAGCTCGGTGCCAATGCCGGTGACCTCGGCCGGGCGTGGACCAGCTTCCGCCGCCGCTACGAGCGGGCCGTCTGCTCACTGCCGACCGGGTTGCACGACGCAACCGCCCGACGATCCTTGGCCGACCTGGTGGCCGCCGCCGGCCGCGCCGGGGTGAGCCTGGTGCCGGTGCGGGGCTATCCCGAGGTGCTGGTCGAGTGGACTCCGTCCTCGGCGTGGCCCATCGCCACTCCCACCAGCACTCCACTCGAGACCGGGCGTCACCCGGGGATGAAGAGCAACGCCGAGCACCACGACCCCGGCTCAGGACCCCTCCCACTGGAGGGCCTGCGGGTGGTGGAGGCCACCAATCGGATCCAGGGCCCGCTCGGCGGCCAGCTCTTGCGCATGCTGGGCGCCGAGGTGGTCCTGGTCGAGCCCCCGGGAGGCGACCCGGCCAGGATCGTGGGCCCCTACGCTGGTGAGACCGGTGCCTTCTTCGGGTGCTTCAACCGGGGCAAGGCGTCGGTGCAGCTCGACCTGTCGAGCACCGCTGGACGCGCGGCGCTGCTCGACCTGGTGGCCGACACCGACGTGTTCATCCACAACTGGCGGCCCGGCAAGGCGGCGGCGTGGGGGCTGGAGGCCGACGACCTGGCGCAGTGCAACCCTGGGCTGGTCTACGTCGAGGCCTCTGGCTGGGGCTCGGTGCCCAAGCGCTGCCAGCTCGTCGGCACCGAGTTCATGGTCCAGGCCTACGCCGGCATCGGCGGAGCGCTCAACCCGGAAGGGACGCTGCCGTTCCCCTCCCGGGTGCTCCTGGTCGACTACCTAGCTGGCTTTCTGGTCTGCGAGGCGGCGCTGGCCGGGCTGTATCGGCGGGAGCGGGGCGGGAGAGGGTGGCGGGTGCACACCTCGTTGCTCACTGCGGCCATGGCCTTCCAGGCACACGTTCTCGAGGACCTGGCCGCCGGCCAGGAGCAGCGGCGACGAGGAGGCCGGCCCGTCTGGGACGTCCTCGACCAACCGTTGGCGGCCGCCGACGGAACGGTGGTCGTCGACATCGACGACGAGATCGGCTACGCCCGGCTGTGTCGGGCGCTGGACGTCGATCCCGGCCCCGACCGCGCCAGCAGCGACAAGCGACTAGTGGAGCGAATCGCCACCCGTCGCGCTCAGGACGTGGAGGAGCTGGCGCTGGCGGTCGGCGTACCCGGCGCGGTCGCCAGCACGAATCTCGTCGAGCTCGCCACCGACCCCCGACTGTCCCACCTGTTCGAGCGCATTGGCGGCACCTGCCTTGTTCCTGCCTCGCCCTGGCGCTTCGAGCCGCCGGCTGGCCGTCCTGCCCAGGACGGCCGAGGGTGACGCTCACCGCCGGGCTCGCCCCCAACCTCGAGGTTGCCTGCCGGCGCTGGGCGGGGCGACCGGCCCTGACTCATCGCGGCCGGACCCTTTCCTATGGGGAGCTGTGGCGCCAGGTGGAAGCCCTGGCCGCCGCCTACGCCGACGTGGGGGTCCAGCCCGGGGACCGTCTCATCTGCCAGCTCCCCGACCGCCCCGAGCACGTCGTCGCCCTCGCCGCCGCCTGGGCACGAGGGGCGATCCACGTGGGCGCCGACCACGACCTCACCGACGCCGAGCTGGCCCGACTGGTACTCGACACCGGGGCGAGGGCCCTGGTGCTCCATCCCAGCCATGAGGACGACGCCAATGGCGCGGCAGCGAGGGCGCAGCCCGGACGGTCCGTCCACATCGTCCTACCCGGCGACGGCGACGCGCCGGCCCGCCACCTCTGCCTGGCCGAGGTGCTGGACGCTCCCTCGCCCTCCCGGCCCCCCCTCGCCCCCCCGCACGGCCCGGGCGAGACCGCCCTGCTGTTCCTGACCTCGGGCACCACCGGGCGTCCCAAGGGGGTGCAGGAGACGCTGCCGGCCCTGTGGGCCAAGCTGGCCTACTTCGCCGAGGCCTTCGCCCCCGGCCCTGCCGACGTCCACCTCATGTACTTGCCCATGAGCCACGCCTTCGGGCTGAAGCTGTCACTCACCGCCCTGCTCAGCGGGGGTCGGCTCGTCCTGCTCGACCGCTTTTCGCCCGAGGAGGCCCTGCGCCTAGTGACCGAGGAGCGGGTAAGCGTCTTGCCCGGCACCCCCACCCACTTCACCCTCCTGGTCCAGGCCCTGGACCGGGCCCGTCACCGGGTGGACAGCCTGCGTTGGGCCGTGGCGGCGGCTGCCGCCCTCACCCCGCCCCTGCTCGAGCACGTCTACGGGAAGCTCGGCGTGGAGGTGTTCTTCGTCTACGGCTGCAGCGAGGGCTTCCTCACCAGCACGACCGACCGAGGGGACATCTTCGCCGGGTCGGTCGGCCACCACGTCTTCTGTGGCCCTGAGGGGACGCCGCCCGACGGTCGGGTGGCGGTCGTCGACGCCGCCACCGGCACCGCCCTAGCTGCCGACGAGACCGGCGAGATCGTCTTCGGCGCCCGTCAGCCGGTTCGCTACTGGGGAGAGCCCGAAGTGGCCACCGACGGCTGGTACCACACCGGCGACTTGGGGCGAATGGACGCCGAGGGGCGCCTATTCGTCACTGGGCGGCTCAAGGAGCTGATCAACCGGGGTGGGCTGAAGGTGGCCCCGAGCGAGGTGGAGGCCACCCTGGTCCGCCACCCTGCCGTGGCTGATGGGGCCGTGGTAGGCGTTCCCGACCCGGTGCTCGGCGAGGCGGTGTGCGCCTGCGTGGTCGTCCCCGAGGGCGAGGTCCCCGGGCTAGCCGAGTTGCGCTCGTTCATGGGCACCTCCCTCGCCCGCCACAAGCTCCCCGACGAACTGTGCGTGGTCGAGGCGATCCCCCGCACCCAGATCAGCAAGGTCGACCGTCCCGCCCTGGCCGAGCTGGTGGCCGAGGTGGGCCCGACCGAGCGCCTCCGGCCCCGTTGAGCGGCAAGGAACGCCGCTGGCCGGCCGGACAGGCTCAATCTGGACGAGCTCCCGGATCCCGTATGTCTGGCGACACCGCCCTCTCCAAGCCGACCCTGGCGTGCCGCGGTGATCTGGGACAGCCAGGGCGTTGCCACCGAGCTCAGTAGCCCTGCCGAGTTCTTTGACAACAGGGTCAACGACATCAATAACGCCGGTCAAGCTGTTGGGACGGCGATTGAAGCACACGACGACCCTGTTCCCGGTCGAGGGCTACTCGCCTTCCAGCACAGCGTATCCTGGGACAGGCAGGGCAACTTCAGCGAACTTCGTTCATCCCCAAGGGAAGCGACCAGGGGTGGGCCGTCGCCATCAACGAGGGAGGCACGATCGCCGGCGCCGCGACGAAGGCTCCGTTTGTTCATCCGGAGTTCGGTATCACTCTTCCGGGTCCTGAGGTTGCGGTGACCTGGTCGCCGACACCCGGTCGTGGCTACACCATTACTGAACTCGGAAAGCCTGCCGGCACGAGGACCGCTAGTTCCGTCACAGATATCAACAATGGGGGCCAGGCAGTCGGTAGGGCGGTCGTAAATGGTGAGGCTTTCGCCGTGACGTGGAACAGCCAGGGTAACATCGGCGAGCTGCCCGTCCTTCCTGGAATTACAATCGCTGAAGCGCGAGGGATCAACAACAAGGGGCGAGATCGTTGATTTCGTTCAGGTAGGCGATCCGAAGGCCGTTCTTTGGACTCCGATATCCGGTGGCAGGCACACCATCAGTGATCTCGGGGGCCTCGGGGCGATGAGAGTGCGGCGAAAGACGCCGACGGGGCCCCCGGATAGTGGTCCACCTGATCTGTCCAGCACCATCGGCGACAATTTCCACTCTGCCGTGCGATTCGACACCTGAGTCCTGCCTCCACACTGGTCGACTAGGTAGCGACAAAGGGGCCTGGCGCACATAGTGCGCCAGGCCCCTTGCTCGTTGTCCAGCCTGCAACCGCTTCGCCGGGGTCGTCCTGCTCGCGGGATCGCCTTGACCGGAGTGCAGTGCGCGCTAGCTCGCTAGACCTACCTAAACGTCTCGGCGGCCATGGCCGCCGGCCGGAGGCTGGGGGGCACCTGGTGCTGTTCGGGGGCAGCGGGACTGCTCTTGCGCACGGCGTGCAGGAATCGCTCGAGGGCTGATGAGGAGTCCGCTCGCCGCCAGGTGACCACCACCGGGAGGGTCGGGGTGGGGTCATGGAGGGGTCGGTAGACGACGTCACCAGGGTTGAACCGGCCCGAGATGGAGGCGGGGACGATGGAGATGCCGGTTCCGGCGGCGACGAACACCGCCACCGAGGTGAGCGAGGGTGCCTCCTGGGCCACCTCGGGCACGAAGCCGGCCCCCTGACATAGGGCCATCAGCCGGTCGTGGGCGTGGGGGTAGACGGAGCGAGGCAACAAGACGAAGCGGCACCCGGCCAACTCAGCCATGGCCAGTCGCTCGCGCTCGGCCAGCAAGTGGCGAGCAGGCAGCGCCACCAGCATGGGCTCCCAGAAGACCAGCTCGGTCTGGAGGGCGGCGTCGTCGATGGGTATCCGGCGCATGGCCACGTCGAGCTTGCCCTCCAGCAAGGCCTGGGCCTGGTCGTCGCGATCGACCTGGCGGACGTCTAGGCGGGTGGGTGGGAGCTGCCCGCGCAAAACCCGCAGAGCTCCGGGCAGGAACTCCTCGGTGCACTCGGTGAAGCCGATCCGCAGCGGCGGGCACTCCTCTTGGGCCTCTCGCGCCGCACGGGCCGCTACCTCCACCTGGGCGAGCACCGCTTTGGCCTCGTCCATGAACGCGAGCCCCGCGGTGGTCAGCTTCACGTGGTGGGTCGAGCGCTCGAGCAGGGGGACTCCCAACTCGGCCTCGAGCTGGCGGATCAGCCGGCTGACCGCCGGCTGGCTGACGCACAGCCGGGAGGCGGCCCGGCCGAAGTGCAGCTCCTCGGACACCGCCAAGAACCCTGCCAGGTGCCGCAACTCCATAACCCGACCCTCCTCTGCCGTCCCCTTTACCGCACTGCTCCGCACCTACCTGTCGGCGGCGGTTATGACTGTAGTGGATCAGTTGCCGTCGTGGGAAAGCCCGTCTTTCGGACGAGGGTCGGTAGCTATCGGAACCAGATGTGGGCCTACCCTTGGGTCTGCTGCACGTCTGGTTGACGCTGGTCGTGACTGATCATGCTGCCTGCTCGTCGTCGAGGCAGGGCGCCGCGGTGAAGGCGAGCTCGAACTCGACGGGGGTGAGCCGTCCGAGAGCGCGTTGCCGGCGACGCCGGTTGTAAGTGTGCTCGATCCAGACGATGGCCTCGTAGGCGAGCTCGCTGCGAGTTCGCCAACGTCGACGGCGGTCAAGGACGTTCTTCTGCAACAGCGCGTAGAACGACTCCATGGCGGCGTTGTCGCCGGCGGCAGCGACGCGGCCCATCGAGCCGGTCAGCCCGTTTGCCTTCAGCGTCGCCCGGAACGCTCTCGACCGGAACTGAAGGTGGAGGCGGTGGTGCTAGGCAAGAACACCGGGAACGGGCTCTGAAAGACGCCTCAAGCGGGCCCTCTGCCTCATCTATGCCTCTGTCGTCTAACGATGATC
>JADDQY010000133.1 GCA_016781135.1 Actinomycetota bacterium
GAGCCGCCAGCAACGTCTCCGGCGCTTTCACACCACGAAGGCGGCTGGTTCGAGCGGCGACGGCGGTGAGCCACCATTGGCAGGTCCAGGGGCGCCGCGAACTCGGGTGACACGCCAAAGCGGAGGAGAGCCACCTGCTCGCAGGTGAAGTTGCGGCGACCGCGGCTGGCGGAGAGGACCGGTGTGCTGGATCAACCCGCTCAGGGCGGAGGCAAGCAGTGGCAGCGTCGGCGATTAGGCGCTGACGCCGGCTCAGGAGGTGTCGGCCGCGATCGTCTGCACCAAGTCGTCGATTGCACCGACCACCAGCGACGACGGCGTCGTGTCGTTGACGACTACCGAGAACACCACGTCACGACCTCCCGCCGTGGTCAAGTAGCCCGACAGCGCCCGGCCCTCCAGGATCCACCCCGTCTTGGCCCGCAGCGTGCCCTCGAGGCGCGTGCCCCGGAAGCGCCCGGCGAGCGTCCCGGTCCGCCCTGCCAGCGGGAGCCCGGCCACGAAGGACGGGCCCCACGGCTGGGCGACGGCGGCCTGAAGCAGCTCGCGCCACTCCCGCGCTGACCGCCGGTCGTGACGGCTCAACCCCGATCCGTCGGCGGCCGTGCCCCGAAGCGAGAGGCCGAGCTTCCCGAGCGCCTCAGCCGCGGCATCCACGCCGGCGGCGGTGGAGCCGATGCCTCGCCCGCGGACGCCGACCTCCTTCAGCAGCAGCTCCGCCGCCAGGTTGTCGCTGCGGGTGAGCATGTCGGCCACCAGCGACGCGACCGGGGCAGAGCGTAGCGAGGCGACCACGGCGTCGCCGGGCGCCGCCCGCCCGCCGCCGACGTCCCCCCCGTCGACCGTCACCCCGTGGGCAGCGAGCGCGGCGCGGAACAAGCGCAGGTTGTGGCCCACCGGGTCGGCGACGTAGGCGGCGTCCCGGCGGTGGCGGTTGGCGTCGACTGCCAACGCCGAGAGGGGGCCGATGATTCGGGGAACGTGCCAGTCGAACCAGCCTGCCGCCGTCCTCACAGCGTCGAACCGGCTCTCGTCGCCGACGAGATCTCCCGTCACCCGACGGATCCCTGCGGCGCGCACCTGCCCCGCCAGCTCGTCGAGTGAATGGGTACCCCGACTGCGCAAAGACGGGTCCCCGCCGCCGACCAGGACCAGGTCCCCCTGGATTCGGCCATCGGCAACGAGGCCGTGGGCCCGCACCGTCGTCTCCAGGTCGGTACCGGGTCCGAGAACGGCGAGCGCTGCCACGGCAGTCAACAGCTTTTGCGTGGAGGCGGGGGTGAGGGCGAGGTCGGCGTTGTGAGCCACCGCCTCGCCGTAGCCGTCCATCCACACGGACAGGCCGACGGTGCTGCCGCGAAAGCGGGCGTCGCCCAGGCGGGCGGCGACGGCAGCGGCCAAGGAGGGCGGTGTCCGAGTGGGGGAGGCGGGCGCCGCGAGCCGGCCCGGGACCGACGGGAGCGCCACCGCGGGCCGGGGTTCCGGGCTCGTCGGGGGGGACGACCTGGTGCTCGCCCCCCTAGGTGCGGGGCTCGTCACTGGCGGTGCAGGCGGCGTCACGGCGCAGCCGGCCAGTGCGGTCGCGAGGAGGACTGTCGCCACCAGCCGTCGCCTCATGGCCCCACTGTCCCATGCCAACCACGGGAAGGAGTGGCGGGCACCTGCGCGCTTGCCGGTGTCGACCAGCGGAAGCTGTTCCTGTTCGCCACCGACTGGAAGCGCACCACCGACATGGCGGCCGGGAAGCAGACCGGTCAGGTTCTCACTATGGAGGCTTCCGCAGCAGGTGTCGGCTGGCCCGGATCTCGTGCCGGACCGCCGCCGACGGCAACGGCCGGTAGGCATTCCGGTTGCGTCTCGCCTGGGACGTCGGACGCTCGTGTGCCGGCGGCCGCTGCTACTGTGGGACAGGAGGAACCTGATTGGGGGTTATGTCGCTTCGAGTAGCAGCTGCGCGGACTCTGTGCATGGTTACGGGCCGGGTGGCGTCACGGCGCCGGCGCCGGCGCCGAGAGCGGCAAGCAGGGTGATTTCTGGAGAGCAGCGGAAAGCTCCATACGTGTCCCACCGACGGAAGACGGCAGCGCTAGCAGGGTGCGGAAGAACGCCTTCTAGGTGCTCGCGTTTC
>JADDQY010000054.1 GCA_016781135.1 Actinomycetota bacterium
TTGGCCTGGCCTTCGAGCGCTGCCCAGTGAGGTAGGCCACTGGTTGCTGGTCCGGGTGGTCGTGGAGACGCTGGGCCGCAGCTTTCTCGTCCTTCCCACGTCACCACTCGGGGTCCTCTGGCCAGCGGCCCCCTATCGAACCGTGCATGCGGTTCTCCCGCACACGGCTCTCCGACACCGTTCGTCGTCAGGCATGCACAGGCTCGTAGGTCACCTTCCCGCTGAGGCGGTAGGCGCCGAGACTGGTGGCCCAGGCGTTGTTGAATCGCGTGGTCCAGTTCCAGCCTCGGAGTCCGTGCTTGTGGCTGGCCAGCATGGCCAGCCGCTGGTTCACATAGCAGTCGATGGTGGCGAACTTGGCCGACGAGTTGCCGTGCCGGAAGTACGCCCCCCAGCCACGCAACACGGGGTTGAGGCGACTGACGACGACTTCGAGAGGAAGGCTGGCGTGGTTGTTGGTGGTGGCGGCTCGGACCTTGCCCCGGATCGAGGTCATGGCCCGGGCCGAGGGCCACCGCTGCAGATACCAGCGCTACTGCGGCGTGAGGGCCGCAAGTGGTGGTGAAAGCCCAGGAAGTCGAACCCTTCGGCGCCACCGGCCAGGCCCACCGTCCTGGTCTTGTCGGGATGCAAGCGCAGCCCGAGCGGGACCAAGACGGTAGCCGCCCGCCGGTGAGCCTCCTCGGCTCGTTCCCGGGTCGGACACAGGATGACGAAGTCGTCTGCGTAGCGGACCAGCGTCCCCAGGCGCCGGTTGTTGGCCGCCCAGTCCTCGTCGAGGACATGCAGGGCGATGTTGGCCAGCAGCGGCGAGATCGGTGAGCCCTGCGGCGTGCCCGCCACGGTATCGGCGACCACCCCGCCCTCGATCACCCCTGCTCGCAGCCAGCACCGCAGCAGCTTCAACATCAGCCGGTCACAGACCCGCCGCTCGACCTGCGCCATGAGAGCGTCGTGGTCGATCTCGTCGAAGCACGCCTTGATATCGGCGTCGAGCACCCACACCGCCCCCCGGTTGGCGACCCGGCGGACCGCCTCCAAGGCCTGGATGGCCGAGCGGCGGGGACGGAACCCGTGGCTCGTGTCCAAGAAGTCCGCCTCGAAGATGGGCTCGAGGACGATCCTGGCGGCGGCCATGACTACCCGGTCACGGACGCAGGGGATGCCGAGCGGCCGGGTCTGGCCCGGCTTGCCCGGCTTGGGGATGTGCACCCGCCGCAGCGGTCGGGGCCGGTACGTGCCGGCCCGCAGCTCTGCGACGAGCCCGTCGAGGAACACGCTCACTCCGGACGCCTCGATGTCGGCGATGCTCACGCCGTCGACCCCAGGCGCCCCCTGGTTGGCACGGACCTCACCCCAAGCTCTCCACAACACGTCGCTGCGGGCGACCTTGTCGAACAGAGCATGGAAGTGGCGATCCGGATCCTGCTTGGCGCTGCGATAGAGCACTCGCTGGAGGGCTCGGACAGCGTCCACACCCTCGGCGTGGCTGACGGACCTAGCCGATCGCTCGGCACTCATCAGTGCCCCTCCCTCCTCCCTCGTGCCTCGGTGAAGTAGGGGCCCTTCGCTCGGACCGGGTTGTGTTGTCCCGGCCGTCATCACTACTACGACCCCCTCCGACTCCCTCTCGGCCGCCCGCCACTTCCCGGGGTCACCGGTTATAGGCGGGCTCGCTTCCCGCCACCCACAGCGGCGGGGCCGAGGAGGGCTCCCCAGTTCCAAGGACAACCTTCTGGCCGTTCCACGCCCACTTACGCCGGAGGGTTCTTGGGCGCCCGCTCCCGGATCCCAGGCGCTGTCCGTGGCCTTCGCCGTCGCGGAATCGGCTCGGCTCCCTCTTGATCCACCTTGCGGTGGGGGCATTTGACGACGCTTGCTCAGGCTTCGCACGTGCTGCGGACCGGTCAGTTGCTCCACCCCGCTTCGACGGCGGGCTCTCACCCGACGCCGGGGACTTCACTACCGGGGACCCAGGCGTCTCCCCGGACCGGACTCTCGCCGGCTGGCTGCCCTCAGCTTGTCGATCGGTTACGTCACGACGACCTCCTTGTCATCGTGGCGCCCGAGCTGCTGGGCGCACTCCGCGGAAAGTGCCCCCTGAGCAGCAACGATGACGGTGTCTGAC
>JADDQY010000087.1 GCA_016781135.1 Actinomycetota bacterium
TCTCCTCCACTGGGCACGCCGCTGCACCGTACCGTCCGGGCCGCAGAGCACAGCCCCGTCCACAACCACCGCGGCCACCTATGGTGCCGTCCACCTGGCCACCCCTCCCCACGTCAGCTGCGTCGGGCGCACTCACCTCGCCAGGTCGCGGCCGACCCGGCCGGTGCGCAGGAGCTGGCGGCGGCGCTGCGGGTCGGCAAGGTGGAACCGGGCCCAGACCCAGGCCAGAGCGGCCAGGCCGGCGAGCTCGAGTACCAGGTTGAGCACCCCCCGCTCGACGCTCGGCAATGCCTGGTCGCCCACCCCGGTGCCCAGGGCCGGCCACCAGAACACCGCCGTGTCGGTCCAGGCGCCATCGAGGACCAGGTGCAGCAGTGACCCGATGGGCACCGCCAGCAGCCGGCGACGCAACAGGCGCCGGCCCCGAGTGGCGAGCATGACCCCGACGAGCAGCCCGGCGCTGGCGAGCAGCGTGTGGGCGGGCCACGGGCCGGCGATCCCGGCGACCGACAGCAGCCCGTCGACGACGTCGGGAAGCAGGGCACCAGCGACGATCAGGCGAAGATCGATGGCCGGGTCGCGGAACACGATCCACACGGCGACTACGGCCATGCCCGCGAACCACAGGATCACCTTGCGAGGATGCGGCCGCACTCCTCGTGGCGTACCACCGCATCTGCCGGTGCCCGCCGGAGCGCGTCGAGCTCGACCGCCGGCAGGGCCAGGTGGCACCCGGTACAGCGACCGGCCTCGAGCCGGGCCACCGCCACCCCGTCGAGCCGGCGCCGCAACTGCTCGTAGGTGGCCAGGAGCGCCGGGGGCACGCCGCCGGCGGCCTCGCCACGGGCCGCCACCGCGACGGCGACGAGCCTGTCGATCTCTGCTTCGCGTTCGGCGACCACGGCGGCGAGCCGGTCTGCCTCGGTCGCGAGCTCCTGGCGACGCGCCTCGAGGGCGCCAGCCTCGGCGGCGATCGGCTCGCCGGCTTCCATCAGCTCCAGCAGCTCGTCTTCGAGTCCACGGGTGCGCCGGGCCAAGGCCTCGACCTCCTGGGACAGGGCCTCGAGCTCCCGCGGCGCCTGGACGGTCCCTCCGTAGAGTCGCCCCTCGGTGCCCGCTCGCTTGGCGGCCAGGGTGTCGACCTCGTCCTCCAAGCGACGTTGCCGGCGCGCCAGGTCACGGCCTCGAGCACGGGCGTCGGCAAGTTGCCGGTCAACTCCTGTCGCCTCGTGCGCCGCCTCCCGGAGCGCCTGGCGCTCGGCCAGCCGCTCGCGTCGGTGTCGCAGCTGGTCGATGACCAGGTCGTGCGCCTGCACCTCCAAGAGCACGTCGAGGTGCGCGCTCAACCGCTGGGGAACGGCGGGAAGCCGTCGGGCCACGAGGGAGGATTGCTGTCGCTGGGGTCGGCACCACCACCGCCACCGGCATCTCCGCCTCCCCCGCCGGGGTCGCGCCCGCCGGGCGAGCCACCGCCTCCGGGCGCGTCGCCCCCGGGGTCGCTGCCCCTCGGGGGGTCGGAGCCACCCCGGCTGCGGTCGTCTCTCGAGGGGTTGCGGCGATCGTCGCTGCTCCCGCCCTGCACCGGCGAAACGGGCGCGCTCGCCCCGGGATCGCCGTCGCCGCCGACGGCGGTGACCGGTACCGAGGGAGCCGGCGGCTCAGCCGCCACCTGCGGCCCCTCGGCCCGGGGCCCAGCCGACTGCGGCCCGCCACCCCGCCCCGACGGTGCCGGTTCCTCCCTCTCCAGTCGCAAGGAGCCGCCCTCCACCGGCGGCGGGTCGGGGAACGGCACCACCGGTTGCCCGGCCAGAGCCGGGCCCATGAACGCCTGCCAGATGCGTGCCGGGTACGAGCCACCGGTGACCCTGATCCCGCCGACGCTGCGCATCTCCACGTTGCCTTCGGGCGAGCCCATCCACACGGCGGTGGCCAGCTGGGGCACGTAGCCGACGAACCAGGCATCGGCGTAGTCGGACGTCGTACCCGTCTTGCCCGCCGCCGGGCGGCGGTCGGCGAAGCGGGCACGCGTGGCGGTGCCGCCGGTGACGACCTGCTCGAGCACGGCGGTGGTGAGCCGGGCCGTGTCAGCGGAGATCACCTGCTCGCCCTCGGAGGACCCCCGGAACAGCAGCTCACCGTCGCGGTCGAACACCTCCTCGACCAGGTAGGGGTCGTGGTGCACGCCGTCGGCGGCGAAGGTGGCGTAGGCCGCGGCCATGTCGATGGGCAGCACCTCGAGCGAGCCCAACGACATCGAGGGCCGGTCGGCGGGAAGCGGGGTGGTGATGCCGAGCTTCGCCGCCGTCTCCGCCACCTTGTCGAGGCCCACGATCAATCCCAACCGGGCGTAAGCGCAGTTCACCGAGTTACGGGTGGCGTCGGCCAGGCTGACCACCCCACCCGCTGACCCCTCGAAGTTCTCGACCTCGTAGGGGTCGGGGGTGCCTCCGGGGTTGGGGATGAGGCAGGGCCCCCGGCCGTCGATGCTCGCCGCCGGGGAGAGGCCCTGCTCCAGGGCAGCGGCCAGGACGAAGGGTTTGAACGACGACCCGGGCTGCTGGCCGGTGCCCTGGGTGGCGATGTTGAACTTGTCGGTCTCGAACCCTCGTCCGCCGACCAGGGCCCGCACCGCCCCGCTGGCGGGATCGACGCTGACCACCGAGGCGGTGAACGGTCCGCCGGGATCGGGGACGGTCGAGGTTACCGCCTCCTCCGCCAGAGCCTGGAGCCGGGGATCGAGGGTCGTCTTGATGGTGAGGCCCCCTTTGAACAGGGCGTTGTAGCGAGCGGCGTCGTCGTCGCCGAGGCGGGGGTCGTCGAGGAGGCGCTGGGTGACCTCTTCGACGAAGTAGTCCTTCGGCTTGGGCAGCATGTCCACGTTGCGCCGCTCGGTCGGCACCGGCTCACGCCGAATGCGACCGGCTTCCCCTTCGCCGAGCTCGCCGAGGGTCACCAGCCGGTCGAGCACGACGTCGCGGCGGTCCTTGGCCACCTCGGGGTACAGGAACGGGTCGTAGCCGATCGGGTTGCGGATGAGGCCGGCGAGCAGGGCGGCCTCGGGCTGGCCGAGCTGGTCAACCCCGACCCCGAAGTACACCTCGGCCGCCGCCTGCAACCCGTAGGCGCCGTTGCCGAAGTAGACGGTGTTGAGGTAGCGCTCGAGGATCTCGTCCTTGGTCATCTGGTCCTCGAGGCGCAGCGCCAGCACCGCCTCCTCGACCTTGCGAGACAGGTCCTGCTTGGGGGAGAGCAAGGCGTTCTTCACCAACTGCTGGGTCACCGTCGAGCCACCCTGGACCACGTCGCCTGCCGAGACGTTGCTGACCAGCGCCCGGGCGGTGGCCCGCAGGTCCATGCCGCCGTGCTCGTAGAACGCCGCGTCCTCCACCGCGAGCACGGTGTCGACGACGACCTGGGGCACCTCCGACAGCGGCACCGACTTGCGGTTCTCCTCCCGGTGCAGCACGGCCAGCAGGCTGCCGTCGCTGGCCAGCACGACCGATCGCTGCGAGAGGGGGTTGAGGTCGATGTCGCCCACAGGAGTGACGGCACCGGCGTGCAGCACCGCGTTGGCGGCGAGGCCCAACAGCACGACGCTGACCGAGGTCAGGGCTCCGACCAGCACCACCACGGCCAGAAAGCGGGGCGCGCCGCTAGCCCGGTCGAGCGTTGCCCACCCGTTCGTTCTCGGCGCCCCCACGGGCCGCCCAATCTACCCACGCTCCGCCGCCACCGGATCTCGGGCAAGGCTAGAGTCAGCTCCAAGGATGGCACGGTGAGACGCAACCCCGGGGCCGTGGCGGCCATCGTCGTCGGCCTGGCGGTGGTGCTCGGGGCGGTGATCGTCTCCGCCGGCCGGTCCCCTGACCCTGAGGTGAGCGCCAACATCCTGGTGAACCCCCCCGGTCTGATCACGGTCAACAACAGCCCGTCGCTCGCCCGCCACCCCGGCCGCCCCGACCATCTCGTCATCTCCCATCGCATCGACCGCCCCGGGTTCTCGGCCCTGCTCGAGTGGTCCGACGACGGCGGTACCAGCTGGCACCCGACAACCCTGCCGTTGCCCGCCGCAGTGCCACCGTGTGCCGCTTCCCCCGAGCGTCTCGCCTGTCCCTTCGCACCGAGTGCGGCCTTCGGGCCCGACGGCACGCTCTTCGTGGCCTACGTCAGCCTGCAGGGCACGGGCAACAGCCCCGGGGCGCTGTGGGTGTCCACCTCGGCCGATGGCGGTCGCACCCTCGCTCCGCCCGTGCAGGTCGCCGGCGCCCTGACGTTCCAGCCCCGCCTCGCCGTCGGAGCCGACGGGACTGTGCACCTCACCTGGCTCCAAGCCGCCGGGGTCGGCCTCAACCGGCTCGTCGGTCAGGCCGGCATCGTCACCGCCCGCTCCGCCGACGGCGGGGCCAGCTTCTCCCCTCCGGTGCGGGTGAGCGACCCCGAGCGGGAGCGGGTGGGTGCCGCCAGCCCCGTCGTCGATGCCTCCGGCGAGCTCGTGGTGCTCTACCAGGACTACAAGGACGACCGGCGTGACTTCGAGGGACTCGAGGGACCTCCCGTCGAGGGCCCGTTCGCCCTGGTCGTCACCCGCTCCACCGACGGAGGCCGAAGCTTCTCGCCGGGCAGGGAGGTGGAGTCGGGCGTCGTACCGACCAAGCGGTTCTTGGTCTTCCTCCCCGAGTTCCCGTCGATCGCCGCCGGGCCCGAAGGGAGCCTCCAGGTGGCCTGGTACGACGGCCGCAACGGCGACGAGGACGTCTTCACCCGCCACTCCCCCGACGGTGGGCGCACCTGGACCGAGGCCGAGCGGGTCAACGACAACCCCGTGGGCGACGGGAGCGACCAGTACCTCCCCCACGTGTCGATCGCCCCGGGGGGCCGGGTCGACGTGCTGTTCTACGACCGCCGGGGCGACCCCGCCAACGTCGCCACCGACGCCTACCTGGCCACCTCGGTCGACGGGCAGTCGCCGTTCAGCAACCTTCGGCTGTCGTCGCAGTCGTTCGACTCCCGCGTGGGGCCGACCTTCGGCCTCGAGGACTACGGGGCCGACTTCGGTACCCGCCTCGGGCTCGACAGCACCGACGACGGCGCCTACGCCAGCTGGACCGACACCCGGCTGGGGGACGAGAACACCGGCCGCCAGGACGTCTTCGGGGCTGCGGTCACCGGCCTCGGCCCCCCGGGCATCGCCGGCTCGGCCGGTCCGGGCGCAGCCGTCGCCCTGGCGCTGGGCGTCGTGGTCCTGGCATGGTTCATCGTTCGCCGGTCCACCACTCGATCGAAAGCGAGGTCGCGCCCATGAGAGTGGCATTCGTCGGCAAAGGTGGTGCCGGAAAGTCGGCCATCTCCGGCACCTTCGCCCGGCTGCTGGCCCGCCAGGGTCGCTCGGTCCTGGCCATCGACTCCGACCCACTGCCGGGGATGGCCTTCTCCCTGGGGCTCGACCGCGACGACGCCCCCCTGCCTGACGAAGCCATCGAGGACCGCCCCGAAGGCGAGGAAGGCCCCCGCTACCGGCTACGGGCGGGCCTGAGCGCCGCCGAGGCGGTCGAACGCTACGCCGCCACCGCCCCCGACGGCGTGCGCTTCTTGCAGTTCGGCAAGATCCGCACCGACCCCCGGGCCTTGTTCCGCTCGCAGCTCGCCTTCCGCCAGATCCTCCGCGAGCTCCCCGCCGAGCAGTGGGACCTGGTCGGCGACCTCCCAGGCGGCACCCGTCAGCCCTTCACCGGGTGGGGCGGCTACGCCGAGACGTTCCTCGTGGTCGTCGAGCCCATGGCGAAGTCGCTGCTTTCGGCCCGCCGCCTCGCTCGCCTGGCGTCGGCCGCCGAAACTCCCGTGCGGGTGGTCGCGGTGGCCAACAAGGTCGCCGAGCCCGACGACGCCGAGCGGGTGGCGAGCCGCAGCGGGCTCGAGGTGGTCGCCTCGGTTCCGCTCGACCGTGACTTCGCCGACGCCGAGCGGGCAGGAAAGGCGCCACTCGATGTTGTCCCTGAGTCAGAGGCGGTACGTGCGGTAGCCTGCTTGGTGGAGCGACTCACCGACGAGCGCACGGGAGTGACGTCATGAAACTGGCAGTGACGGGCAAGGGCGGGTCGGGAAAGACGACCACCTCGGCGATCCTGGCACGCACCTTGGCCCGCCGGGGTCACCAGGTGATCGCCCTCGACTGCGATTCCAACCCGAACCTCGGCATCTCCCTGGGGGTGGGCGACGACGAGACCGAGCGGTTGGTCTCGATGCGCCAGGCCCTCGACGAGGGCGAGGAGGAGCACGCGCCCGGGTGGGACCAGGTGCTCGAGCGCTTCGGCTCCGACGCCCCCGACGGTGTGCGACTGGCGGTGGTGAGCCGGATCGACAACCCGGAACCAGGCTGCCTTTGATGTGGTCTCTCCGCCGAGCAGTTGCTCGGCAGCGTGGACTTCACCGGAAAGATGGTCGTGGCCGACCTCGAGGCGGGGGTCGGCACCCTCACCCGCCTCGGTGAGGCCGGGGTCGATGTGGTGCTGGTCGTGGTCGAAGCGACGCCCAAGTCCGTGGAGGTCGGAAGCCGGGCGGTGGCTCTCGCCGCCGACAGGTCGCTCGGCCGGGTGATCGTGGTGGCCAGCCGGGTTCGCACCGACGACGACCTTGCCATGGTCCGCAAGGCCTTTCCCGACCACCAGGTCGTCGCCATCCCCGACGATCCCGCCATCGTGGCCGCCGACCGCAACGGCGTCGCTCCTCTCGACAGTGCCCCTGAAGCCCCCGGCGTGCGGGCCCTGGCAGGGTTGGCCGACGAGGTCCTCGCACCTGCCTCCTAGCCGGCGACGCCGGGCGGGAAGATGACGTCTCCCGCGGCGCGGGCGGCGGCGTTGCCCATGCTCGCCGGCGCCGGTCTCCTGGTCGGCGCCTGGGCCCTCTTGCCGCCCTACACCGGGCCGGCGCTCAACACCGCCGACCGGGTCGAGTTCGCCGACCACGTGGTCCCCGGGGTCGCCGTCATCGCCGTCTCGGTGGCGGCGTTGCTGTTGGCGCGCCGCCACGGCAACGACAACCTCTCGTTCGCCGCCGGGCTCGGCATCGTCCTCTCGGGGTTCTGGATGACGACCACGCACCTCCCGCTCGTGCTGCAGGCGGCGCGTGGGGAAGCGCCGTGGGGCGCCACCATCTACCACAGCCTCCCCGGGCTGGCCGTGCTCGCCCTCGGCGTGGCATGGGCTGCCACCTACCGCTCCCCGTCGGAGCCCGCCAACCGCCGTCGACTCCAATGACTTCGGTATCGAGGGCCACGTACTGTCATCTAGCGCCTCGTTGCCCCTGGTCTCCCTCGGGCTCGTGCTCGCCTCCGCAGGTATGGCGTGGGCGCCTCAGGTGCCCAGCTCGACGTCAGGACACGACCGTGCGAACGGGGTGAGACGATCACCGTCACCGGGACCCGGGCTACGGAGCCGAGAGGGCGGGTCAAGATCCGCCTCGACCCAAATGGATGGGCCGTCCACCTTCCAGACCGACTCGCCGCTCTTCGCCGCCTTCGGCCCCGGCCAGGTGACCATCCCCGCCGCCACGAGCCCGTCCCCCACACGCTGGTGGCCACCCAGGTCCTCGGCCCGGAGGACGATTTCCACGTCCGCGACGTCCCCGCCCGGGCGGCCATCGCCGTGTCCGCCGGGCCCGGCCACAGCCCCGTCCTCGGTGAGGCCCTCACCCCGTCCGTCGCACCCACCCCGCCGCCTCCAGCAACCGCCCTGCGGTCACAGCGAAGCCGGGGCTCGTGCGGGTCACCGTCTCGAAGGTCCCCCATTGACCGCTTCGACGAGCACCCCGAGGTTCGGCGCCGGCGGGGTGCCCCTGAAGAAGGGGTCCTGGCCCACGGCCACCCGCAGGTCCTGAGCCTGGGCCCGGGTGGCGACCGGCGCAACCGCGGGGCGGGCCCGCCGCCGGCGCAAGCGCCGAGCACCACCGCCAAAAGCCGATGCCGAGAGAGAAGGCGAGTAGAAGCAACCGCCGGTCCATCTGCGCGGCAAAGCCGGGCGCCTCGTGGCGCCCGGCTCGACACGCTTGCTATGGCTGCGGAATCTCAGTCGTTGCGAACCCTCGACGCCACCGGCACCTCACGGCGACGGGCCTGGCGGACGAAGGCGGTGAAGCCCGCACCGAAGAGGGCCAGGCCGAGGACGCCGAGCCCGACGGTCAGAGCGATCATCCCCGAGGAGCTCGGATCGGCGGTCACGGCCGGGGTCTGGCTGCCGGCCGGCTGCACGACCGAATCACCGTTCGGGCCGAGGATCTGGAACGACGCCCGGGCGGGAGTGCCGTACGCGTCGGCACCTTGAGCGTCCTTCTGGCTGGCGACGATCACGTAGTACCCGGGCTGGCCCTCGGGCACGGAGAACGTGGCGCTGATGTTGCCGGCGCTGTCGGGCGTGGTCTGGGCGAGCAGCGGCCCGTCGGCACCGTTCCAGTTGAGGACGACCGGCGAGGCCGGTTGCCCGGCCTGAGCCCCGCTCGGCACCCTGAACGACGAACCGGTCACGGTGACGGTGTCGCCGACGCCGCCGCTGGGCGTGCTGAGGTTGAGGGTGGCGAGGTTGGTGCATGCAAAGGCAGCCACGGCGGTGAAGGCCATGGCAGCAAGGGCCGTCCCGAAGAACGCCGAACCCTTCTTCTTCAAGCTCATCGAGCTCCTCCTACTTGGTCGTGGCGTCGGTTCGAAGTCGACAACCGGTCGTGGGCAGCTGCGGCAGTGGCACGGCCGTAACGTGCTGGTGCTCATGTGCTGTCCCTACCAGTATGCCACACGTTCAGGTGACTTACAATAAGTGAGCCCAGCTACCAATCCCTAGGACAGTAGATGTTGAATACCTCTATTCTGCTCTCACTACGAAAACGGCCTGTGGCCTGGGAAATCGTCCGAGGCCCCCCCTGCCCGTTGGTCGAGGCTGCCTACCGTGGAGCCGGACACCGCCTCAGGGGCAGAGGGCAAGGGCAGCGCGACCGGCAGTGATTCGGCCGCCACTTTTCGTGGGCTTAGCCGGAGGCGACCACGAAGGGTTGCGAAGCGACGCCGGGAGGGCCAACATTGGCCCAGGTGGCACCCGACTTCGGTGTGCCTCGAGAACGGGAGGTACTCATGAAGCAGAGCTTGAACGGCACACTGGCCATCGTCGCCGTGGGCGTGGTCCTGGGCGTGATCGCCTTCGCCGTCGAGGGTCTCCGCTGGTTGCTGATCCCCGCGTTGTTCGTCACCGTGATCGGCGGCGGCATCCCCTTCTACAAGTCCCTAAACCCAGGGGGGTAGACCAGCGCTCGTCCCGCCGGCTCCTCGTCCAGCCGGAAGGACGAGCAGGCCGAGCCACATCTGCCTCGGGTGGGATCTGTCTGTGCTCCTGGCCGCCGCAACTCGGTTGCTGGCTGGCCGGCCTTCGTGCCGTCCCCACCGCCCGCTCAGGTGGTGATGGCCAGGAACTCCGAGATGCGCGCCATCGCCGGCTGAGCCCGGCTGGCCACCTGAGCGGGGCCACCCCCCCCGTGGTCTTGGGAGGGCGACCAAGGGTCGGCCGGATCGGCGTCGCCGCCGGTACCCGGCTCCACGCGCAGCGTGGGACCGGCACCGTCGGCGACGACCACCTCGGTGTCAGGGCCCAGCGCTCCGGAGAGGGCGGTGGCATCGGCCGCAGAGACGCCGGTGGCTGCCGCTCCACGAACGATCAGCACCGGTATGTCGACCTCCCCGGCGAGCGTGACCGGATCGAGGGAGAAGATCTCGCGGAGGTAGCCCTGCTGGTCGGCGGGAAAGAAGTCGCGCACGAACGGGGGCATGTCGGCCGGCGCCGGCAGCGGTCCGCCCGAGACCAGCGCCATGACCGTCGACCGCAAGGCGTCGACCTCGTCACCGTGGCCAGAGTTGGTGAAGTCGTCGGTGACGACGTCGAGGAGCGGCCGTCCCGGAACCGACACCAGGGCCAGACTCTCCACCCTGGCGTCGGTGGCCGCCAGCCGCAGGCCCACGAGGCCGCCTTCTTCGTGGCCGACCACGCCGATCCTTTCCGGGTCGACCTCGGCCCGCTCGGCCAGGAAGGACACCGCGGCCTCGGCGTCGGCCACCATGTCGTCGAAGGTCAACGCCTGCTCCGGCGCCAGCACGCTCTGGCCCGTGCCCCGCTTGTCATAGCGCAACGTCGCCAGGCCGTCGTCGACCAACAGGTCGCTCACGTCCCGGTAGAGGGTGTCGGGAATCCTTCCCGGGAACGCCACCCCCTCGCGGGTGGTGGGCCCGAAGCCAGGGATGATGACGATGCCGGTCACGGGGGCGTTTGCGCTCGCCGCCGCAGGTATCGACAGCGTGCCCCCGATGGTGACGTCGCCGGCCCCCTCGAACTGGACCCGGCGCTCCACCGGCCCGGCGGCATCCCTGGTCCGCCCGGCGTCGTTCGGCGGCCCGGCCCCGTTGCGTCCGCCGTCCTGGCCAAGGGCGACCAAGCCGAGAACGGCCACGACGGCCACGATCACGGCGGTGACCGCCGGTCTCGCCCACCGCGGCCACCCCTTGGCGGGGGCCGACGCCGAGCCGGCGCAGCGCCCGCACTTGAAGCCGACCCGGGTGTCGACCATGCACTCTCGGCACAGCGGCGCCGAGCACGAGACGCACCGGCCCACCGCCCCTTTCCGCCGGTGGCGGCTACACGTCACCGCGTCGGCCCGGGTGGGCGTCACCGCCATCCAGGCACCCCTCTCGTTACCGTTGCCCCACCACGAGCGACGGCAAGTGAAGCCGCCTCGTTCACAGCCTCACGGTCTCCGGCGCTTGGGAGACGGGGAGGAGGAGGCCGTCGAGCACGTCGCCTTCGAGGGTCTCTGCCTCCATGAGGGCATGGGCGACGGCGTCGAGCACCTTACGCTCGGCAACGAGGACGGCCTTGGCCCGTTCCTCGGCCTGGCGGAGCATGTCCTGCACCTCGGCGTCGATCTCCGAGGCGATGCGCTCGGAGTAGCCCGAGCTCATGAGGCCTTCCTTGGTTGCGCTGTTCAGCAGAGGCCGGATGGAGAACGCCCCGAGCCGGCTGCTCATGCCGAAGTCGGTCACCATGCGACGAGCGAGTGAGACCGCAGCATCGAGGTCACCCATCGCCCCGCTCGACAGATCGCCGGTCACCAGGTCCTCGGCCGCCCGTCCACCGAGCATGGCGGCGATGCGGTCGAGGAGCTGGGAGCGGGTGACCGAGGCCTGGTCGCCCTCGGGGATCCACCAGGTGAAGCCGCCGGCGTGGCCCCGGGCCACGATGGAGAGCTTGCCCACCCGGTCGGTGCCGGGTAGGGCGGTCGACACCAGGGCGTGGCCGGCCTCGTGGTAGGCGATGCGGTAGCGGTCCTGCGGCGACAGGATGCGCGACCGGCGCTCGGGCCCGGCCATGAGTCGCTCGATAGCCTCGATGAAGTGCCGGTGCTCGACCACCGTGGAGCCCCGGCGGGCGGCGAGCAGCGCCGCCTCGTTCACCACGTTGGCCAGGTCGGCGCCGGAGAAGCCGACGGTGCGCTTGGCCACCTCCTCGATGTCGACCTCGTCGGAGAGCGGCTTGCCCCGGGCGTGGATGCGCAGGATGCCCTCCCGCCCCTTCACGTCGGGCCGCTCGATCGCCACTCGGCGGTCGAAGCGCCCAGGTCGCAGGAGAGCGGTGTCGAGGATGTCAGGGCGGTTGGTGGCGGCGAGCACGACGACGCCGCTGCCCGACTCGAACCCGTCCATCTCGACGAGGAGCTGGTTGAGGGTCGCCTCGCGCTCGTCGGTGCCCCCGAGGCCGTGCGTGCTGCGGCCCCGGCCGACGGCGTCGAGCTCGTCGATGAACACGATGCACGGCGCCGATTCCTTGGCCACCTTGAAGAAGTCGCGGATGCGCGCCGGTCCGACGCCCACGAAGATCTCGACGAAGTCCGAGCCCGAGATCGAGAAGAACGGGACGTTTGACTCCCCGGCCAGGCCCCGAGCGAGCAGTGTCTTCCCGCACCCCGGCGGGCCGGTGAGCAGGATGCCCTTGGGGACCGAGGCGCCCATGGCGAGGAACTTGTCCGGGTTCGACAGGTAGTCGCGCACCTCGACCAGCTCCTCCATCGCTTCGTCGAGGCCGGCCACGTCGGCGAAGGTGATCTTGGACTCCCCGCTCTGGTGACGCCTGGCGCCGGACCGGCTGAAAGCGCTGAAGCCGTCGCCGCCCCGACCGAACAACAGGAACAAGATGAACAGCCCGTCGACCAGGATCAAAGCCGGCAGGATGAGCGTGACCGGGTAGACCAGGTTCTTCAGCGGCTGTTGCGTCACCGAGAACGGCACACCGGCATCCTCCAGGGCGCTGGTGAGCCGGGCGAAGATCGTCTCGTTGCCTCCCGAGAAGGCGACCCAGTACTGGCCCCGCTCGTACGACCCGGCGATGCGGCTGTCGGTCTCGAGGATCTCGGCGTCTTGGATCCGCCCCTGGCGCAACAGCTCGGTGAACTCGTCGATGCGCAGCTCGTCCCCTGGGGTGTGAGGGTTCGACCACCACAGGACGACGCCGTAGAACGCCACGAGGACCGGCAGGGCGAGGAAGCACAGGATGAGCGCCCGCTTGCGGTTGTTCTTGCTCTCGTCGGCGTCGCCGGGGACCTCGGGATCCTCCTTGCCGCCGCGCTTCGAACCCATCTTGGCCATCTCGTCAGCCTTCCTTGTCGGTCAGGGGAGTGCTCGTCGAAGGAGCGCTCGGTTCACGGTCGGTAGCGGTCGACACAGCTCTGGGCCATGGGGGCCTGCCCTGGGAAGGCGGCGTCACCGGCGGCCACCAGCACGCTCCCGTCGGCGAGCAACACCGCGCTCTGCTCGCTACGGGGGCACGCCATGTCGCCCGCCGGACGCCATTCGCCGGTGGCGCCCTGGCCGAGGTCGAAGACCTCGCCGCTGGTCAGCGATCGCCGGTTGCCGCGCTGGACCGACTCGCCACCGGCCACCAGCACCCGGCCGTCGGCGAGGGGGGTGGCGGTGTGGCCCGTGCGAGTGCCGCCCATGGCGCCGACGGTCGTCCAGGTGGCAGCCCGGGAGTCGAAGACCTCCGCTGACGCCAGCGAGAGCTCGCCCCCCTGCCCCCCGCGTCCGCCGCTGACGAGCAGCGAGCCGTCGGTGAGCAGCGCGGCGGCGTGGTTGGCGCGGGGCTCGGCGAGATCGGTGGAGGTGACAAAGGCGTTGGCTGCGGGGTCGTAGATCTCGGTGGAACGCAACGGCCCGGTCTCCTCACCCTCGCCCGACGGCCCGAGCCCTCCCACCATCAGCACCCGCCCGTCGTCCAACAACGTGGCAGTGTGCTCGAAGCGCGGCGTCGCCATCGCCGGGACGGCCTGCCAGGTCCCGGTCTCGGGGTCGAAGACCTCGGCGGACGCCGCGATGCGGATGGTCTGGCCCCCGGCTGCGGTCCCCGCCGGCTCGAGGGCACTGCCGCCGGCCACCAGCACCCGCCCGTCCCTCAGCACGGTGAGGGTGTGGCCGAGCCGCGGCGTGCTCATGGGAGCGCTGGGCGACCAGGTGGCGGTGACGGGGTCGTAGATCTCGGCCGACGCCAACGGGTTGCCCTCGAAGACGCCCCCGGCCACCAGCACCCTCCCGTCGTCGAGCACCACTCCCTGGTGGCCGCGCCGGGCCTGGCCGAGCGGCGTCACCTCGTGCCACGCGTCGGCCTCGGGGTCGTAGATCTCGGCCGCGTCGAGAGCGATCACCCCGACGCCACCGCCTGCGCTCAGCACGGTCCCATCGTCGAGGACGACCGAGGCCGTCGTGCCCCGGATGGACGACAGGTCGGCGGCCTCGCTCCAGATGCCCGTGGGCGCCAGGGCGGCGACCACCTCCTCGTCGGAGGGGTCCGGACGCAGGACCAGCACGGCCACGAGGACCAGCACGGCCAGCCCGACCCCACCGAGGATCAGGGGGAGACGTGAGGCCTGCCCGCCGCCCGACGGTGTCGCCACCGGCTGCGCGCACTGCTCACACTTCAGGCCCACCTCGGTCCGCACCATGCACTTGGGGCAGATCGGACGGTCGCAGTCGACGCAGGTGAGCCGAGTAGCCTCGCCGTGGCGCTCGCACCTGAGCGTCTGGGTCACCACTGGCGCGAGTATCCGGGCGCGTCCGCCGCCGCCATCCCACCTTGGTGCTCCCCCACGGCCGTCATCGTAGTGGTTGGTGTCGTAACCACGGCTGCCGACACCGCGGATATCGCCGCTGGCCGAGGGCTAGGTGTAGGCAACAGTTATTGCAGGCGTTACCAAACCGCTGCCAGACTGTTCGCCCTACATGAAGACCTCCACCAGGCTGCTAGCACCAGGTCGTCGGTGCCGTTGGCGTTGACCCGGCCCCCGCACCGCGAGATCATTCCGCCGTCACCTCGGCGACCGACCGGGTGACGCCCCTGCTCGAGGTCGAAGACCTGCGAGTGTGCTTCGACGGGGGCGTCGACGCGCTTCGGGGCATCACCTTCTCGCTGGACCGGGGCGCCTCCCTGGCCGTCATCGGTGAGACGGGGTCGGGGAAATCGACGCTGGCCCTGTGCCTGGCCGGGCTGATCCAGCCGCCCGAAGCGAGCGGCAGCGTCCGCCTCGACGGCGTCGAACTGCTCGGTGCCGCTCCCGAGACCCTTCGCTCGGTGCGGTGGTCGACCGTGGCGCTCGCCCTCCAGGGCGCCCCGTTCAACCCGGTGTCCACCGTCGGTGCCCAGGTGGCGGAGCCGCTGCGCGAGCGGCTGGGCATGAGCAGGTTCGACGCTGGCCGCCGGGCCGAGGAGCTGGCCGAGGAGGTGGCACTGGAGCCGAGCGTGCTGGAGCGGCATCCCCATCAGCTGTCCGGCGGGCAGCGTCGACGGGCGGCGCTGGCCATGGTGCTGGCGCTCGATCCGGCGTTGGTGGTACTCGACGAGCCCACTGCCGGCCTCGACCCGGCGACGCGCCATGACCTGGTGACCCGCCTGGCCGCCCTGGCCCGGGTCCGGGGCTTCGCCCTGGTGATCATCTCCCACGACCTGCCCGATGCCGCGCGCCTGGCCGAGCGCACCGTGGTGCTCTACGCCGGGGAGGCGGTCGAGGTCGGGCCGACCCGAGCGGTCGTAGGCCGGCCCAGTCACCCCTACACCTGGGCGCTGGTCAACGCCTACCCGGTGATGACGACCACCAAGGACCTCCGCCCGATACGGGGGCGTCCGCCCGATCCCCGTGCCATCCCCAGCGGATGCGCCTTCAGGCCCCGCTGCAGCCAGGCCGAGGACCTCTGTGCCACCCACCACCCCGACCTCGTTCCCTCCGGCCACCAGGTGGTGGCGTGCCACTTCGGCGGGCTCAAGGTCCTCCTCGAGGCCCAGCGTCTCTCCAAGGCGTTTCGCTCGAGGAGCGCCCAGGTGCAGGCCCTGCGGGGCGTGTCGCTCGAGCTGCGAGAGGGCGAGGCGCTGGGCATCATCGGCCCCTCCGGCAGCGGGAAGTCGACGCTCGCCCGCATCCTCAGCGGTCACCTCGCCGCCGACGCCGGCGTCGTCCTGCTCGAGGGCGAGCCGCTGGCATCGTCGTCCCGGCGGTCGCCCGGGCAGCGCCGCCGGCGGATCCAGCTGGTCATGCAGGACCCCTGGGACGCCCTGTCGCCTCGCCTCACCGTGGCCGAGCTGGTCCGGGAGCCACTCGACGTCGCCAGGGTCGACGACCACCGCGACCGGGCGTTGGCGGTGGCGGACGCCCTCACCAGCGTCGGGCTCCCCGACGACGGGGCGTTCCTCCAGGCCCGTACCCACCAGCTCTCTGGTGGCCAGCTGCAACGCGTGGCGCTCGCCCGGGCGCTCGTGGTGCGACCCAAGCTCCTGGTGGCCGACGAGCCGACCAGCATGCTCGACGCCTCTGAGCAAGCTCGCCTCCTGGTGGTGCTGCGAGAGCGCCAGGTCGAGATGGGCCTGGGCCTGGTGCTGGTCTCCCACGACATGGCGCTGGTGCGAAAGGTCACTGACCGCATCGTGGTCCTCGACGCCGGCCAGGTGGTCGAGCACGGACCGTCCCACCAGGTGTCGACCCGCCCCGTCAGCCCCACCGGGCGCCGGCTCATCCAGGCCGCTCCCGCCATGGACCTCGGCGGCGTCCCCGAGCCGACCGTGCTTGCTTCCACCGGTGCTGCTCCCTTCGCCGACGAGGCAGACGACGCCTCGTGAGGATCGTCTTCTTCACCCGTCGGGAGCTGGCCAACCCCCTGGCCGGGGGTTCAGAGCTGCTCGTCGACCGCCTGGCCGCCGGCGCCGCCGAGCAGGGCCACGACGTCGAGCTGGTCGCCGCCGGCCCCGTCGGTGACCGCCCCTACGCCACGCTGGACGGCGGCGGTCGCTACACGCAGTACCTGCGGGCACCGCTGACCTATGCGGGTCGCGTCCGAGGAGCCGACCTGGTGGTCGACGTGGCCAACGGCCTGTCGTTCTTCGTCCCCCTGTGGTGCCGGGCGCCGGCGATCTGCCTGGTCAACCACCTTCACACCGAGCAGTGGAGCCAGTGGTTCCCCGAGCCCATCGCCGCCCTCGGGCGCTCCCTCGAGCGCCGCGGCATCCCCCGCGTGTACCGGAACCACCTCTTCATCGCCGTCTCCCGCTCCACCGCCACCGCCCTCGAACAGATCGGCGTCGGTGCCGACCGCATCCGTATCGTCCCCAACGGGATCGACCTCGGCGGGCCCAGCGGGCCCAAGTCGCAAGAGCCCCTGTTCCTGTGCCTCAGCCGCCTGGTGCCCCACAAGCGCGTCGAGCTGGTCCTGGCGGCGTGGGAGCGGGTTCGCCCCCGGGTGGGCGGGCGCCTGGTCATCGTCGGCGAGGGTCCGGAGCGGGGTCGGCTCGAGGCCATGGCCGGCGACTCGGTGACCTTCACCGGCCACGTCACCGACCACGACAAGCAGCAGCTCCTCGGTCACGCCTGGCTGCTCCTCCACCCGGCGTTGGTGGAGGGCTGGGGCTTGGTGGTGATGGAGGCGGCGGCGGCGCGCACGCCGACGCTCGCTTTCGACGTTCCCGGGTTGCGTGACTCGGTCGTCCACGGCCGCACCGGCCTCCTCGCCCCGGACATGGAGGCGTTCGCAGCGGCGTGGGTCTCACTGGCCCGGGACCCGGCCTGGCGCGCCCGGCTGGGTGAGCACGCCCGGGAGCGAGCCGCCTGCTTCAGCTGGTCGTCGAGCGTCAAGCAATTCCTTCTCGTCGCCGACGAGGCGGTGGCGCTCGCTCCGGTCGTCCCGCTCTCCACCCCCTCGGCGATGGAGCGACGATGGACCTCACCGTCGTAGTCCCCACCCAGAACGAGGAGGCCAACGTGGCGCCGTTGGTGGCGCGCACCCACGACGCCCTCACCGCGCTCGGCCTCGAGTGGGAGATGCTGTTCGTCGACGACTCCGACGATGCCACCCCAGTGCGGGTGCGGGAGGCCGCCGGGCGTGGGCATCCTGTCCGGCTCCTCCACCGCCCGTCCGAGGAGCGGGTGGGTGGCCTCGGCGGAGCGGTGGCCGTCGGCTTCCGGGAGGCGGCAGAAAGCCAGGTGGTGGCGGTGATGGACGGCGACCTCCAGCACCGGCCGGAGATGCTGGTGCCGCTCGTCGAGGCGGTGCGAGCCGGGCGAGCCGATCTCGCCATCGCCAGCAGGTGCCAGACCCTGGCCAGCCCGACCGGTGGCATGGAGGGCTGGTTGCGCCGCTCGGTTTCACGCACCTCGCGCTCGCTCGTGCAGCTCCTGCTCCCCCGCCTGGCTGGCGTCCGCGACCCCCTCGCCGGGTTCTTCGCCCTGCGCCAGAGCGTCATCCGCGGCGTGCAGCTGCGCCCCGAGGGCTTCAAGATCCTGCTCGAGGTGCTGGTCAGGGGATCGTGGGCCCAGGTGGTCGAGATCCCTTGCGAGCTCGACCCCCGGCTGCACGGCCGGTCCAAGGCCCACCTCGACGAGGGCTTGGCCTTCGCCCACCACCTCGTCCGCCTCCTGGTGGCCGAGGCCCGTCTCCGGCGGGCTCGCCTCCGAGCCGACCGAGCGCGCCCGCCCTCCCGCCTGGCCTCCCTCTCAGGCCGGGTCGCTGAGGGCGCCGCCCACCGGGAACCTCTCGGTGATCAGGACCACAGGCTCGCCGGCGGTGAAGATCCGGTAGGTGCGGAAGACCAGCAGGGCGGACGGGTCGACGTCGAAGTACCTGGCGAACCACCCTGCCTGCTCCTCGCCCGAGGCCAGGATCTCCCTGAAAGTCTCGAGCCGGTGCTGGTGGAAGAGCTCGCCGATGGCGATGGACGTGGTGACCAGGCGGTCGACCAGGGCGGGTCCGAGGCGGCCCGGGCACAGCACCGACTCGGCGTAGAGCAGGTTCCTGCGGCTGTCGCGACCGCGGAGGATCACGTCCCGGCTGAGCACCGTCTCGTGCCTCGCAACCCTGAGCTCGGGGATGTCGGTGCTGGCGGGAACCAGGGCCTGACGGAGCTTCACGGCCACGATGGGCTCGCCGGCCCACTGCTCGAGGATCCGAGCGACCATGCCGTCGGTGGTGAGCAGTATCCGCTGTAGCAGGCTGAGCGAGTCGGCCCTGCCCATGGTCAGCTCAGCTCCCCCCCCGGGGCGTGCCGTCGACGCTCGGTCGCTCGAGCGGTTAGGTTCCATCCTCACCTCTCCTCTCGCGCCGCGCCCGCACCCTACGTTCGACCTGGTGGCAGAGCAATAAATGGAGCCAACATCTAGTGATTCCCGCCGTCACTGAGCTTGCGTCCACGCTCGAGGTCGCCTGCCGGCGCCGGCCCGACGAACCCGCCCTCACCTACGCCGACACCACCATCTCCTACGGGCGGTTCTGGGAGCAGGCGCTCGCCCTGGCCGGCGCCTACTTGCACCTCGGGATCCGCCCCGGGGACAGAGTGATCTGCGCCCTGCGCTGCTGTCCCGAGCACCTCGTCGCCGTGGCCGCCGCCTGGGCCTGCGGAGCGGTGCACGTGGGCGCCCACCACGACCTCACTGGCTCCGAGCTGGCCTCCCTGGTGCAGCGCACCGACGCCACCGCCGTGGTGATCCAGGGCCGCATCGACGCCGCCGATACCCGTGCCCTGGTGGACGCCGTGGGAGCTGCAGCTCCGGCGGCGACCGCCATCGTCCACGGGACCGCCGACGGCACAGCCCTCGAGCTGGCCGGGCTCCTTGGAACCGCCGAGCCGGTGGAGCCCACCTCGGGCGACGTCGAGCGCACCGCCACGCTGTTCCTCACCTCGGGCACCACCGGCCAGCCCAAGGCGGTGGTGGAGTCGCTGTCGGCCCTGGTGGCCAAGGTGCGGTTCTTCGCCGACGCGGTCGCACCCGGTGTCGACGACGTACACCTGATGTACCTGCCGCTCTGCCACGCCTTCGGCCTCAAGCTGGCGCTGATGGCCCTGCTCAGCGGAGGACGCTTGGTCATGCTCGATCGCTTCACCCCGAGCGAGGCGCTGCGCCTGGTCACCAGCGAGCAGGTCACGGTGCTCCCCGCCACGCCCACCCACCTGACCCTGCTCCTCACCGCCCTCGATCCCACCTGCCACCGGGTCGAGTCCCTCCGGTGGGTGGTCTCGGCCGCCGCCTCGTTGCCTCGGCCCCTGGCCCAGCAGGTCTACGACCGTCTGGGCGCGGCGATCTTCTACGTCTACGGATGCAGCGAGGGCTTCCTCACCGCGACCACCGACCGCCGGGAGATCCTTGCCGGGTCGGTGGGCCACCGCGTGTTCCGAGGACCTCCCGGCACCCCGGCGGCCGGCTCGGTCAGGGTCGTGGGCCAAGACCCTCGGCGTCCGCTCCCCCCGGGCGAGATGGGCGAGATCGCCTTTTCGGCGGCCACGCCGGTGCGCTACTGGAACCAGCCCGACGCCGCCACCGACGGCTGGTACCGCACCGGCGATCTCGGCCGGCTCGAGCCCGACGGCTCCCTCTACGTCCTCGGCAGGCGCAAGGAGCTGGTCAACCGGGGTGGACAGAAGATCGCTCCCGTCGAGGTGGAGGCGGCGCTGGCCGACCATCCCGGGGTGGCCGACGCCGCGGTGGTGGGAACCCCCGATCCGGTCCTCGGCGAGGCGATCTGCGCCTGCGTGACGCCGGCCGGAGCGTCTCCGCCCACCCTCGACGAGCTGCGCCGCTTCCTCACCACCCGCCTGGCCCGCCACAAGCTCCCCGACGAGCTGTGCGTGGTCGGCCGCCTCCCCCGCTCTCGCACCGGCAAGCTCGACCGCCCGGCCCTGCTCGAGCTCGTGTCCGGACCCGACCGCCACCGCGAGCGGCTCCGGCCGCGGTAGGAGGCGCCGATCGGTGACCACCGTTGTCCGCACCGTCGACGGCGGCGACCTCGCCGTCCACGACCTCGGAGGCTGTGGGCCACCGGTGCTGTTCTCCCATGCCACCGGGCTTCACGGGCTGGTGTGGCAGCCGGTCGCCGACGAGCTGGCCTCGAGCTTCCGCTGCTTCTCGTTCGACGCTCGAGGTCACGGAGATTCGAGTCCGGCCCCCGGCGACGATTACTCGTGGCCGGCCATGGCCCGAGACGTCCTGGCCGTGATCGACGCTCTCAGGCTCCATCGCCCCTTCGGGGTCGGTCACTCCGCCGGCGCCACTGCGCTCCTGCTGGCCGAGCAGGCCCGGCCGGGGACGTTCCGCAGCTTGTACTGCTTCGAGCCGGTGATCGTGCCGGTCGACCCGCCGCTCGGCCCTGACCCGAGCAACTGGCTGGCCGTCGCTGCCCGGCGCCGTCGGGAGACCTTCCCAACGCGCCAGCACGCCTACGAGCACTATGCCTCCAAGCCGCCCCTGTCGGTGCTGGCACCGGCTGTCTTGCGGGCGTACGTCGACCACGGCTTCGAGGACCTCCCCGAGGGAGGCGTGCGCCTGAAGTGCCGGCCGGAGCACGAGGCGCTGGTGCACGAGATGGCCACGGCCCACGACGGCTTCGCCCGCCTCGGCCAGGTGCGCTGCCCGGTGGTCGTGGCCGGGGGATCGGCGAGCGAGGCGTTCGTCCCAGCTCTCGTGCGAGCGCAGGTGGCCGCTCTGCCCGACGCCAGCGTCGAGGTCGTGACCGGCCTGGGCCACCTCGGACCGCTGGAGGACCCGCCGGCGGTGGCCGGTTCCATCGAGAGCCTCCTCGCCCGCCAGGCCTCACGCTGAGTCGTCGAGCTCGGTGGAGATCGACCTCGCCGTTCGTGCTCCCTCGAGCCGTTGCCGGCTACTGGGCGTTCGCCTCTCCGGTCAGGCCTCGCTCGATCAGGATGACCTGCTGGTTGCCGGCCAACGCCGCGGTGTTCAGGGGCGCGGCCACGGCGATGATGAGGGCGGCGACGATCGCCGGGTTGCGGGCGGCCGCCACCAGCCGCTGCGGCAGGGGCCGGGCGTCGCCGAGCGTGGACACGGCCTCGCCACGGGGTTGGCCGACCCGACGAGCGGCGGCCTCGATCAGCGGCACCAAGGCGCACACGACCGTCAGGCTCGAGAGGATCGCCAGCTTGATGCCGAACTCGGTGGGCTGAAAGTAGATCAACCCGGCGGCCACCAGGGCGGTCGCCGAGCCGTAGATGACCCGGCCGGCGCGAGCTCGGGGCGCGGTCTGGGGGTCGGACATCATGAACAGGACGAACACCAGGACCTCGGGGGACATGGCGACGTTGAGGAAGTACGAAGCTCCGCCGATGGGCCCGTCGTGCCAGATGGCGATGAAGCTTCTGCCGCTCGCCGCGAACGCCCCGACGAGCACCGCGAACGGGACCAGGAACGACGCCGCCATGGGAGCCATCCGCACCGGCTTCAGCACCCACACCCCACCGAGGAGGATGACGGCGTAGGCCACCGCCACCGCCGCGTCGTTCGGTCCCCACCAGAGGTACTGGGGGAAGACGTGGTTGGGCCCGATGACCAGCAGGGCCCATACCAGACCCACGTTCGAGGGGTTGAACAGATGGCGGCCACCCGGCCGGATGAAGTACTTCGACAGCAGGGACAGCACGACGGCGAGCACGAAGAATTGGATGCCGTTGAGGCTCCACCAGTCGCCGTTGTCGGTGCCCGAGGCACGCAGGATGAAGGCCACGCCGCTACCGGTGAGGATGCCGCTCGCCGGCCAGACCAGCATGCGCTGGCGCCGGTACGTCACCGCCAGCTCGATCAGGGCTCCGACGCCGATGGACACCAGGATCTGGGCGATCGACACCTTGAAGCCGAGGACCGTCTGGCCGAGGACGTGCAGCGTCATGATGACCGCCGACAACCGCAGGCGGGGATCGCCGGAGCTGGGCAGGACCACCGGGATGTCTCGGCCCCGAACCACGAGGTGCGACCGGGTCGCGCCTGGTGGCGTCAGACTCGCCGGTGCGGTCACGGCTGGGCCGGCACGAGCGTGGCCGCGGCGTAAGCGCTGTCGATGAGCGGACACCAGATGACCACGGACCGGTAGCGGGACGGGTCGATGCCAGGTGGCACGGTGAAGTTCATCGAGCCGGCGGTCACGTCGAGGGGGGCGACTTCCACCGAGGGGACGCTCAAGAACTCGTCGGTGGTCTGCGGCGCCTCCAACGGGCTCAAGTGGATCTCCAGGTCGACGTTGGGGGTGACGAAGAAGTCGTCGAGGCGCAGAGCAGCGCTGCCGTCGGCGAGGCGATAGATGGTCACGACGCCGGTGCCGGACTGATCCATCCGGTAGAACGACCCCGTCGTCTCGGCCACGGTGCCGGGAGCGGTCATGGCCGGCAGCGGAGGCTCCACCAGGGGGACGTCGAGTTGTTGTTCGACCTGGAGCTGCCAAGGACCAGCGGCGTCCACGGCAAGGCTGGTGGGCCCCGTCTCGGTCGAGTAGCCGGTGTCGCCCCCGGGGCAGTTGGCGTCGACGAGCGGCTCGGATGCCGCCGGCTCCCGCACCACCAGGTTGCCCGACTCACACCTCCACACCACCCGCCACTGGATGGCAGCGTCGTCGATGGTGAAGGGGGCCGAGGTGGTGGGACCGGACCCCTCCAGCGTGGCCACCCGCTGCCACCAGGGCTGCGAGCGCAGCACGGTCTCCTGTGGCTCGGTGATCACGGTCGGCGTCGTCGCCGACCCGTCGGCTGTCCGGCTCACCGCTGCCGGGCGAGCCTCGGGTGTTGCCGATCCCAACAGGCGATCCCTCATGCCGAACAGGTTGGCCCCCATTGCCGCGCTCGCCGCCAGGGCCACGAGCCCCAGCGTCGCGGCGAGGCGCTTCGCTGGAGGCGGTGGGGGCGACTCTGGTAAGGCCGCGTGGTCGGTATCCGCGACGGTCACTGGTTGGAGGCTAGCGACGCCCAGCCGTTTCTCGAGAGCAGGTCGGCGACCAGCCGCCGCGTCGTCACGAAGGTGGTACGGACACCGGCGCCATGCTCAGCTCCTCGGCGGTGATGTCCTCGAGCCGGCGGCGGCGAGTCTCGATCCCGAAGACCCCCACGGCGACGGCTCCGAGCGCGATGGGGATGGCGCCGATCAATGCGGTGGTGGAGATCGACGGCGGGGTGGCTCCGGCCACGACCAGCGCGATCACGGCGACCCCGCCCAGCTTGCTCGCACCTGCAGCCAGACCCGTCCCCCGGGACCGGACACGGGTCGGGAACGTCTCTGCAGCGTAGGCCACGAGCACGGCGAGGATCGAGCTGATCCCGGTGATCGGGGTCACCAGGAGGGCATAGAGCTGCCCCCGGTGGTCGGCCACCCGGTCACCGAGCACCACGAAGCCGGCGAGGGCGACGGCGGTGACCAGGCCGAGGAGGATCATCGTCTTCTTGCTGCTCCAGAACCCGTACAGCCAGGCGATCAGGAAGGTCACGGGGAAACCGAGCAGCGCCGCGTCCCGCAGGATGGTGGCCGACGTCACCTCGTCGAAGCCCAGCCTCTGGAGGTTGGACGGGATCCACAGCTGGAAGCCGAACGTCACCAACCCTACGCCGAGCCCGAAGAGGCCGACCACGGCGGTGAGCCCCCGGAACGGCCTGGCGAGGAGCTGGAGCCAGCCGTCCCGCACCCCCTCCTCGATCCCCAGCTCCGAGCCGCCTTGGACCACGGTGGCGCCGTAGCGCCTCAGCACCGCTCGGGCGTCGGCGTCGCGACCGTGCTGGATCAGGAACCGAGGAGACTCGGGGATCCAGCGGTTGAGCGCCAGCAGCAGCACCCCGGTGGGCAGGCCGAGGAGCCACAGGATCCGCCAGCCGTAGGACGGGGTGAGCTCGGCGGCCAGCCAGCTGGTGAGGATGTAGGCGCCGGCGACGTCGCCGCCGATGAGCACCATCAGCCATCCCCGGTGGCGAGCGGGCACGACCTCGGCCATCAGGGCGAAGGTGATCGGCAGCATGCCCCCGACCCCCAGGCCCATGAGGAAGCACATGAACACGTTCCACCCGAAGTTCGGCATGGAGCCGCAGATGGAGGTGGCGATGAACAAGACGCCGGCCAACAGGATCGACGCCCGCCGTCCGACCCGGTCTCCGAGCCATCCCCACAGGAACGAACCGAGCACCGTCCCGCTGATGCCGGCCAAGGGAAGGTAGGCGACCGGCACGGTGCCGGCCGGGTTCGACGCCGAGCGCAGGCCGTACTCCTCGGCCATCCCTGGCACCACGAAGCTGAGCGTCACCGGCTTCATGACGTCGATGGTCACCGCCGCGGCGAGCACCAGCAGCAGGCCGACATGGGTGACCGAGAGGTGGGCGTCGTCGAGCGCCTTCACCTGGAGCGAAGAGGTCGATGGGCGCAGCGACGACGACGGGGGGAACAGCCCGTAGACGGTGGCGGCGAGACCGACCAGTATCAGCCCCATCCCCGCGACCATGGGGCCGTCCATCGCCATCCCGACCAAGCGGTAGTCCATGTCCCGGGCGCCAAGGTACATGGGCAGGTGCAGGACGACGCCCAGCGTGATGGCGGCGGTGCCGAACCAGAACGGGGCAGCATGGTGGAACGTGATGCCGCCTCGACCACAGCTCCGGCGTGCCGCCCTGCTGCTCTTCACCCGTCACCCCGCTCGCGTGGCCATCCGAAACCAGGACGAGCACGCCCCGGTCCGGCTGTGGAGCCTACGATTGCGCTCTCGTCCTTGTCTAGGTTCTTGCTGGACCTAGACCTTCGAAGCAACCACTGGAAGTTCCTCGATAATCCCACTGCCAGCTCCCCTCCTATGATCGCTCCGACGCCGGCGACCGGAGAGATGACCCAGGGGATCATCAGGGGAGGATGGGTGAAGGGACAGACGGCGGTTGCGAGCACCCTCCCCCCGCCGGCCCGATGACGCTGGAGCAGGACTGGGACGAGCTGGCCCGGCTCGACCCGTTGTGGTCGATCCTGTCCTTCCCGGACAAGAGGCTGGGTCGCTGGGACGAGCAGGAGTTCCTCGCCACCGGGAGGGCCCAGGTCGAGCGGCACCTCGCCCATGGCCGGGCCCTCGGGCACCCGCAGGGCCACGGCGCCGCCCTCGACTTCGGCTGCGGCGTGGGGCGGTTGGCTCCGGCGCTGTCGGACGCCTTCGGCTCCTACTGCGGCCTCGACATCTCCGAGGAGATGGTGGCCCAGGCCCGCCGGCTCCACGCCACCCGGTCGAACTGCACGTTCGTCGGAGGTGGTGGCGCCGTCCTCGACCGACTGCCGGAACGATCCTTCGACCTGGTGTTCACCCTCTACGTCCTCCAGCACGTGCCTCGGCGGACCACCATCACCTCCTACGTGCGCAGCTTCGTGCGCTTGCTGCGCCCAGAGGGGTTGGCGGTGTTCCAACTGCCCGAGCACATCCCGCCGGCCGAGAAGCTCCTCTACGACGCCCGACGGGCCGCCTACCTCGGGCTCCAGCGGGCCGGAGCCCCATCGGCATTCCTCCACCGCGCCCTGCGACTGTCACCGATGGTGATGAACTTCGTCCCTGAAGCGGAGGTCGTGGCCGCGGTGGGCGACGTCGGCGGCGTGGTGCTCGACGTGGAGCGGGTGCCGGGCGGAATGGCCATACGCGACCGCACCTACTACGTCACCCGGGGCGGCTGAGTGCACCTGCGCGACATCTTCGACCGCCAGGAGTTCCCGTGGACGGCTCGGCCAGAGCACGTGCGGGCCCGGGTCGACCTGCTGCGCCGCTCGCTCCCCGAGCACGACCGACCGCTGCGACTGCTCGACCTCGGCTGTGGCGCGGGGGAGAACACCCTCCTGGTCACCGAGGCACTGGGCTGCTGCCGGGCAGTGGGGGTCGACTGGGCGCCTCGACCGCTGGCGGTGGCCCACACCCAGGGCCTCCCGGTCGTCCAGGCCGTGCTCGACGGGGCCGACCTCCCGTTCCCCGAGGCGAGCTTCGACGTGGTGGTCCTGAGCGAGGTGATCGAGCACCTGGTCGACCCCGACCACACCGTCGACGAGGCCCGGCGGGTGCTTCGTCCCGGGGGAACGTTCCTGGTCACCACCCCCAACCTCGCCGCCTGGTTCAACCGGCTCCTCCTGGCCGCCGGCGTACAGCCGGTGTTCTCCGAGGTGAGCAGCCGCAAGGTCTACGGGCGGCCGGGCACAGAGGTGGTCGGGCACCTCCGGCTCTTCACCCGGCGGGCCCTGGTCGAGCTGCTGCACGACGCCGGCTTCGTCGACGTCCGCCTCGCCGGCGTGAGCTTCCACGGTGTACCGGCGCCGCTGCGCCCCCTCGATCGCGTCATGGCCCGGTGGCCGGAGGTCGCCGCCACGTTGCTGGCGGCAGCGGTGAAGCCTCGCCCCGCCCGCCTCCGGGTCGTGTCCCCCTGAGTCCACCGAGAGCCTCGGCCAGGGCGCGTCCTTGATGGCGGAGGTCGAACCGGTCCAGGACGTGGGCCCGGTTGCGTCGGCCCCACTCGTCGCCGGCGGGTCCGAGCGCCGCCCGCACCCCCTCGGCAAGGCCGTCCACGTCGCCCTCGGCCACGAGCGGGTTCCATGCCGGCACCACCTCGGGGATGGCGCCGGAGCGGGTGGCCACCACCGGGAGACCCGAGGCCATGGCCTCGACGAGGACGAAGCCGAACTGCTCCTCCCACTTCGCCGTGCGCCGCGACGCCAGCACCAGCACTCGGGCCTGGCGCAAGAGCGTGGGCAGCTCCTGGCGGGGCCGTCGACCCAACACCTCGAGGAACGGCTCGGTTGCCGCTCGTGCTGCCAGCTCCGGGCCCAACGGGCCTTCACCCACCAGGCGCAGCCGCAGGCCCTCGACGACCGAGGCCAAGCGCCCGCCGGCCTCGACGATGTCCGCCACCCCCTTGTCGGCGCCCCGGTCGGCCCGCAGCATGCCCACGAACACCACGTTCGGCTGCCCTGACCGACCGCCGGCAGCGGGACGGAAGCGCTCCGTGTCGACCCCGGGATGGACGACCACGCAGCGCCCCTCGGGACAGCCGAGCGCCACCGCGTGGTCGGCCGCTCGCCTGGTGAAGCAGACGAACAGGTCGGCGGAGCGCGCCGTGCGTCGGGTGTTGCCCCGCCACGGAGGCAGGCGGTAGAGCGGGTTGGCGGCCAGGGTCTCGAAGATGGTGACGGCGTGGGGCACGCCCAGGCGCGCGGCCAGGGTCGCCGCCTGCCTGCTCCCGAACGAGAGCAGCTCGAGCGACGCCACCACGTCGACCGGGCCCGGGTCCAGCGCCGGGAGCCCGCGCAGCCATGCCGGTGCCGCCGTCCAACCCTCACGCCCACCCACCAGCGGGAGGCGCCGGGCCGGGAGCACCAGAGCGTGACCCGCCTCTGCCACCTCGTGGTCGGCCACGACCACCAGGTCGGTGGCGGGCATGGCTCGGAACAGGTCGACCTCGTTGGAGATGCGCGCCGGAGGCAGGCACAGCAGCACCCGCATCAGCGCGCCGGTGTGGTCGTCGAGGTGCGCTCGAGCAGCAGGAGGCAGTTCCAGGTGGCGACCTCGCGCAGCACCGGGACCTTGACGATCCAGCGCTGGGAGGGGTAATAGCGGGGCAGGGCGTCGAGCAGCCGCAGCCCGGGCCGGGCTCTCACCATCGCCAACGTCCGGCCCACGTAGGTCGGCCACAAGCCGACGAACGGGACGTTCTTTCGGGGTTCGCCCTTGAGCCGACGCCACACGGCCAGGCCCAGGCGGGGCCCGAGGTAGTGGAGCGGGACGATCTCGTGCCCTCCCCAGGGCGAGTACCAGTTGGTCCAGCTCACCCACGCCCACCCACCGGGACGCAGGACCCGCTCGATCTCGTCGAACAGCGCTGCCGCCGCGGGCGTGTGCTCGAGCACGTTGGAGCACACCACGCCGTCGAAGGCGGCGTCCGGGAACGGCAGGCGACGGGCGTCGGCCACCGCCGTTCGCCGCGGTGGGTGGGGAGATGCCGCTAGCTCGGCCAGGTCGACGTCGACCGCCACCGCCCGGGCCCCGGCGGCGTCGAGGGCGCGGCTGAAGGCGCCCGAGCCGCAGCCGAGGTCGAGCACCAGAGCGCCGTCGACATCGAAGGCGAGCTCGGCCACCGATCGCTCGGCCAGCGCTCGGTAGAACGGGGCCGGGTCGTGCTTCTCAGCCAGGAACAGTCGTAGCAGCTCAGAGCGCGAGGGCAGATGCCGCTGCTCCTCCCCTACCGCCACGCCGGCCCATGGTACGAGCGCGAGCCGATGGTCGCTCAGCTCTCGGCTGCCCGATGCACCAGGCCCGCCCCGTCTCCGCTTCCCGCCGCTGGGGCGCGCCGCAACGAGGACAGGAAACTCGGATACACCTCGTCGACCTGTTTCCGGCTCGGCCGGTGATGCAGGCCGTAGCCGATAGATGGAGTTCACATCTATTGAGCCTTCCTCCGCCAGCGCCTACATTGGTTCGCCGGCGTCGTCTGGCGCCCCCTCACGAGACCGAGTGTCAGCGAAACCGCATGAAGCTGCTGATCGCCATCCCCGCGCTCAACGAAGAGGCCAGCATCCAGAACATCATCGAGCGATGTCTCGACGCGCGTGACACCATCACGGCTTGCTCCCCGGTCACCGAGGTCGACATCACCGTCGTCAGCGACGGTTCCACCGACCGCACCGTCGAGTTGGCACGTGCCTACGCCGACCGGGTCGAGCTCATCGTCTTCGACCAGAACCGGGGCTACGGCGCCGCCATCAAGGAAGCGTGGAGTCGCTCCGACGCCGAGCTGCTCGGCTTCCTCGATGCCGACGGAACGTGCGATCCAGTCTTCTTCTCGGAGCTGTGCACAAGGCTGGAGCGCGACCAGACCGACGTCGCCCTCGGCTGCCGGATCAACGCCGACAGCGAGATGCCGCGCCTGCGCCGGATCGGCAACACCCTGTTCGCCTGCCTCCTCACCGCCGTCTCGTCACAGAGGGTCCGCGACACCGCCAGCGGGATGCGAGTCGTGCGCCGTTCGAGCTTACCCGAGCTGCTGCCGCTCCCCGATGGCCTCCACTTCACACCGGCGATGAGCGCCCGGGTCATGCTGGTCGACGGTCTGCGCCTCTCCGAGGTCGACATGCCGTACCACGAGCGGGAGGGTCAGTCGAAGCTGCGAGCTGGCCGGGATGGCGTCCGCTTCCTCCAGGTCATCCTCCAGACCGCATCGCTGTACCGGCCGTCACGCCTGCTAGGACTCCTCGGGCTGTCGTGCCTGGCCATTGCCGTGGCGCTCATGGTCATCCCTTCCTTCCACTACCTCACCAACGGATCGCTGGAGGAGTGGATGATCTATCGCTTCATCCTCAGCGACCTCGCCGGCATCAGCGCCTGCCTGCTGCTGTGCACCGCCTATGTCACCCGCAGGATCGTCGACCTCACCCTTTTTTTCGACACCAGGACCAGCGGAGGGGTCGGGCGATGTGGCTCGTTGTTCCAGTCACGGTGGTTCTGGGCTGTGCCTCTGGTGCTCCTGGCGCTGGGGGCCGGCCTGGTGGTGTACAGCTTCGTCGAACGGGTGACCACCGGGGTGACCTACGAGCACTGGTCCCGTTTCATCGCCATGTCGTTCCTCTTCGCCGTGGGCCTGATCCTGAGCGTGACTCGTGTCATCGACTACTTCCTCAACCTGGTCACCGGCCGCCTCACGTACCTGCGAACCCTCCCCGCCCCCGCCGCGGAGCCGGAGGTTTCGACCCCGGTCCCGTGAGAGAGCAGCTGTTCGACGAGAGCGATCGCTACGACGACATGCTGCAGCTGGGCCTCGATCTATCCGGGGAGGACAAGCACTATTTCATCCGTGGTCGCCTCGCCGACCTGTGCAGCCAGCTGCCCTCCGATTGGGAGCCCAGGCGGATCCTCGATTTCGGCTGTGGTGGCGGCGACACCTCAGGGGCCCTCGCCCAGGTCTTCCCGGGCGCTGACGTGGTGGGTGCCGATGTCTCCGTTCCCACCTTGCAGGGCGCGGAAGCGCGACATGCATCGGATCGAGTGTCGTTCTGCCTGGCCTCGGCGATCAGCGGTGGTGACCGTTTCGATCTGTGCTATGTCAACGGCGCCTTCCACCACATCGAACCTCGGCAGCGACGTCGGGCTCTCACCACCATCCACCGCTCCCTCGCCGATGGTGGTTATCTTGCCCTGTTCGAGAACAACCCCTGGAACCCGGGGGCCCGGTTGGTCATGCGCCGCATCCCGTTCGATCGCGGGGCGCAGATGCTCAGCCCGACCAAGACGAGAGGGCTGGTGCAAGACGCCGGGTTCGCCGAGGTGAGGGCCACCCGATCCCTCTTCTACTTCCCGAGACCCCTCGCTCGCTTGCGCGCCATGGAGCCCTGGCTCAGCCGGGTTCCGCTCGGTGCTCAGTACTACGTGCTGGCCCGGAAATGA
>JADDQY010000003.1 GCA_016781135.1 Actinomycetota bacterium
CGTACCCTACAATCAACCCCCGTGGCTGTCGAGGGGCAAGGTGATTCTGCTCGCGACCCGGTCAGCGAGATCGGCCACCGACTGCTCCACCGCTGCGGGCGCACGGTCGAGGTGGAGCGGGTAGGTGCAAAGGCGGACGCCCATGTGGCGAACCTCCACCACGCGGGGCGGCAGCTCACCGTCGACCTGGCAATAGATCAACACCCCTCGGGCTGGCGCATGGCCGTGGTGTAGGCCAGGAGCTGTAGTAGTCGGCACTTCGCCCCGACCCGGTTGCGGTGAGCTTGTACTTGGCGTCGCCGACCTAGACGATCCGGCCCTCAGGCTCCGAGAAGACGAGGTCGGGCTGCATCGCCACCTTCCGTCCAACCCCGAGGTGGTGGACCGGCTCTTCGCTGACGTGGAGGCGGCCGTGGAGGTGGCGGGCCAGCCGATCGGCGACGAAGCGCTGGAACAGGTCGTTCATGTCGAGCAGGAACGAGCTGGCTCCAGTCTCGCCCAGCCGGTCGAGCAGTCCCACGTTGCGCAGCACCAACCGGGCCAGGTGCAAGGCCGGCTGGTAATGGCGATTCAAACGGGTGACCACGACGCGCTCGGGCAGGTCGACATCGACCGCGGCGTCGGCCACCTCCTCGAATCGCACCAGCTCCCGGGAGAGCTGGAAGGCCGGCCTGGATCCCGTGCCGGCACGGTGGATGGACCCTGGCATGGTGTCGCGCTGGCTGCTCGATGGCCGGGCCGGCCTCGACGAGCTCCTCGGTCACCTGAGCGAGGCGTGCTCGTCGTCGGCGCTGCGCAGGATCCGCCAGTCGCTGGCTGCCCTCGGGGTCGCGCCCACCTCCTGGGTGGCGTGACGTCGAACTCGACCGCCTCAGCACCCGGTGGCGTCGGCGAGCACTCGACACGCCTCAGCCATGCGTCGGGCCGACAGCCGGACGACCATGCGACGGAACGACGCCCGATCGAGGGTGTGCACGTTGTCGAAGTTAACGACACAGTCGCCAGGAACGCCGTCGTCGTCGGCGCTGAGGTCGAGCTCGGACACCAGGCCCCGACGGGTGCGAGTCAGCGCCGCCACCACCACCGAGCCGACGCGGTCGGCGACTGGGTCGCGGGTGAGCACCAGGACCGGTCGGTCGCCGCCCGGCGCCGCCGCGAACCAGATCTCACCGCGCTGCATCGGTCTCGTGGAGCCAGTCGCTCCAGTCCTCGGCCGGACCCCACGATGCCACCTCTGCCAGCGACCGTTCGGCGCTGTCGAGGGGAATCTGCTCCCAGGTCTCCCCATCGGCTTCGCTGGCCAGGCGCGCCAGGTGGCGTCGAAGCGCTTGGCGCAACAGCTCAGAGCGATCGACGCCGAGATGGTCGGCCCAATGCTGCACCGCTTCGGCATCGTTGCTGTCCACTCGGAAGCTGAGCATCGTCATACGTTGATGCTACTTCGTATGACAGTGCTCTCCACGCAGGTCGATCACCGCGTCTTCGGCCGCGCGGATGACCTCCAAGATCTCGTCGCCCACCAGCTCCTCGCGCTCGAGCAGGGCGTCGCGCAGCGCTTCGAGGACGTGGCGGTTGGCCCGCACCAGGCGCTCGGCCACCACCTTGGCGTCGTCGAGCAAAGCGTTCACGGCCGCCCGGCTCGCCTCGTCGGCGAGCACCTTGGCGGTGGTGTTGCCCGCCCCCGTGACGGCCGCCGCCTCCCAGCTCACCAAGGAGCCCCCCATGCCGAGCGCCCCCACCATGTGGGCGGCGGCGTCGGTGGCGGCGGCGAGGTCGCCGGCGGGCCCGGTGCCGGCCTCCCCGAACCAGACCTCCTCGGCCACCATGCCCCCCATGGCGATCTGGATGCGGGCGACGATCTCGGAGCGGGTCTTGGTGAAGCGCTCCTCGAGGTCGGAGTGGGCGAGCAATCCCAGCGCGTCACGACGCTTGACGATCGACAGCACCTCGAGCTTGCGGTCCTTGCCCACGAGGTAGGCGACGGTGGCGTGCCCGGCCTCGTGGGTGGCGATGCGCCGACGCTCCTCGTCGGTGTACTCCACCGGCTGGCGCAGGCCGATCTCCTCGGTCATCTTGGCCTGCTGGAGGTCGTGCCAGTCCAGCGCCCGGGCGCCCCGGCGCAGGGCCCACACCAGAGCCTCGTCGAAGAGGTGCTCGATCATGACCGGGGAGTAGCCAGCGGTCATGGCCGCCAGGCTGGCGCGGCACGCCGGGTCGTCGAGGTCGGGGGCATGCGCCTTGCGGTCGAGGTAGTAGTCGATGATCTCCCGGCGGTCGCCCCGTCCGGGGAGCGCGAAGTGGATGGTGCGGTCGAAGCGGCCGGGCCGCACCAGGGCCGGGTCGAGGTCCGAGGCGCGGTTGGTCGCTCCCACCACGAGGACGTTGGCGCCGGTCGGGCGGCGCTTGGACAGTTGTCCTGACGCCGGCAGGAAGCGGTTGACCACGTCGATCCCCCACCCAGCGACCCGGGCCGCTCGGGTGGGCTCGTCGAAGCTCTGGAGCTGGATGAGCAGCTCGTTCACCACCCCGGCCACGCCGTCCCGTTGCCCTCCGGCCCCCATGCCCGAGCGGGCGCCGCCGATGGCGTCGATCTCCTCGATGAAGCCGATGGCCCCACCTTCCTTTCGGGCGGCGGCGCGCAACGCCCGGAAGTAGCTGCGGATCTTGCGGTTGGTCTGGCCGTAGTACATCGACTGGAACGCCGACGACGACACGAACAGGTAGGGGACCCCGGCCTCGGCGGCCATCGCCTTGGCCATGTAGGTCTTGCCCGTGCCCGGCGGGCCCTCGAACAGGATCGCTCGCCGGGGCGTGCCCCCCATGCGCTCGCGGAACGTCTTGTAGGCCAGGAACAGGTTGAGGGTCCGCACCACCTCGTCCTTGACGATGCCGGCGCCCACCACGTCGTCGAGGCCGACGTCGATCTCACTCGGCCGGTACAGCACGTGCGGTGACCGCCCGGCGGCCAGCAGCGGCCCCAACAGGGCCAGGCCGAGGATGCCGACGAGGACGAGGGCGGGCAGCAGGGCGATCGCACCCTCGGGCAGGGTGGGCCAACCCACCGACCCGCCGGAGAGTGCTCGGGACCACAGCCAGGCAGCGACCACGGCAACCACTGCGGTCAGCCCCCGGAGGCGGCGGCGCCGGGCCTGCTCTCGGGCGGCGGCCACGTCGGCCAGCGCGCTGCCGAGGACGTCGCCCTGGCCGAGGGTTGCGAGGTCGCTCACCGGCACACTCCCATCATCACTATCCGCGGTCACGGACGACGGTGAGCGAGGGTAGCGCACCAACCGGTTGTTGCAGGAGTCGCTGCCTAGGCTGGTGCCCACATGGTGATCCTCGCCCTCAACTGGCGGGTCTGGGCGGTGCTCGGCTTGCTGTTCGCCTACGCCCTCGTCCGGCGACTGTTCCGGTCGTGGCGCGCCAAGCGCCGAGCCGGCCAGGGTTACGCCTCGAACCGTCCGTAGCCCCCCCGGTAGAACACCAGGGGGCCGTCACCGCGCCCCACGTCGAGCTCGCCCACCCGCCCGACGCAGATGTCGTGGTCACCGGCGCCGTGGACGGCTTCGATGGTGCAGTCGATCCACGCCAGCGCGTCGTGGAGCCGCGGCGATCCCGACGGCGCCCGCGTCCACCCCACCCCGTCGAACTTGTCGGCGCCCCGAGTGGCGAAGACCCGCGACAACGCCTCTTGGTCCTCGGCCAGGACGTTGACGCAGAACGCCCCCGCCCGACGGATCACCGCCCAGCTCCCCGACCGGCGGTCGGCACAGAAGGCCACCAGTGGGGGCTCGAGCGAGACCGCGGTGAACGAGTTGACCGACAGCCCGACGGGGCGGTCGCCCGCGGCGGTGACCACCACCACGCCCGTGGCGAAGTGACCGAGGACGGTGCGGAAGTGAGCGGCGGCGATGCCGGCGGCCTCGGCTCCGTCGTCGGTGAGGTCGTCCACCAGGCCAGTGTCACACGACGAGTACCTGACCTGGTCCTGTCGGCGGCTCCATTGCCATGACCTCCCCGGGGTCCCCCAGTGGCCACGCGCTTCCCCGCAACCCTGGGCGAGCGTCGGACCCGAGGCGAGGTGTCGGTGGGCGTCGACCCGGTTCGCTCGCTCGAACACGCCGGGTCACCTCGCTGCTCCCGAAACCCGGCTCTACGACGACCAACGCTGCGCGAGCTTTTAGGGCAGGTGGAGCCAGCGTCCGTCCGTGGCCACGAGCCCGTCCGCCACCAGGCCGGCGGTCACCCGATCCCCCCGGGCGGGGTCATCGGGCCAGCCACAGGCCGACGCCGCGTCGGCGAGGGCCACCGGTCCCGCCCTCAGGGCAGCGACCAGGCGCCCGCGACCCTGACGGTCGGAACCGGCGAAGACCGGCTGCCCGTTCCCCACGCCGGCCGAGCCGTCAGCCGGGTCGGGCTCAGCCCCCCCGGCGACCGCCCAGACGCACACCGCGCCCGCCGCCAGGGGGCATCGGTGGCAGCGCGGCGACCGCCGGGTGCACACGGTGGCGCCGAGGTCGAGCACCGCCTGGTTCCACCCCCAACCGTGCCCGGGCGGCACCGACCCGTCGGCCAGCTCCTGCACCTCTGCTGGGGCCAGGCGCCGGCCGGCGGCGGCCCGGGCCAGCACCCGGGCGGCGTTGGTGTCGACCACGCCCACGTCGGCCTCGAAGGCAAAGGCCAGCACGGCCCGAGCGGTGTAGGGCCCGACTCCGGGCAGGCAACGCAGCTCGGCCACCGTCGCCGGCACCGCTCCCCCGAAGCGCTCGACGCAGACGAGGGCGGCAGCGTGGAGCGCCACCGCCCGCCGGTTGTAGCCGAGGCCCGCCCAGGCCCGGACCACCTCGCCGACGGTGGCCCCGGCGCACGCCGCCGGCGTCGGAAACCGCTCGAGGAACGCCCCGTACCTGGGAACCACCCGAGACACCTGGGTCTGTTGGAGCATGAGCTCGCTGACCAGCACCGCCCACGGGTCGCGGGTACGCCGCCACGGCAGATCGCGCCGCGCCTCGTCGCCCCAGCCCAGCAGGGCATCCTGGAACGGGGTCAGCGCCGCCGGCACCAGAACACGTTGGTCCGGTAGGGCAGCACGAACCGGGGGGGAAGCTCGGCCACCAGGCGGCGGACGCCTTCGGCCACCCGCTCCTGCTCGGTCGCCGGCCACGCGGCCACATAGCTGGTGGACAGCACCCGGTCGACGAGGGTGGCGGCGTCGAGCTCCTGATCGATGGTGAAGCGGGCATGCGCCATCGGCTCAAACTGCCCGGTGGCCGCAACCGCCGCCGGCCAGTCGACGCCTTGGTACGACGGCACCGGGCGGTCGTCCCAGCGCACGAGGGCCGACAGCTCTGCCACCCATGGCACCGACTCGTCGCGCTCGTTCCACAGCATGGCCAACCCACCTGGGGGGCGCAGCACCCGGGCGACCTCGCTCAGCGCATCCTCGACCCGGAACCCGTGGAACGCCTGAGCCACGACCACGGCGTCGACCGAACGAGCGGCAAGGGGCAGGGCCTCGGCGGTCGCCGCCACCAGCGCTGCCGCCGGCACCAGCTCGGCCAGCACCGCTCGCATCGACGCCACCGGCTCGACCGCCACCAGCGTGGGGCCGCCCGGGACGAGGAGCCGGGTGAGCTTGCCCGTGCCCGCGGCCAGGTCGACGACGGTCGACGACGATCCGAGCCCGAGCTCGTCGACCAGCAACTTCACCGCCTCCGCCGGGTACGAGGGGCGACCCCGCTCGTAGGCCTCGCTCGCCGACCCGAACCCCCGGGCGGCGACGTCCTCGATGCTCACCCCGCCAGCATGGTCGAGGGCACGACCTCGAGCACGGCCTCGGCCCAGCGGCGATAGCCCTCGTCGGAGGGGTGGTAATCGTCGGCGGCGAAGAACCGGTCCGGGTCGGCCCGGAAGACCGGCCCGGTCCTCCCGGCGATGTCCACGTAGGTGCTGGCCGTGTCTCGCGCCACCTGGCGCACCACCTCGTCGAGCTGCTCGGCCCGCCAACCGGCCAGGGCCCGCAGGGGCTGGGCCAGGCGAGGGATGGCGCCCATGTCGGGCACCCCGAGCAACACCGCGGCGGCGCCAGCGGGAACGCCGGCCACCAACCGGCGGTAGGCCCGCTCGACGTCGACCCGGGACGTCAGGTGGGTCACGTCGTTGGCCCCTGCCGACACGAACACCGCGTCGGGGGCGAGCCCGGCCAGCACCGGGAGCTGGTGGGCCACGACGTCGTCCACGGTGGCGCCACTGCGGGCCAGCACCCTGAGCTCGACCGGTCGGCCGAGGCCGGCGGCCACCACCCTGGGCAAAGCGTCGTCGATCGTGGAGGCACCGACGCCGGCGGCGGTCGAATCGCCCACCCACACCACGTCGAGGGCATCGCCGATGCCTCCGAGCCGGCCGTCGAGCTCCAGCCGTGGCCCGTCGAGCTCGGGACCTCGCCGAGCCAGGTTGGCTTCGGCGACCAGCACGGCGACGGCGACAGCGGGCACGCCCACCGCGACCGCGAGCAGCCGTCGGGCCCAGCCCACGTCAGGCGGAGTGGCGAAAGGTGACGCTGATGCGGGGGCCGGCGGAGGCGACCTTGGGCACGCAGTGCTGCCAGGTTCGCTGGCACGACCCTCCCATCACCAGGAGGTCACCGGACCGGGGCACGAACCGGCGTGAACTACCTCCGGGGCGAGGCCGCAGGAGGAAGCGCCGGGCCTGCCCGAGCGAGACGATGGCGACCAGCGGGTCGACGATCCGCCGGGAGATGCGGTCACCGTGCCAGGCCACGCTGTCGCCGCCGTCTCGGTAGAGGTTGAGGCCGACCGAGTCGAAGTCGACGCCGTAGCGGGCGGAGAGCGCGACCCGCATGTCCTCGACCACCTGGAGGAAGGCGACGTTCCCCTGGGAGGCGTCCCACCACGCCGTGAGGCGGGGCTGGGCCACCACCTGGCCGTACATGTGCCGGTCGCGACCCTCCCACGGAGCCTCGGCGAGCAGCCCGGCGAACACCTCCTCGGGCCCCGACAGCCATCCCGGGAAGAAGTCGACCCAGGCCGTCGGGTCGAGGTCGTGGTGGACCAGGCCGGCGAAGCAGGGGTCGGCCAGGGGCTCGGCGGCATCGAGCAGCGACGGCTGCCACATCAGCCCCTCAAGTTCAGGCACCGATAACCGAGGTTACCGGGTAAGGCGAACGGCACATGGACGTCCTGACGTGGGTAGCGGTCTCGGTGGGCGCGCTGTTGATGGGGGGCTCCCTGGTCGACCTGTTCCTCACCGCCTTGCACCCCGACATCGACGGGCCGATCGCCGGGGCCGTGCAACGGGGGCTGTGGCGCACGGTGGTCGCCGGCGACCGACGTCGCCGGCAGCGGCGGAGGGCGATGGCGTTGGCCGGGCCGCTGATGATGGTGACGACGTTCGCCGTGTGGGTCCTCTCCTTCACCGTCGGCTTCGCTCTGGTGATCTGGCCGTTCCTGGGCGACGGGTACCAGATCGAGCCCGGCCTCGGGCCACCCAGCTTCGTCCACGCCCTGTACTACAGCGGGAGCACCATGAGCACCCTCGGCTACGGCGACATCACGCCGGCGTGGCCGGTGTTGAAGGTGTTGGCGGTGGTGGCGTCGCTCAGTGGCTTCTCCATGCTGACCGGGATCGTCGCCTACCTCCTGGAGGTGCTGGGGAGCCTCCACGGTCGAATCCGGATGGCTTTGCGGGTCGGCGAGGACACCGACGGTCGCCACGACGGGCCTGCGGTGCTGGCCGAGTGGCTGTCCGAGGAGGAGGTCGCCGACGTCCGACAACGCCTGGAGAAGTGGGCCGACCTCCTGCGCGACACCCAGAACGAGATGCACCGCTTCCCGCTCGTCTCGCTCTGCTACCGGTCACGCGATCCCCACCAGGACCCGGAGCCGGCGGTGCGGGCGATCGTGCGGGTGGTGATCGCCGCCCACCTCCTCGGAGCCGACGAGCGGTACCGGCGCCTGCGCGCCTCGACACGGGGCCTCGACCGGGCGGTGAGCCGCTTCATGGTGGTGCTCGCCCACCAGCACCTGAGCCCAACAGTGATCGACCAGCTCGTCAACCCCGAACCCAACGACGACGACCGGCGCCACGTGGAGGACGCCAGGCTCCGCCTCGGCGACCTCTTCGGGTTCCCCCCCGACGTCGACGACGAGATGAGGTGCCGAGTGGAGGAGCTGACTTGCCGGGGCCGGATCTTCCTCGATGGCCTGAACGGCCTCACCGGATGGCAGTCGCACGACTGGGCCCACTCGGACCAGACGGTGTCGGTCCCTACGCTTCGGTGACGGCCCCCCGCTCGGCCCCGGACGCGAGCCGGGCGTACTTGGCCAGCACGCCCGAGGTGTAGCGCGGCGGCGGCAGCTTCCAGTCGGCCCGGCGCCGGTCGAGCTCGTCCTCGTCCACCATCAGGTCGATGGTGTGGGCGTCGGTGTCGATCACGATGCGGTCGCCATCGCGCACCAGGGCGATCGGGCCGCCGTCGACCGCCTCCGGGGCGAGGTGGCCGATGCAAAAGCCGTGGGTGCCGCCCGAGAAGCGTCCATCGGTGACCAGGGCGCAGTCGCCCCCTCGGCCGGCGCCCTTCATGGCCCCGGTGACGGCCAGCATCTCCCGCATGCCCGGTCCGCCCTTGGGGCCCTCGTAGCGGATGACGACCACGTCGCCGGGCCGGATGGCGCCGGCGAGAATGGCCTCCATGGCGCCGTCCTCCCCCTCGAAGACCCGGGCGGGGCCGTCGAAGCGGGTGAAGTCGATGCCGGCGACCTTGACCACCGCCCCCTTGGGAGCGAGTGAGCCGCTGAGGACGGCGATGCCACCAATGGCGTGGAGGGGGTCGGACAGGGGGTGGACCACCGAGCCGTCGGGAGCCGGGGGGGCCAGCTCGGTGAGGTTCTCGGCCAGGGTCCGCCCGGTGACGGTGAGGCATTCGCCGTGGAGCAGACCGGCGTCGAGCAGCTCGGCGAGGACCACCGGGAGCCCACCGACGCGGTCGATGTCGCTCATGTGGTAGCGGCCGTGGGGCTTGGTGTCGGCGATGTGGGGCACTCGGGAAGCCACGCGGTTGAAGTCGTCGAGGGCGAGGTCGACCCGGGCCTCGTGGGCAATGGCCAGCAGGTGGAGCACGGCGTTGGTGGAGCCGCCGAGGGCCATGACCACGGCGATGGCGTTCTCGAACGCCTCCTTGGTGAGGATCTGGCGAGGGCGGATGCCCGAGCGCACCAGGGCGACCACCGCCTCTCCGCTGGTGCGGGCCAGGGCATCGCGGCGCCGGTCGACGGCGGGAGGGGTGGCGCTGGCCGGCAGGGACATGCCGAGAGCCTCGGCCACCACCGCCATGGTGTTGGCGGTGAACATGCCGGCGCAGCTGCCCTCGGTTGGGCACGCAGCCCGCTCGATCTCGCCGAGCTCGCCCTCGGTGATGGTGCCGGCAGCACAGGCGCCCACCGCCTCGAACACGCTCACGATGTCGAGGGCCACGCCGTTGCGCTGACCGGGCAGGATCGACCCGCCGTAGACGAACACCGACGGCAGGTCGAGGCGGGCGGCGGCCATGAGCATGCCGGGGAGGCTCTTGTCGCAGCCGGCGAAGGTGACCATGGCATCGAGGCGCTCGGCGTGCATGACCGTCTCGACCGAGTCGGCGATGACCTCCCGGCTCACCAGGGAGGCCCGCATCCCCTCGTGGCCCATGGAGATGCCGTCGGAGACGGCGATGGTGGTGAACTCGAGGGGGAAGCCGCCGGCGGCCCGCACCCCCTCCTTGGCCTGCTCGGCCAGGCGGCGGAGCGGGAGGTTGCACGGGGTGAGCTCGTTCCACGACGAGCACACCCCCACCTGGGGCTTGTCCCAGTCGGCGTCGGTCATGCCGACGGCCCGCAGCATGGCCCGGGCCGGAGCCCGGGCGGGGCCGTCGGTGACCTCGTGGCTGCGGAGCTTGCCGTCGCTGGCCATGGCCCGAGGGTAGCGAGGCCGCCACCGCCGCTCCCACCCATTCTTCGTCGGACGAAACCCCGTGGAGGGGAGGTCGAGCCGGCCGACGACGGGAGGGGGGCGACGGTAGCGTCGTGCGATGGCCGCCGTCGTACGGGCCTCGGAGGTGGTCAAGCGCTGGGGCGCCACCACCGCGCTGGGGGGGGTCAGCTTCGAGGTGGGCAGGGGTGTCACCGGGTTGCTCGGGTCCAACGGAGCGGGCAAGACCACCCTGATCGGCCTGATCCTCGGCCTCCACCCGCCGGACGAGGGCATCCTCGAGGTGCTCGGCCTCGACCCCACCGCCGCTGGGGCGCAGGTGCGCGAGCGACTCGGCTACGTGCCCGAGCACGAGGCGTTGCCCCCCGACGTGCGGGCCCACGACCTTGTCCGCCACCTGGCCGAGGTCCACGGCCTGCCCCGGCGTGACGCCACCGCCCGGGCCAGTGACGCCCTGTGGCACGTCGGGCTGGGCGAGGAGCGCCACCGCCCGGTGGGGACGATGTCGACGGGGCAGCGCCAGCGGGTGAAGCTCGCCGCCGCCCTCGCCCATGATCCCGCCCTGCTGCTGCTCGACGAGCCCACCAACGGGCTCGACCCGCTCCAGCGAGAGGACATGCTGGCCCTCATCCGCCGCATCGGCACCGAGCTCGGGATCGATGTGGTGCTGTCGTCGCACCTACTCGAGGAGGTCGAGCGCACCTGTGACGCCGCCGTCATCCTCGCCGAGGGCACCGTCGTCGCCAGCGGCACCATGGACGCGCTGCGCGCCGGCACCGCCGGGCTCGTGGTCGACGTCGACGACGAGGGCGGCGCCGAGGTGGTGGCCGCGGGGGTTCGGGCCCGGGGCCTCGAGGCGGCCGTCGACGGCCTGCGCCTCGTCGTCCCCGGTTGGCCCGACACTGCCGCCGACGCCGTGCGTGACGTCGCCGCCGCCTCGGGCGTGGGCCTGCGCCGGGTCCAGCCCCGCACCGCCACCCTGGAGGACGTCTTCCTGGCCTCCGACGGGCACCACCGCGCCGGCCGTCCTTTCGTCGAGGGCCGGCAGGTGGCGACTGCAGACCAAAGAACGGGAGAGGGGCCACCGGCGTGAGCGACGCCCGCATCCTCGACCGCAGCTACAGGCGCTACGAGGGAGCCCGGCGGGGCGTGGCGGGGGCGGTGCGCAGCGTGGCCTGGCACAGCGCCCTGCGGGCGCTCGGGCTGCGGCGGTCGTGGTGGGCCAAGCTGCTCCCGCTGCTGTCGGTCGGCATCGCCTACGTGCCGGCGACGGTCTTCGTCGGCGTCGCCGCCCTGCTCCCCGAGCAGCTCGTCGACGCCACCGGGGTGCTCCCCGGCTACGCCGACTACTACGGCTTCATCAGCGCCGCCATCGTGATCTTCGTGGCCCTGGTCGGGCCCGAGGTGCTGTGCCCCGACCGGCGCTACCGGACGCTCGGTCTGTACCTGGCGTCCCCGCTCACCCGCGACTCCTACCTCGCCGCCAAGGTGCTGGCCGTGGTGCCGGTGCTGGCCCTGGTCACCCTCGGCCCCCCCCTGCTGTTGCTGGTCGGCCTCACGTTCGCCGAGGCCGGCCCCGACGGCGTGGGCGCGTTCGTCCTCGTCCTGGGACGGGTGGTGGCCAGCGGCCTGGTCATCTCCGCTGCCTACACCGCCGTGTCCCTCGCCGCCGCCAGCCTCACCGAGCGCCGGGCGGTGGCGTCGGCCGCGGTCATCTTCGTGCTCCTGGTCTCCGGGGTGGCCACCACCACCCTGGTGCTCACCGGTGCCGACCATCGGCTGCTCCTGCTCAACCTGGGCCTCGTTCCCTTCGAGCTGGTGCAACGGATCTTCGGCGAGGTGGGCGAGCCCCGGCTCTCCACCGGGGAGCTGGTCGCCGCCAACGTGGCGTGGACGGTGGCCGCGGGGCTGGTGGTGCGGGAGCGATACCGCCACCTGCGGATCACCCGATGACCGCCGTGGTCGAGGTCTCCCGGGTGTCGAAGTGGTTCGGTGACGTGGTCGCCGTCTCCGATGTCTCGTTCAGCATCGGCTCGGGGGTGACCGCCCTGCTCGGCCCCAACGGGGCGGGCAAGTCGACCATGCTCCGCCTGGTGTGCGGGCTCACCCGCCCCTCCCAGGGGGAAATCACCGTGCTCGGGCACCACCCACGGGCGCACCCGTCCCGGTTCCGGCGCATCGGACTGGTGCCCCAGCAAGAGGCCCTGTTCGACGGCATGACCGCCGTTGCCTTCGTCGCCCTGGCCGCCGAGCTGCACCAGCTGCCAAGCCCCGGCGCAGCCGCCGCCGCTGCCCTTGCAGCAGTCGACCTCGACCCCGCCGACCGGCGCCGCCTCGCCACCTACTCCAAGGGGATGCGCCAGCGGGTCAAGGTCGCCCAGGCCCTGGTGCACAACCCCGAGGTGCTGGTGCTCGACGAGCCCCTCGACGGTCTCGACCCCCGTCAGCGGCTCCACCTCATCGCCTTGTTCCGCCGCCTCGGTCACGCCGGCCGGTGTGTGGTGGTGTCGAGCCACGTGCTCGACGAGGTGGAGCGCTTCGGGTCCCGGGTGCTGGTCATGGTTCAGGGACGGCTGGCCGCCGAGGGCGACTTCCACGCCATCCGCGAGCTCATGGACAACCGGCCGCACCGCTTGCGCTGCCGGACCGACAAGCCCCACGCCCTGGGTGCCGGCCTCCTGGCGTCGGGGACGGCGGTCGGTGTGTGGGTGACCAGCCCCGAGACCCTGGTGGTCGACACCTCCGACGTCGCCGCCCTGCGCCACGCCGTCGCCCCGGCGGCGGTGGCGGCCGAGGCCCGGTTGCTGGAGCTGGTGCCCCTCGACGACGACCTGGAGAGCGTCTTCCGCTACCTGGTCGGCCCGGTGGGGACCACCGGCACGGGGACCCGATGAGGCCGCTGTGGCGGATGTTCCTCGCCGCCCAGGTCAGCGCCGGACGTCTGGCCGGGTTGGTCGCGCTCGGGGGGTTGGCGGTCGTGCTCGGCGCCGCCATCGGCGCGGGCGACGGTGCCCGGCCCCTCGACGACGGCGTCACCCTCGTCCGCGCCTACGGGCTGTCGCTGCTCGTGCCCGTGACCGCCCTGGTGTTCGGCTCCGCGGCGCTGGGGGAGCCCAACGAGGACGGCACCCTGGTGTACCTGTGGCTCCGGCCGGTGACCCGGTGGCGGGTGGTGACGGCCGCCGTGGCCGCCGCGCTTACCGTCAGCCTGCCCGCCGTGGTCATCCCCCTGGCCGCCGCCGCCGCCGTCACCGGGGCTGGGAGCGAAATGGTGGAGGCCACGGTGGCATCGTGCACGCTCGCCACCGTGGCCTACTCGGGCGTGTTCACCTGGCTGGGGCTGCGTGTGCGCAGGGCGCTCGTGTGGGGCCTGGTGTACATCCTGGTCTGGGAGGGCTTCGTGGCCCGGGTAGGCGGGACCGCTTCGCTGCTGGCCATCCGCACCCACTCCACCGCCCTGCTCGACCGCCTCGCGCTCGGCGCCGACCCGCTCGCCGAGGTGTCGCTGGCCACCGCCGTGGTGGTGCCCCTGGCCGCCGCCAGCGCCGGCGTGGCCCTCGCCACCCGCCGCCTCCAGCGCCAGGACGTCGCCTGAGCCAGTTGCCTCGCCCCCTGCTAGCTCTTGGGCTCGACCTGGTCGTCGGAGGGCAGGAAGGCACCGCCGAGCCCGATGGCGAGGGCAGCGCCGATGACCACGATGGCGTTGACCCGGCGGCGCCCACCGGTGTCCGCGCAGGCCCGCTCGGGGCTGCCGATGATGGCGCCGGCCGGGGTCTCCGGCGCCGGCTGGGAGCCGAACAGAGCCCCGGTGCACTGCACCCGTCCGGCAAAGGTGAACGACATCAGGCCGTAGACCAGGGCGGCGACGATGACCAGCGCGGCCACGACGGGGACCACCCGCTGGCGGATGCTCGCCTCCGGGCTCCACGGCGGGGCCACGCGCTGCACCGTTCCACCATGCAGGCTGGGGCCCGGCCGGGCAAGCCGCCCCCGTGGCGCTGCTGACGAACGTACGCACGTTCCCACCGTCACCCTCCTACGGTCTAAGCCATCGCCGTCGTCCGGCCGCTGGCCCACCCCCACGACCGCCAGATCCTGCGGCTGGCCCTGCCCGCCCTCGGTGCCCTGGCCGCCGAGCCGCTCTACGTGCTCGCCGACACCGCCGTGGTGGGGCACCTCGGCACCCCCGAGCTGGGCGGCCTGGCCGTCGCCAGCACCGTGCTGCTCACGGCGTACGTCATCTTCAACTTCCTCGCCTACGGGACCACCGCGTCGGTGGCGCGGCGCATCGGTGCCGGGGACGACGCGGGAGCGGCGCACGAGGGGGTGCAGGGGATGTGGCTGGCGCTGGGCATCGGCGTGGCCCTGGCGTTGGCCGGTCTGGTGCTGGCGCCTCAGCTGGTGCGGCTGCTCGGCGCCACCGGGGCGGTGGCAGACAACGCCCTGGTGTACCTCCGCATCAGCCTGGTCGGCGTCCCTGCCCTGTTGGTGGGGCTCGCGGGCACCGGCTACCTCCGGGGACGTCAGGACACCATGACCCCACTGGTGGTCACCGGCGTCGCCGTCGCCGCCAACCTCGCCATCGAGCTCGTCCTCGTGTACGGGCTGGGCTACGGGATCGGGGCGTCGGCGCTGGCGACGGTCGTGGCCCAGGTCGGTGCCGCCGGCGCCTATGTGCGATGGGTGGCCCAAGACACGGCGCGCCACGGAGCCCGCTGGCGTCCGAACCCGGCGACCATACGGCACCTGGCCGTCGTGGGGCGCGACCTGTTCGTGCGCACGGCCGCCCTGCGGCTGGCGCTCACCCTCGCCACCGCAGTGGCCGCCCGGCTCGGGCCGGTCGACCTCGGGGCCCACCAGATCGCCTTCGAGCTGTGGTCGTTCCTGGCCCTGGTGCTCGACTCCCTCGCCATCGCCGGCCAGGCCATGGTCGGACGCCTGCTCGGGGCCGGTGACCGCGCTGCCGCCCGGCTGGCCGGGCGGCGGATGATCGAGTGGGGGGTGGGCGTGGGGGTCGTCCTCGGGGCCGCCGTGCTCATGGCCCGCCCCGTCCTGCCCCGGCTGTTCAGCGCCGATCCCGAGGTGGTGGCCCTGTGCGCCTTCGTGCTGGTGTTCGTGGGCGCCCTCCAGCCCCTCAACGCCGTGGTGTTCGTGCTCGACGGGGTGCTGATCGGCGCCGGCGACCTGCGTTTCCTGGCCGGGGCGATGGCCGCAGCCGCCGCCGTGTTCGTGCCCGCGGCCGCCGCCGTGCTGGCGTTCGGGGGGGGCATCGGCTGGCTGTGGGCCTCGCTGGCGCTGCTCATGGTCACCCGGGCGGCGGCGCTGCTGTGGCGCTTCGCCGGAGAGGGGTGGGCGGTGGAGGGAGCCTCCACCCCCGGCTCGGCGTCGTCGTCCAGGCTCACCCCTCGGGCGAACCCAGGGGATGGGCGAGCACGCCTCCGAGGACGGCGTCGACGATCCGGGCAGCAAGGTCGGCCTCGAGGGGCATCCCCGTGACCAGGACGCGGGTGAACACCGGACCAGCCAGGAGGTCGGCGACCAGCTCGGCGTCGATCTCCTCCCGTAGCTCGCCCCTGGCCCGCGCTCGGGCCAGCACGGCGCGCACCGGTCCCCGGCGGGCGTCCATGAACGCGTCCAGGCGCGTCCGCATCTCGGGTTCCGGGCGGCCTCGTCGACCGTGGCCGGCAGCAGCCCTCCGACGAGCGTCCCCATCATGGCGATCAGCCCGCTGATGAGGGTGACGAGGTCCTCCCGCAAGCTGCCGGTGTCGGGATCAGCGGGGCAGGGCCCCATCGATCCCCCCGCCGCCAGCAGGAGGTCTCGCGGGTGGGCCAACGTCGGTAGATCGTGGCCTTGCTGACCCCCGCCCACTCGGCCACCGCCTCCACGGAGGTGCCGGCGAAGCCCTCCTGGCACAGCAGCTCGATCGTGGCCCGGAGGATCACCTGGTCGAGCTCGGGATCCCGGGGGCGCCCGGGGCGGCGCTCGCCCTCAGCCAACGCCACCTCAGGACGTCGGGAGAAGGGTCACGCCGGGTTCTCGGCCGTGACCACGGCGACGGCAGGCTCCTCCAGCAGCGTGACCGGTGCCGCCAGGCACCGCGCCCGCCGAGAAAGGAACACGCGCTCACCACCGCGCCGACCGCGGCGGCGCCGGCGGCCACCACCAGCCGATCCCATGGCGTCGACGAAGGCGGCTCGGGCGGCGACGGCCAGACCCTCCCCCGCCGGACCCAGTCCTCCCGCCACCTGCAGGGCGGGCCCGAGCGACTCGCGGACCACGCCACCGACCTCGGCGGGCAGCAGGCCGGCGGGCAACGACTCCCCAGCGTGGCGGCGTAGCCCGAAGCGAGCAGGCTTCCGAGCACGGCCACGCCGAGGGCGCCGCCGAGCTCCGGGTGGTGTCGTTGACCGCCGAGCCTACGCCGGCCTGGGCCGGGGGCAGCGAGCCCATGATCGACTCGGTGGCGGGGGCCATGGTGAGGCCCATACCGGCGGTCATCACCAGCATCCCGGCGAGCAGGTCTCCTAGCTCGAGCCCGTGGAGAACGTCGCCGTCATGCCCAAGCCGACGGCAACGACGACCAGGCCGGAGGTGACGACCGCCTTGGTGCCCACCCACTCCACCAGCCTGGCGCTGAGCGGCGACACCGCGCCCAGCACGATCGAGATCGGCAACAGGCGCAGCCCCGCCTCCAAGGCCGTATAGCCGAGGACGAACTGGAGCAGCTGGGTGAACAGGAAGAACGAACCGAACAGGGCGAAGAACACCAGGGCGATCGACCCGCTGGCGGCGCTGAAGCGAGCGTCGCGGAAGAAGGCGAGGTCGAGCATGGGTGCCTCGACCCGCCGCTCCCACCACGCGAAGATCCCGAGCAGCACGGCGGCGACGGCGAAGCTGACGATCGTCGTGGCGTCGTCCCACCCGTGCTCGGGCGCCTCGATGATCGCCCACAGCAACGCAGCCACGCCGGCCATCGACAGCCCGGCGCCGACGACGTCGAGCGCTCGACCGCTGACGTGGCGAGACTCGGCCAGCAGCAGCCGCCCCGACACCAGGGCGAGCACCACGATCGGGAGGTTGATCAGGAACACCGATCCCCACCAGAAATGCTCCAGCAGCCAACCGCCCACCACCGGGCCGAGGGCAACGCCCACGCCGGCCATACCCGCCCAGATGGCGATGGCCCGTGCCCGCTCGGCGGGATCGGTGAACACGTTGGTGATGATCGACAAGGTGGCGGGCATCACACGAAGGCGGCGCCGAGCCCCATGACCGCCCGGGCCCCGATGAGCTGAGCGGTCGAGCTCGAGAGGGCGGCCAGGCCCGAGGCGACGGCGAAGATGACGAGGCCGAGCTGCAGAGCCCGGCGGCGACCGAAGCGGTCGCCAAGGGCTCCGGCGGTGAGCAGGAGCCCGGCGAAGATGATGACGTAGGCGTCGACCATCCACTGGAGCGAGTGGTGGAGGCACCAGCTCCCGTACCAGCGTGGGGAGGGCCACGTTGAGGACGGTGTTGTCGAGGACGACCAGCACCAAGCTGAGGCACAGGACGGCGAGCGCCAACCAGCGCCGATCATCGGGGTTCCTTTCGATACGAGCCGGCGGCGTATTCATATTCGGACCATCGCCCAGGGTCTCGGCCGGCACAAGGCTTTCTCGCCGACCAGCGTCAGCCGGCGGCGCGCTGGCGCAGCAGGGCGGTGACGGCCTTGCCGTCGGCCTTGCCGGCGGTCGCCTTCATCACCTGACCGACGAAGAAGCCGGTCACCTTGGTGTCCCCGGCGAGGAAGCGGTCCCAGGCGCCGGGGTTGGCGGCGACGGCAGCGTCGACGGCTTCGGCCAGCACATCACCGGACAGGGCCTCGTAGCCCAGGGCGGCGGCCACGGCCTGGGGATCGCCCCCGTTGGCCACCAGCTCGGCGAGCACCGCCTTGGCCTGGGTCGCGGTGAGCGCCCCGTCGGCCTCCATGCGGGTGAGCCCGGCGAAGGCGTCGACGTCGAGGGCACCGGTGGTGCCGGCGAGATCGTGCTCGGCGTGGACCATCAGCCGTCCGGCGTCACCACCCGCCTCCATGGCCGCCAGCACCAGGTGGTCGAGGCCGCGCTCGACCACCACCGCCACCGAGGCGATGCCGGCGCCGGTGACGTCGGCCAGCCGCCGTCGACGAGCCGCGGGCAGCAGCGGCAACGCCTCGGCGACCGCTGCCTGCCACTCCTCCAGCGGGGCGAGCGCGACCAGGTCGGGCTCGGGGAAGTAGCGGTAGTCGAACGCCTCCTCCTTCGAGCGCAGCGGATGGGTCCGCCCGTCGGCCTCGTCCCAGTGCCGGGTCTGCTGCACCACGGGCTCGCCGTCGGTGAGCAGCTCGATCTGGCGACGGGTCTCGTAGTCGATGGCCCGGGCCAGCGAGCGGGTGGAGTTGAGGTTCTTCACCTCGCAGCGGGTGCCGAAGGTGGAGGATCCGGCGGGTCGCACCGAGACGTTGGCGTCGACGCGCATGCTCCCCTCCTCCATCCGAGCGTCGGAGGCCCCGGTGGCGAGCAGCACCGCCCGCAGCTCGTTGACGTACGCCTTGGCTTGCTCGGCGGAGCGCAGATCGGGCCGGCTCACGATCTCGACCAGAGGCACCCCGGCCCGGTTGTAGTCGACCAAGGAGCGGTCGGCTTCGTGGATGCGCCCGCCGCCGCCAACGTGGGTGGACTTGCCGGTGTCCTCCTCCAGATGGGCCCGCTCGACGCCGATGCGGGTGCCGTCGGGCAGCTCGATGACCCCGTCGACGTTGATGGGCTCGTCGTACTGCGAGATCTGGTAGTCCTTCGGCATGTCCGGGTAGAAGTAGTTCTTCCGGTGGAACGTGCTCGGGCGCACCTCGCATCCCAGGGCCAGGCCGAGGCGCATGGCCAGCTCCACCGCCCCCCGGTTCAGCACCGGGAGCGACCCGGGCAGGCCCAGGCACACCGGGCACACGTTGGTGTTGGGCTCGTCCCCGAAGGCGTTGCGGCACCCGCAGAACAGCTTGGAGGCGGTGGCCAGCTCGCAGTGGACCTCGAGGCCGACGACCGTCTCCCACTCGCTCAACGCCGACCTCCGGGGTGGTTGCCAGCGACGGCGTCCTCCAACACCGCCGCCGCTCGCAGCATGGTGGCCTCGGCCAAGGCGGGCGCCAGCACCTGCACGCCGATCGCCAACCCGTCGTCGCCGGTCCCGAACGGCACCGACACCGACGGGTCGCCGGCCAGGTTGGACGGGATCGTGCACACGTCGGAGAGGTACATGGTGAGGGGGTCGGCCGCCTTGGCCCCGAGCGGGAACGCGGTGGTGGGCGACACCGGGGAGAGGAGCAGGTCGAACGACTCGTAGGCGGCGGCGAAGTCGCGGATGATCAGGGTCCGGACCTTCTGGGCCTTGCCGTAGTAGGCGTCGTAGTAGCCGGCGGACAGGGCGTAGGTGCCCAGCATGATGCGGCGCTTCACCTCGGCGCCGAAGCCGGCGGTGCGGGTGGCGGTGTTCATCGCCGCCGTGGTGGGGGCGTCGACCCGGAGCCCGTAGCGCACGCCGTCGTAGCGGGCGAGGTTCGACGACGCCTCGGCCGGGGCGATGAGGTAGTAGGCCGACAACCCGTAGGTGGCGGCGGGAACGGTGGCGTCGTCGACCTTGGCGCCGGCCTCGGCCAGGGCATCGGCGGCGGCCTCCACCCGGCGCCTGACGTCGGGGGCGATGCCCTCCCCCATGAGCTCGGCCACGACGCCCACGCGCAGGCCCTCGACGCCCTCGCCGAGGCGGGCGAGCAGCTCGGGAGCGGGCTCGGGCACCGAGGTGGAGTCCAGGGGGTCGTGGCCGGCGATCACCTCGAGGGCGGCGGCGGCATCGGCCACGGTGGGGGCCAGCGGGCCGATCTGGTCGAGGCTGCTGGCGAAGGCCACCAACCCGTAGCGGCTCACCCGGCCGTACGTCGGCTTGACCCCGACCACCCCACACAGCGAAGCGGGCTGGCGGATGGAGCCGCCAGTGTCGGAACCAAGCGCCAGCGGGGCGAAGCCGGCGGCCACGGCGGCGGCGCTGCCGCCGCTCGAGCCTCCCGGGACCCGAGCGGGGTCGTGGGGGTTGCGGGTGGGGCCGAAGGCCGAGTGCTCGGTGGAGCTGCCCATGGCGAACTCGTCGAGGTTGGTCTTGCCGATCAGGATCGCCCCGGCCATACGCAACCGGGCGACGACGGTGGCGTCGTAGGGCGGGCACCAGCCCTCGAGGATCCGTGACGAGCAGGTGGTGGGCACACCGCTCGTGCACAGGTTGTCCTTGAGGGCCACGGGCACGCCGGCCAGGGGCCCGGGGTCGTGGCCGGCCGCCACCTGGCGGTCGACGTGGGCGGCGGCCACCCGGGCGTGGTCGTCCATGAGGAGGTTGAAGGCGTGGATCTCGTGCTCTCGCTCGTGGATGACCGCCAGGTGCTCCTCGAGCACCTCGACGGCGCTGCGCTCGCCCCGGCGCACGGCGGCGGCGATCTCCACGGCGGGGAGGGACGTCGATGGTGGCACGGCGTCGCTCACCCCGGCTCGCCGAGGACCGGTGGGACCTGGAAGCGGTGGTCTTCCACCGCAGGGGCGGCGTCGAGCACCGCACGACGATCGAGGCTCGGACGGACCACGTCGTCGCGCAGCACGTTGACCAGCGGTAGGGGGTGGGCGGTGGGCACCACCTCCGACAGGTCGAGCGCCTCGACGTCGGCGGCGTGGTCGAGCACGTCGGCCAGCTGGCCGGTGAACAGCTCGAGCTCCTCGGGGCTGAGCTCGAGCCGGGCCAGGTCGGCCACGTGGGCCACGTCGCTGGGAGTGATGCGTTCGGCCATCGGCACCATGGTAGGAGCGATCCCTCCCGCGGCCGAATGCCGCCCTCTACGCTGCGGTGCCAGTGACCCCGCGCCGGATCCAGATCACCCTCACGCCCGAGCAGCGCCGGCGCCTCGACGACATGGTGCGAGAGCAGGGTACGACGCTGGGGGCGCTGATCCGCCAGGCCGTCGACCAGTTCCTCGCCGAGGACGAGCCCGACCCCACCGCTGCCCTCGAGTCGACCTTCGCTACCATGCCCGACCTCCAGGTGCCCGACCGCGACGAGTGGGACCGTGGCTGACCTGCTGGTCGACACCGACGTGTTCGTCGACCACGTGCGGGGCGAACGCGCGCTCAGCCCGGGCCCCAACCGCCTGTGCTACTCGATCGTCACCCGCTGCGAGCTCTACGCCGGTGCTCGCGCCGACGAGGAGAAGCTGCGCCTGCTGCTCGGCTCGTTCCCCGAGCTCCCCATCGACCGCGCCGTGGCCGAGCGTGCCGGTCGTCTCCGACGGGCAGCCGGCATCCACACCGCCGACGCCCTCATCGCCGCCACCGTCTTGCACCACAACCTCATCCTCCTCTCGACCCGCCACCACCGCTTCGACGGCCTCCCCGGGCTCCGCCTGCGCTCCCCTTCCTGAGCCGCTCGCTCACGCGGTGACCCGGCGGACGAAGGCCACGCTCCGCGCCGCCAGGAGGTCCTTGTCGTGGTCGAGGGTGGCCACGTGGTAGCTGCGCTCGAGCCTCAGGCGCTCCACCGGCCCGTGCACGAGGGCGGCGAGAGAGTCGCTGTTGCGAGGGGGGACGACGTGGTCCTCGGCGCTGGTGATGATCAGCACCGGGCAGGCGATGCGGGCCAGCTCGGGCCGGAGGTCGTCCAGCGCCTCGTAGAGCGACAGGGCGGCGGCCAGCGGCGAGCCCCGATAGGCGATGTCGGTCGCGTTCGGATCGGCCAGGTCGCGCCCGGTCCCGTCGCCCACGACCTCCCCGGCGTCGAGCAGAAGCTGCACCAGCTCCTTGAGCTCGGGATCGACCGGCTCGACCAGGGGGTTGACGGCGACCACGCCGGCGATCTCGGGGTGGCGAGCGGCCAACCGGCAGGCGAGGGTCGCTCCCATCGACTGGCCCACCACCACCACCCGCGAGCACGACCGGGCAAGCGTCACGTAGGCGTCCTCGACGGCGGCAGACCAGTCGGTGAAGCGGGTGGGCACCATGTCGGCGATGGCGGTGCCGTGCCCGGGCAGGCGGGGCACGGCCACGGTGAACCCGGCATCGACCAGGGCTTCGGCGACGGGGCGAACGGTGGCCGGGGTACCGGTGAAGCCGTGCACCACCAGCGCCCCTGCCGGTCCGCCGGTGAGCGCCCACCCCTCGGCCCCGGGGATGACGTCGGCCGGCACCGGGTGGAAGGGTAGCTTCCGGGCATGGCCAGCCACCCCTTCCTGACCGACGAGTGGATCGAGGAGGCCCGGGCGATCCGCGAGGAGTACCGGGCCCGGGCCGAGCCGCTGATGGCGGTCGTGCGCATGAACCAGGTCATCACCGACGTGCCGTTCGGGACGGGCACCATCGACGCCCACCTCGACACCAGCTCGGGGACCATGGAGATGGAGCTCGGTCACCTCGAGCGCCCCGACGTGACCCTCACCCTCGACTACGCCACCGCCCGGGCGATCTTCGTCGGCCAGGACCGGGAGGCGGCCATGCAGGCGTTCATGGCCGGCAAGATCAAGGTGCAGGGCGACATGGCCAAGCTGCTGGCCATGTTCGGTGACCAGGTCGACCCGCTGGCCGCCGAGGTGGCCGAACGGGTCAAGGCCATCACCGAATAGGGCGTGGAGCCGCCCGGGTCCTCAGCGGCGGCGCAGGAAGATGTCGACCGGGGTCCCTCGCTCGACGCGGTCGCCGGGCTCGGGGTCGGAGGTGGCGGGATCGCCCCGGGAGTTGCCGGCGACGTCGCCGGGGATGAGCCCGGCGTCCTCCAGAGCCTCCTTGAACTCCTCGAAGGTCCTGCCCTTCAGATCGGGGACCACGACCAGGTCGCGCCCCTTGGAGACGACCACGGTCACGCTGCGACCCCGAGCCACGCCGGCGCCGGCCCCGGGATCGGTGCTGATGACGAGGCCCTTGTCGACCGAGCCGCTGAACCGCTCGACGACCTCGGCCCGCAGCCCGATGCGCTCCAGCTCGGCCCGGGCCTGCTCGGCGGTCTTGCCGGCCAGGTTGGGCACGGTCCGGGGTGCGGGCCCAGCCGACACCACCACGTCGACCTCGCTGCCCTTGCGCACCTCGGCGGGCCGGGCCTCGCCGCCGGACGACCAGTCGAGCACCAGCCCGGCCTCGGTCTTCTCGTCGTTGGCCTCGGACACGTCGCCGAGGGTCAGCCCGACCTCGGCCAGAGTGGCCTCCGCCTCCTCCACGCTGTGCTCTGAGAGATCGGGGACCGCCACGAACGGCAAGCCCTTCGACACCACCAGGGTCACGGTCATGCCGTCCTCGAGGACGGTGCCGGGTGTCGGTGTCTGGCTGATCACCAGGCCCTCGGCTACGGCGTCGCTGAACGACTCGTCGACCACGACCTCCCAGGACAGATCGTTCTCGACCTGGACCCGCAGGAGCTCGTCCTCGGCGTCGGCTCGGGTGTAGTTGTCGACGTTGGGCACCAGCGCGCTAGCGGGCAGCGCCTGGACGTAGGCGAAGGCACCGGCGCCGACCAGCAACAGGAGGACGAGCACGAGCCAGGGCCAGCGCCGGCGCCGGCGCGTCGGCGCGGCGACGGCCCTGTCGCCGGAGCCCGCCTCCCGGTCGAACATCTCCAAGCCGTCGAACACCGCGGTCGGCGGCCCGGAGCGGACCACGGTGGTCCGGGCGGCTTCGCTGCCCACCTGGCCGCCGCCTGCAGCCACGACGGTGGCGTCGTCGTCGGAGGACGCCGGGACGGACGGGGGCAGCAGGGTGGGGTCGACGTCGCCGGAGCCGTGGCCGGTGGCGAGGTCGACGGCACCGGCGAGGGGCAGGGGCGCGGGACGATCGAGCTGGCTGGCCGCGGCCAGCAGCGCCTTGCCCAGGGCCCCGGCGTCAGGGCGCTCGGCGGGGTCGGGGCGCCCGGCGCGTTGCAGCACCGGCACCAGCGGGCCCATGGCCTCGGGCACGGGCACGGGCACATCGACCCGTCCCGCGAGGGTGGCCAGTGTGGTCTCCCCCACCAGCGGCACCGAGCCGGTCACCGCCTCGATCAGCACCAGCCCGAGGGCGTAGACGTCGGCCTTGCCGTCGATGCGCCCCCCCGACGCCTGCTCGGGAGCGGCGTAACGGGCGGTGCCGACCAGTGTGTCGCCGGGCTCGGTCCAGGCCGCCTCCGACAGCGCCCGGGCGAGGCCGAAGTCGGCGATCCGCAGCCGCCCGTCGTCACCGAAGAGCAGGTTGGCGGGCTTGATGTCGCGGTGCACGAACCCCTTGCGGTGGGCGAACTCGAGCGCCTTGGCCGTCTCCAAGCCGACGACGAGCGCCTGGGAGGGGGTGAGGCGCGTACCCTGGTCGAGCATGGCCCGCAGGCTCCCGCCTCCGAGGAACTCAAGCACCAGGTAGGGCCCGTCGTCCTCCCCCCAGTCGTACACGGCCATGATGTGGGGGTGGCTGAGGGCGGCGGCGGCCCGGGCCTCGGCCCGGAACCGGCGCAGGAAGGCCTCGTCGCCGGCAAGGCCGGGGTGCAGCACCTTGACCGCCACCCGGCGGCGCAAGGTGACGTCGTCGGCGAGGTAGACCTCGGCCGACGCCCCCGTCCCAATCGGCGCGGTGAGGCGGTAGCGGCCGCCGAGGACACGGCCGAGCTGTTCGGTCATGTGCGCCGTGGCCACGGCACGAGGCTACCTCCGCCCTCCGGTCCGATCGTGGCAAGGCCCTTCCAGCGGCCGTCGCCGGCCGGTCTCAGTGTGAGGTCGACAAAGGGACAGCGCCGGCGACGGCTTGCCGGAGGGCGCGCAACGGGAGAGAGTGAGGCGTGCGCCGCGCCATCGTCGAGGAGCTCGAGCACTTCCTCGGCGCCGAGGCCCTGTGGCAGCCCGACGAGCTGCAGGTCATGGTCGAGCACCTCAGGGCCGAGCCCGACGTCATCTGCCACCGTCTGGCTGCCAACCTCGCCGCCGTGCTGCGTCGTATCCACGCCGGACCGCTGCCTCCCCGGCTGGTGGCCGACATCGAAGGGGTCGTCTACCCCCGGCTGTGGAAGGTGATGGAAGCGGTGTGGGACGAGCTGCCGGCGAGCGAGGTGTCCACGCGGGCCACCGTCCTCCAGCGGCGCCTGGCCCCGCTGGTCGGCGAGTCCCCGTGAGGGTGCGCCCGCTGGCGGCGGCGACGCTGGCCGTCGTGGCGCTCGGCTTGTTCGTCTATGCCTTCACCCTTGGCCGGGGCGCCACCGACGTCGCCGTCACCGGTGATGCCGTGGAGCAGCTCGTGCCCGCCCGCGGCGCCCAGGTGCTCCGCCAGACGGAGATCGGCATCGACCTCGCCCCGGAGTGGACGGCGCTGCTGGTGGTGAACGGGGTGGAGATTCCCGAGGACCAGCTGCGGCGGGTGGACGCCCAGAACCAGGTCTTCTTCACCGCCGGGCCGGAGATGGAGATCGAGGAGCTCCCGGCCGGCACGGTGGAGGTCACCGCCCTCATCTGGCGCCCCGTGGCCGGCGAGACCCGCGCCGACGCCGACCGGGTGCAGTGGACGTTCCAGGTCGTGTGACGCCCCGAGGGACCGGACTCAGGTCATGAGGCGCTGTCCCCGATGCGCCGGCGAGCCAGCTCCTGCCCCTCGAGCGGGAGCTGCCCGATGTGGGTGTTCTGGGGCTGGCAGCAGTGCCCGTCGGCATCGGTGTGCTCCTGCCAGGTCCGGCCGTCGCAGCACCACCCTTCCTTGGCGTTGACCTCGTCTGCCATGGCGAAGCTCCTCCTCGTTGGTTGCACCTCCACCCGTCCTTACCCGCCGGTGGCGGAGGTCACGGCAGGAGGCTGCGGACGTGCTCGGCCCACTCCAAGGGGCTGGAGCCCGCATCGACGGTGGCGTCGGCCCCGTCCACCGCCGGTTTCGCAGTCACCGCCACCAGCGGAAGGAAGCATCCTCCGGGCGTGGCCCTGACCTCGGCGACGAAGGCCTCACCCGCTGCTGACGTAGCGTCGACGAGCACGAGGTTCGCCATCAGCCCGGCGCAGTCCGCCGGCTCGATCTCCCCCCACCCGCGGACCTCGACGCGACAGCCGTCGAGGGCCTCGGCCATCGCCGCGATGGTGCCCGGGTCGAGCCCGACGGCGAGGACCATCAGCGCCGGGAGGCCGGCGCTGCGGCGAGCACCGGCGAGCTCAGCCGCGTAGTCGTCGAGGCGGGGACCGCTACCGACAGCGTCCCCGAGGAAGGTGTCGTAGCCGGCCCGGGCGGCAAGGGCGCTCTGCGCCGTGTCCAGATCCGTCGACCACAGCTTCCAGTCGACGGGGCCGAGGTCGATGGCGGTGTAGGTGATGGCATAGAGCGGCGTCGGGTCCGCCGGCACCTCCTGTAGGCCGTGGGCGGTTAGCTCGGCGGCCACGTCGTCGAGAACGGTGCCGCCGTCGGGCGGGGGCTCGTCACGCAGGGCGAAGGTGGTCGGCGCCACCCGGAAGGCGACCTCCCACCAGCCGTCGAGGACGAGGCAGTCGCCCTCGATGTGCAGCTTCGACCCGAAGGCGTGGCGGGCCCCTCCGGTGACGAGCGCCTCGACGACCTCCTGGTCATCCACCGGCCGGAGCCTACCGATCGGTGCCGGCTCCCCCGTCGGGTCATGGGTCAGTTTGATCCCACAGATGAGGCCCGGGACTCGGCTTGCTCCGAGGGTGCTGCCGAAGCTTGCCCCTACCTCCCTCACCTCGTTGCCGAAGAGGCGGCCGGCGACGGTGGCCAGGGACCACCACTCGGCGGCAACCCGACCGGCCGCCGGCGCCGGTCCCAGCCTGGCCTCGTCCTGCCAGAGGCCGGCACCGTGGCGGCCACTCTGTCACCACTCCCTCGCCGAGCTCTTCATGGCCTCGGGCTCGTCGAGTCGCCGGGCAGCTCACCGGTCTCGAGGAGGTGGGTGAAGCCGGCCTCGTCGAGGATGGGGATCCCGAGCTCGATCGCCTTGGTCAGCTTGGCCTGGCCCGGCTCCGACCCCGCCACGAGGGCGGTGGTGCGGCTCGAGACGCTGCCCGGCGCCCGGCCGCCCCTGGCCTTGATCGCCTCCTCGGCGGCTTCCCGGGGAAAGGCGTCGAGGGTGCCGGTGACCACGACGGAGCGACCGGCCAGGACCTGGGGCAGCGCCGGCGCCTCCACCCGCCCGAAGTCGACCCCCGCGGCCCGCAGCTTGTCGACCACCTCCCGGTTCCGCTCGAGGGCGAAGAACCCGGCCACGCTGCCGGCGATCACGGGCCCGACCCCCTCGGTGGCAGCGAGCTCCTCCTCGGAGGCGGCCAAGATCGCATCGAGGCTGCCGAAGGCCCGGGCCAGCACCTGAGCGCCGGCGGGACCGAGGTGGCGGATGTTGAGGGCGAAGAGGAGGTTTGCAAGCGGGCGACGCTTGGAGGACTCGATGGCAGCCAGCAGGTTCCGAACCGACACCGCGGCGAACCCGTCGAGGCCGAGCAGGTCGGACGGGGCCAGGCGGTAGAGGTCACCGGGGTCGGCCACCAGGCCGCGTTCGAGCAGCAGCACGGACGTTCGCTCACCGAGGCCCTCGATGTCCATGGCCCCACGAGAGGCGAAGTGCTCGATGCGGGCTCGGCGCTGAGCCGGGCAGTCGACGTTCAGGCAGAACGTGTCGCTCTCACCGGCGAGGCGCTGGAGCGGCTGGCCGCAGCGCGGGCAGTCGGTCGGGAACCGCCAGGGGACGAGACCGGCAGCGCGCTCGGCGAGCACCGGCTTGACCACCTCGGGGATGACGTCGCCGGCCTTGCGGACGACGACGGTGTCGCCCGGGCGAACGCCCTTGGCCCGCACCTGGTCCTCGTTGTGCAGGGTGGCCTGGGCGACGGTGGAGCCGCCGACCACGACCGGTTCGAGCTGGGCGAAGGGAGTGGCCTTGCCGGTGCGGCCGATCGACACCATGATCCCGAGCAGCTTGGTCGTTCGCTCCTCCGGCGGGAACTTGTAGGCGATGGCCCAGCGGGGGGCCTTGGCGGTGACGCCCAACTCCTCCCGCCGGTGCAGGTCGTCGACCTTGACGACCACGCCGTCGATCTCGTAGTCGAGGTCGTGGCGGTGCTCGAGCCACCACCGGCACCGCTCCTCGACCTCGTCCAGGGTGGCGACCGTGCGGATCTCGGGGTTGACCGGCAAGCCGAGCGTGGCCAGGTGCTCGAGGGTCTCGCTGTGGGTGCGAAGCGTCGGCCCCCCGACGACCGCTCCGAGCTGGTAGACGAACAGCGAAAGCTCGCGGGTGGCGGTGATGGCCGGGTCCTTCTGGCGCAACGACCCGGCGGCGGAGTTGCGGGGGTTGGCGAAGAGCCGGCCCCCCGCCTCGGCCTGGCGGCGGTTGAGCGCCTCGAACGCCGGCACCGGCATGTAGACCTCGCCGCGCACCTCCAACAGGCGAGGGGCCTCGCCCTGGAGGCGCTGGGGCACGGCGGCGATGGTCGCCACGTTGGCGGTCACGTCCTCTCCCACCCGGCCGTCTCCCCGGGTGGCAGCTCGGACGAAGTCGCCCTCCTCGTAGCGCAGCGAGACCGCCACCCCGTCGATCTTCAGCTCGCACACGAAGGCGCTGGCCTCGCTGACCCGGCGGCTGAGCCGCTCGCCCCAGGCCTGCAGCTCCTCGGAGGTGAAGGCGTTCTCGAGGGACATCATGGGAACGACGTGCTCCACCGGGGCGAACACGGCGGAGGGAGTGCTTCCCAGCCGCTGCGTCGGGGACGCCGCGGCGACGATCTCGGGGTGGGCCTGTTCGAGCTGGCGGAGCCGGCGCACCAGGGTGTCGTACTCGGCGTCGGAGATCTCCGGGTCGTCGAGTTGGTGGTAGCGCTGGTCGTGGTGGTCGATCTCGGCCCGTAGCCGGGCTGCTTCGGTCGCCGGCCCCTCCATCCGATGGCGAGGGTACCGGGCCCGGTTTCCCTCGTCGCCGGGCGTTGGCGCGAGGCTGCACCGGTGAGCCCGTCGTGAACGCCGCCCTGCCCTGGGTCCTACGGGGGGCATGGCTGGCGCTGCCCTTCACCGCCGGGTCGGTCCTGGCCACCGCTCTCGACCAGGCCTCGGTGCCGGTCCGCACCACGGCTTCGGCGGCCGCCTGGCTGGCGTGGGCCGCCGTGGTCGTGGCCCTGCTGGTCGCCCACCCACTGGGCTTGACCATCCTGCGGGTCGTCGCCCCCACGGCGACGGTTGCCACGGTCGCCGCCGCCACCACCGGGAGGCCCCACGGCCCCGAGGTGGCCGCCGGGGTGGCGCTCGCCCTGGCCGTGACCGCGTTCGCCTTCCTGCCCGAGGTCGGGTCCTGGCTAGTCAACGGCGCTGCCTACGGCGACGAGCGTCGCCATCTGCTCCGCCCACCGGCTGCCCTGCTCGCCGGGCCCATCCCGGCGGCATGGGCGGTGCTCGTGGCGGCGGCCGTCGGTGGCCCCCTGCTGCTGGCCGCCGGGCGGTGGGTCACCGGCAGCGTGGCACTGGTGGCCGGTTGGCCAGTGGCGGCGGTGCTCGCCCGCGCCCTGCACTCCCTCACTCAACGCTGGGCGGTGCTGGTGCCGGCCGGGCTGGTCCTCAAGGACCACCTGGCGGTGCTCGACCCGGTGCTCATGCGCCGCACCGACATCGAGGTCCTGCGCCCGGCGCCGGCGGCCACCGACTCGCTGGACCTGACCGCCGGTGCGCCCGGGCTGGCCCTCGAGGCGCGCCTGCACGACGCCGTCCCCCTCGTCCGGGTGCGACCGGGACGGCGCCGAGGTGAGCCAGGGCGGTCGGCCGCGCTGCGCTTCACCCCGACCCGACCCGGTGCCGTCCTGGCCGAGGCCGGTCGCCGGCGCATCCGGACCGGCTGACAACCCGTGGGCTTCGAGATCGTCACCAGCGTGGACGGCGTGTCCGACGGCGGGTTCGCCGATCAGACCGCCGACACCGCGAAGGTGTCGCAGGCGGCGGCGTCGACCGAGCGGTAGCCGGTCAGGAACCACCGCTGGCGCTGCTCGGACGAGCCGTGCGACCACGCCTCGGGGTCGACCCGCCCGCTGACCCGCTCCTGGATGCGGTCGTCGCCGATGGCGGCGGCGGCGTCGAGGCCGTCGACGATGTCGGCCTCGGTCAGCTCCTCGATGAACCCGGTCGCCACCGCCCCTCCGGCCCACATGCCGGCCAGGCAGTCGGCCATCAGCTCGATGCGCACCCCGCTGCCCTGGGGACCGGTGGAGCCGTCGCGGGAGCGGTCGAGCACGCCGGTGAGGTGCTCCACGTGGTGGCCGTACTCGTGGGCGATGACGTAGGCCTCGGCGAATGGCCCGCCTGACGCGCCGAAGCGGGTGCGCAGGGCGTCGTAGAACCCGAGATCGATGTAGACGGTTTGGTCGAGGGGGCAGTAGAACGGCCCCACCGCTGACGAGGCCGAGCCGCACCCGGTGGCGACGCCACCCTCGAAGAACACGGTGGGCGCACGACGGTAACGGTCGAGGCGCTGGTCCCAGAACGACTGCACGCTGTTGACCACCCCTACGATCCGGCAGTCGTCACGCTGGTTGGCGTCGTCGCCGGTGCGGCAATCCGACGACAGGTCCGAGTCGAGCCCTCCCAGGGGGGCCTCGGGCAACGTCCCGCCGCCGTT
>JADDQY010000065.1 GCA_016781135.1 Actinomycetota bacterium
GAGCCAGAAGCGCTCGACGTAGGCCGAGCGGGGGTCGTGGCCCACCCGGTCGATGACGGCGTCGGGCCAGGGGCGGATGTGCAGCGAGTCGGTCGTGAGGCAGGGCAGAGGGGCGGTGGGCATGACGTCCTCCGGGTGCGGGAGTGCGGGTGAGGGGGAAGGAGTTCGCAGGAGAACATAGAACAACATGAGAGGGCTGGACAACCCCCGAAGCCCGCTCGGCGATGGAAACCTGACCTCGCCGGTAGGCTTTCGGCATGGCCAGCTTCCGCGACCTGCTCAGCGCCACCAAGAGCCGCATCCGCGAGGTCGACACCGCCACCGCCGAGGAGGCGATGAACGGCGGCGCGGTGGTCCTCGACGTGCGCGAGCCCGACGAGTACGAGCAAGGCGCGCTTCCGGGTGCGGTGCACATCCCCCGGGGGCACCTGGAGAGCCAGATCGAGAACCGGGTCCCCGATCGGGCCACTCCCATCGTGGTCCACTGCGCCGGCGGCACCCGCTCTGCCTTTGCCGCCGAGACGCTCGCCCAGCTCGGCTACACCGACGTGGTGTCGATGGCCGGCGGGTTCAACAGGTGGAAGGACGAGGGCCGGGCGTGGTCGACGCCCCGGGTGCTGTCGCCGGAGCAGCGGAACCGGTACCAGCGCCACCTGCTGCTCCCCGAGGTCGGCGAGGCTGGCCAGCAGCGACTGCTCGACGCCAAGGTGCTGCTGCTCGGGGCCGGCGGGCTCGGCTCGCCGGCGGCGCTCTACCTCGCCGCCGCCGGAGTGGGCACCCTCGGCATCGTCGACATGGACGTCGTCGACGAGTCGAACCTGCAGCGTCAGATCCTCCACAACATGGAGCGGATCGGCGAGCGCAAGGTCGACTCGGCCAAGAAGACCCTGACCGCCATCAACCCCGACGTCACCGTGGTGCCCCACGACGTGCGCCTCGGTGCCGACAACGTGCTCGAGGTCCTGGCCGGCTACGACGTGATCGTCGACGGCACCGACAACTTCCCCACCCGCTACCTGGTGAACGACGCCTCGCTCAAGCTGCGCATCCCGGTGGTGCACGGCTCGATCTTCCGCTTCGAGGGCCAGGCCACGGTGTTCCACCCCTACGTCGGGCCGTGCTACCGCTGCCTCATCCCCGAGCCCCCGCCGGCGGAGCTGGCCCCGTCGTGCGCCGAGGCCGGGGTGCTCGGGGTGCTGCCCGGCATCGTCGGCTCGATCCAGGCCATGGAGGCGATCAAGATCCTGCTCGACCTCGGTGACACCCTCACCGGTCGCCTCCTCGCCTACGACGCCATGGACGAGACGTTCCGCACCTTCAAGGTGCCCCGCGATCCCCACTGCCCGGCGTGCAGCGTCGACCCCGACGACCTCGTCATCGCCGAGTACGACGAGCTGTGCATGCCCCATCCCCGGAGCTGACCCCTTCTGTTCCTTCTACTCTCTTTGGCGACAGCACCCGAGGAGGTGCACGACGCGACGAAGAACGGGAGATGGCGGGGTCGGGACCGGGCCCGTGGGTAGCGTGGAGGGGTGGCGACGCCGGTTCGGTTCGTGATCATCGGAGGAGGGCCGGCGGGCAACACCGCCGCCACCCACGCCGCCCGTCTCGGTGCCGACGTCACCCTGGTCGAGCGGGACATCATGGGCGGTGCCGCCCATCTGTGGGACTGCATCCCCTCCAAGGCCATGATCGCCACCGGAGGGACCATGGCCCTCACCCGTCGGTCGAGCGGGATGGGCCTCGAGGAGCACGACGTCACCCTCGACCTCGACAGCCTCGGCCCCCGCAACGCGGCCATCACCGACCGGCTGAGCCGCTCGGTGTGCGCGCTGCTGGAGAGCCAGGGGGTGCGCATCTTGCGGGGCACCGGGCGGCTCAAGGGGCCTCACCAGGTCGTGGTGGAGACCGACCGGGAGGTGATCGAGCTCGACGCCGACGCCGTGCTCCTCGCCACCGGCAGCCGGCCTCGGGTGCCGGCGTGGGCGGAGGTCGACGGCGAGCGCGTCCTCACGACCCGGGACGCCTACCCGCCCCCCGAGATCCCCGAGCACCTGGTGGTCATCGGCTCGGGCGTGACCGGGGTTGAGTTCGTCCACATGTTCGCCTCCTTCGGCTCCAAGGTGAGCCTCATCATCAGCCGACAGCAGGTGCTGCCCGACCGGGACCCTGACGTGGCCGCCGCCTTGGAAGCCGACTTCCTGGCTCGGGGCGTCGCTCTGCTCAAGGGGGCCAAGGCCGAGGGCATCGACCGTCGGCCAGAAGGGGTGGTGGTGCGCTGCGACGACGGTCGCCGGATCGCCGGCACCCACGCCCTACTGGCCATCGGCTTCGTGCCCAACTCGGAGCACCTGGGCCTCGACGCCGCCGGGGTCGAGTGCGATCGCGGCTTCGTGCCCGTCAACCATCACGGCCAGAGCAACGTGGCCCACATCTACGCCGCTGGCGACCTGTCGGGGAAGCTGCCGCTGTCGTCGGTGGCGTCGATGCAGGGGCGCAAGATCGCCGAGCACGCCATGGGCCTGCACACGCGGGCCCATCGCCACCTCGACTACGACAAGGCCGCCACGGCGATCTTCACCGAGCCCGAGATCGCCGACGTGGGCCTCACCGAGTCCGAGGCCTTCGCCGGCGGCCGCAAGATTCGAGTCACCAAGGTTCCCTTCGCCGCCTCGGCCCGGGCCCTGATCGACGGCGACCCCCGGGGCTTCGTCAAGATCGTCTCCGACCCCGCCACCGGGGTCGTGCTCGGAGGATCGATCGTGGGCCGCAACGCCTCCGAGCTGATCTCCGTGCTCGCGCTGGCCGTCACCGCCGGCCTGCGGGTGACCGACATCGTCGAGAGCCTGCTGGTGCACCCGTCGCTGGCCGAGGCTCTCGCCGACGCCGCCGAATAGGCCACGCGCTGGCCCCGCCTGGGTGAGGGCTGCCCGCGGCTGGTTCCTCGGCCGGGGCTACCCGGTGGTGCCGGCCTCGTCGTCGTCGCTTTCTTCGGGTTCTCGCTCCTTGCGCCGCAGGAGGAACGAGGAGACGGCCAGCACCAGCAGGACGCCTCCGAGGACGCCGATCTCGGTCATGACGTCGGCGAAGGTGTTGGGGTCCTTCCCGGCGAGGGCCTTGGCCTCCAGGCTGCCGACCACGATCTCCTTGATGGTGGCGATCATGCCCACCAGGAGGAACGGCTCGGCGAGCAACTGGCGCTGCACCATGGTGGTGCGCACCGCGGTCAGCAGCTCGACGAGGATGAACACGAGCAGCAGGGTGTCGAGGATGCCGCTCACCGTGGTGGCGACCCCGGCGTCGGCACCGGTGGCGAGGTCGTAGCCGGCCTTCACCAGCAGCCCCAGGGCCCCGCCGGTGAGGATGACGCAGATGAGGACGTACACCACGTCCTCGACCAGGCGCAGGGCCCGGTTGGCGACGGTCGTCGCCTCGTCGGTCTCGGGCACGGCTACTCGATCACCATGACCACATCGCCTGCCCCCACCGCCTGTCCGGGCTCGACCTTCACCTCGGCCACCCGGCCCGAGCGGCTGGCCCCGATCTGGTTCTCCATCTTCATCGCCTCGATCACGCACACCGTCTGGCCTTCCTCCACCTCGTCGCCGACGGCCACGAGCACGTCCACGACCGTGCCCTGCATGGGTGGACAGACCGAACGACCGTCGCCGGTGGCACCCGAGCGCCCTCCACCCGAGGTCGCGCCCCGCCGCGGGGGGCGAGCGGTGCCGGGACCGGTGGCCGCTCCGGGCTCCACCTCAGGGACCCACAGCGACACGCTGAAGCGGCGGCCGTCCACTTCGACATCGACGTCGCGGCGCACCCGGGGTGGCTCGCCCTCGGGCGCGGGTGAGGACGGCCCCGCGGTGGTCGCCGGTGGAATGGCGGTCAGGTCGAGGTGCTGTTCGAGCCAGGCAGTGGAGTGGGCGGCGCCCACGAACTCGGGGGCGTCGAGGACCAGGCGGTGGGCGGGAATGGTGGTGGCGATGCCGTCGACCACCAGCTCGTCGAGCGCCCGCAGCATCCGCCGGCGCGCCTCCTCCCGGTCGCGGCCCCATACGACGAGCTTGCCGACGAGGTTGTCGTAGTACTGGCTCAGCTCGTCGCCGCTGGCGTAGCCGGCGTCGAAGCGACAGAACGGACCGCCTGGCGGGACCAGCCGGGCGATGCGCCCGGGCGAGGGGGAGAAGCGCCCGCCGGCGGGGTCCTCGCCGTTGATGCGGCACTCGATGGCGTGACCACGAGGGTCGACGGCGTCGGGGCCGAACGACAGCGGGAGCCCCATCGCCACCCGGAGCTGCTCGGCCACCAGGTCGAGGCCGTAGACGGCCTCGGTGACCGGGTGCTCGACCTGCAGCCGAGTGTTCATCTCGAGGAACCAGAACTCACCGTCTTCCACGAGGAACTCGATGGTGCCGGCGCCGGTGTAGCCGCAGTGGGCCGCCAGCCGCACCGCCGCATCGGCCATGCTCCGGCGCAGCTCGTCGGGCAGTCCCGGAGCCGGGCACTCCTCCACCAGCTTCTGGTGACGCCGCTGCACGGAGCAGTCGCGCTCGCCCACAGCGGCGACGGCGCCCTGGGTGTCGACCATGACCTGCACCTCGACGTGGCGGGGCCAGTCGAGGTAGCGCTCCAGGTAGAGCTGGTCGCGCCCGAACGACGCCGTGGCCTCGCGCCGGGCCGCCGCCATCGCCCCCTCGGCTCCATCAGGGCCGGCCAGCACCTTGAGCCCCCGGCCTCCACCGCCATGGGCCGCCTTGACCGCCACCGGCCAGCCGTGGCTCCTCCCGAAGGCCAGGACCTCCTCGACCGAGGTCACCGGGTCGGCGTTCCCCGGCACCGGGGCGACCCCGGCGGCGGTGGCCGCCTGGCGGGCGGCGAGCTTGTCGCCCATGGTCTCGATGACCTCGGGCGCAGGCCCGACGAAGATCAACCCGGCATCGGCCGCCGCCCGGGCGAACCCGGCGTTCTCCGACAAGAAGCCGTAGCCAGGGTGGACCGCATCGGCCCCGCTGGCCCTGGCCGCGTCGAGCACCTTGGCGGTGTCGAGGTAGCTCTCGGCGGCGGTGAGCCCGCCGAGGGCGTGAGCCTCGTCGGCCATGCGCACGTGCATCGAGTGGCGGTCGGGGTCGGAGTAGACGGCCACGGTGCCGATGCCGAGCTCTCGGCAGGTGCGGATCACCCGCACGGCGATCTCACCCCGGTTGGCCACCAGGACCTTGGCGATGGGGAAGGGGGCGCTCGGCATGGGCGCCCTATCGTTCCAGACGATGCCACCGCGGGGGGAACCCGCTCGCTTCGCCGACATCCGTCGCTTCGAGCAGCTCGACTCCACCAACCGGGTCGCCCTCGAGCTGGCTCACCACGGGCAAACCGAGGGCGTGGTGATCGTCGCCGACCACCAGACCGCGGGACGCGGCCGGCGGGGTCGCACCTGGAGCGCCCCCCCCGGGTCCGCCCTGTTGGCCTCGGTCCTGCTGCGTCCGCCGATCGCGCCGGGGGAGGCCCACCTGGTCGCCATGGCCGTCGCCCTGGCCGCCGCCGACGCTTGCGCCGAGGTGGCCGGGGTGCACCCCGCGCTGAAGTGGCCCAACGACCTGATCGCTCCCGTCGACGCCGCTGCACCACGCAAGCTGGCCGGGGTGCTGGGGGAGTCGGTCGTGGCGGGCGACCGGTTGGTGGCCTTGGTGGCGGGGATGGGCCTCAACGTCCGACGGGCGGCGGCGACCCTGCCCGGGGCGGTGGCCTTGGACGACCTGGCCGGACGCTGCGTGGAGCGCGAGCCGCTGCTGGCGAGCTGGCTCGGCCACCTCGCACGTCACTACGCCGTGGTGAACGAACCCGGCGGTGCCTCCCGGGTGCTCGACGCCTATCGTCGCTGCTGCGCCACGCTCGGGCAGGCGGTTCGAGTCGAGCTGGCCGACGGGTCGTTCGAGGGCGCTGCCCTCGACGTCACCGACGCCGGCCACCTGGTGGTCGACACCGGCGCCGGCGCCCGGGCCGTCACCGCCGCCGACGTCGTCCACCTCCGCCCCATCTCCTGACCCCACCCCCGGCCATGCCCGGGCGAGGCCGGCCTCGCCTACGGTGAGGCGATGAGCACGACCGAGCTCCTGGAAGCCGCTCGCGCCCTGGGCCAGTCGCTGGCACCAGAGGCGGGGCGGGTGGAGCGGGAGGGCGTCGAGCGAGCGACGCTCGACCGGCTGGCGGCCGCCGGGCTGTACGGGTTGACGGGGCCGGCGTGGGCGGGCGGCGGTGACGTCCCCGCCAGCGTCTACCGGAAGGTGGCCGAGTGGCTCTCTGGGGCCGACGGCAACACCTGGTTGGTGTGGTTCCAGCACCACCCCGTGGTCAAGATGCTCGCCGCCAGCCCCAACACCGACCTGGCTGGCCGTTACCTCCCGGGGCTGTGCGCCGGAACCCTGCAGGCGGGCGTCGCCTTCTCCCACCTTCGCAACCCCTCGCCGTCGGTGACCGCCACTGCCGAAGGAGACCGCTGGCGCTTCAGCGGGACCCAGCCCTGGTGCACGGGCTGGGGCCTGATCGATCTGGTGCTCGTCGGCGCCGCCACCGACGAGGAGGTGCTCTTCGCCCTGGTACCGGCCGAGGACGGGCCGGCCGTACGCTGTGCCGGCGAGCTCTCATTGGCGGCGATGGCCGGCACCCGCACCGTGGCCCTCGCCCTCGACGGGCTCGTCGTGGAGCCCGCCGACCTCGTGCTGCGGGCGCCCCGGCGCGATTGGGCCGTCGCTGATCACGCCAGATCGGCCAACGTGCAACCCTCGGTGTTCGGGATCGCCCTTGCCGCCCTGTCCTCGTTGCGCCAGACCGGTGCTGTGGTTGCCGAGCCGTTGGGTGAGGCCCTCCACGACGTCCGGGCCCGGGCCTATCGCCTGGCCGACGAGGAACCCACCGGCCCGGGCGCGGGAGTGGACGAGCGCCTGGAGACAGCGGCCGAGGCGATCCTGCTCGGCGTCGAGGTGACGTCGGCGTTGGTGACCAGCCTCGGCGGCAAGGCCATGGTCCTGTCTCACCCGGCCCAGCGCTGGGCCCGTGAGGCGATGTTCCACCTGGTGTTCGCCCAGACCGGTGCGCTGCGCTCGGCCACCCTGGCGGCCGTGGCCGGGGCCAGAGGCTGATGTCTCTCGGCGTCGCCCTCCGGGTCGCCGGCGATCACGGATCGAGGTCCGAGGCCACCAGGGCGGCGAAGGCGGCCATGGCCCGGGTGGTCAGCGGGCCGGGAGCGGCGCCGAGGGGACAGCCATCGACGGCGGCGATCGGCTGCACCTCCCGGGTGGTGGAGGTGAGGAAGGCCTCGTCGGCCTCGGCCAGGGCGGCCAGGGGGATGTCGACCTCGACCACGTCGCAGCGCTCGAGGACGAGGGCCCTGGTCACCCCGGCCAGGCAGCCCGACGACAGCGGTGGTGTCATCAGGCGGCCCCCGATCCCGAGCACCACGTTGCTGCCGGTGCCCTCGCACAGCTCGCCGCGGGTGTTGGCGAAGATCGCCTCGCTGGCCCCCCGCTCGATGGCGTGCGCCAGCGCCACCACGTTCTCGGCGTAGGAGGTGGTCTTCAACCCGGCCACGGCGCTGCGCTCGTTGCGGGGCCAGGGCACGACGGCCACCGACGCCGTGGGCCCGAAGGGATCGAGGGGGGCCACGGCGACGATCACCGTCGGTCCGGCCGCTCCCCGTCCGGACCCGAGGGGTGCGGGGCCGGCGGTGACCGTCAGGCGGAGCCGGGCGTCGACCAACCCGGCAGCGGTGACCACCTGGGCCACCGCGCCTTGGAGCACCCGCCGGTCGGGCAGCCCCAGCCCGAGCCCCTCGGCCGAGCGGGCCAGGCGGTCGAGGTGGCGGTGCAGGGCGAAGGGAACGCCCCGGTAGAGCCGGAGGGTCTCGAACACGCCGTCCCCCACCGTCAGGCCGTGGTCGAACGCCGACACCATCGCCGCACCCGGTGCCACCACCTCACCGTCGACCCACACCCGGCCTTCGCCGAGGGAGCCATGGAGGGGGCGCATCCGGCGATGCTAGGAGAGCGGGGCTGTCTCGCCCGCCGAGCCACCTCGACCACGAGACGTCCGGTGGCGACCGACGCCGGCAAGCAGTGCCGGCCGGATGTGAGGGGACCGCTACCCTTCACCGCAAATGGTCGAGGCCGCTCGTGAGCCGCGCCTGCGCCGCAGCTGGCCGCAGCGATTCCTCATCACGTTCAACTGCATCCTGATCGCCACGTGCGTGCTGGGGGCCAGCGCCGTCGGCTACTCCTACTACCGCTTCGGCAACATCCCCCGGCTCCAGCTGGGTGACATCCTCGCCGACGAGGCACCCGGAGACCCGCAGAACTTCCTGCTGGTGGGCAGCGACACCCGGGCGTTCGTCGAGGGCGGCGACGACGCCGAGTACTTCGGCGACGAGGGCGACTCGGGGGGTCAGCGGGCCGACACGATGATCCTGGTTCGGGTCGACCCCCGGGCCCAGACCGCGGCGATGGTCTCGTTCCCTCGCGACCTCATCGTCACCGTCGCCGGCACCGGTCAGCGCACCCGCCTCAACGAGGCCTTCCAGGGGGGACCCCCGCGGCTGATCGAGACCATCCAGCTCAACTTCAACATCCCGGTGCACCACTACGTGCAGGTCGACTTCGAGGGCTTCCAGGGCCTGGTCGACGCCGTCGGGGGGATCGACCTCTACCTGCCCGCCCCGGTGCGCGACCGCGACGCCAATGGCAACAACGTGAGCGGGCTCGACATCAACCAGACCGGCTGCGTCACCCTCGACGGCTTCCAGGCGCTGTCGTACGTGCGCAGCCGCCACTACGAGGAGTTCGTCGACGGCCGCTGGCGGCCCGACCCCACCGCCGACGTGGGCCGGGTGCAGCGCCAACAGAAGTTCATCCGCCAGGCGGTCAGCGAGGCGCTGGCCAAGGGGCTCACCAACCCCAAGAAGCTCGCCGACCTCATCGGGGTAACCGAGAACAACCTCTCGTTCGACGAGGAGCTCGACCCTCGCGACATCCTGGCGCTCGGTCGCAGGTTCCAGACCCTGGAACCGGGTGCGTTCCAGCAGTTCACCCTGCCCACCCGCATGGGCAGGCTCGGTGCCCGCGAGGGGGTGCTGTTCCTCGACGAGGAACGGGCCGACGAGGTCCTCGACGTGTTCAGGGGGGTGGTGACGAGCGAGGAGGTCGTCCAGCCGTCGGCGGTGACGGTCCGGGTGCTCAACGGCTCGGGGCGCACCGGCGAGGCCGCCGACGCTCGCGAGGCATTGTCCGCGGTCGGGTTCAACGTGTCCGGGAGCGACGACGCCGGAACGACCTTCGCGGCGACCACGATCCGCTACGCCTCCGGCGAGCGGGGCAAGGCCGAGCTGCTCGCCCAGCATCTCCCCACCCCGGCCACCCTGCAGGAGGATGCCAAGCTCGAGTCGGTCGACGTGGTCCTGATCACCGGCTCGGACTTCACCGGCATCCTCCCCACCCCCCGACCGGTCGGGGCGCCACCTGCCGCCGGGGCGCCACCCGCCGTCGAGGCGCCCCCGGGCGGCGCACCCGCCGCCCCCCAACCCGAGGACCCGGTCGAGCCCAGGTGTTGACGTTGCCCGCCCGCTGGCGCGGTGCAGGGCGTGGGGCGACTGAAGCGGAGCGGACACGGGTGATTTGCTATCGCTGTGGGCAGGCGTGCGAGGCTCTGCGTGGTGCGGATCTGCTTCCTGGGCACGCTGATCCGCGCACCGCACCGGGGCCGCCGGTGAGCCAGGCCATCCTGCCCACCGCCGGCTCCGACGACGTCGAGATGCCGGCGAAGGAGGAGAGCCGCCCTCCCGGTCGAGGCGGGTGGACCCGTGAGGGCAGGGCCGTCGCCCTGCAGTTGGTGGCGTTGACCGGGCTGTCGCTGGTACTGCGCCTTCCCGGCATGGGCATGTCGATGTGGATCGACGAGGGCCTCTCGGTGGGCATCGCCTCCCATCCGTGGTCCGCCATCCCCGGGCTGCTCGTGCAAGACGGCTCGCCCCCGCTGTACTACCTGGCCCTGCACGGCTGGATGGACCTCTTCGGTCGTTCCGTGGAGGCCGTGCGGGCCCTGTCGTTGGTGTTCGCCACCGCTACCGTTCCGGTGGCGTTCTGGGCCGGTGACCGCCTGTTCGGGCGCCGGGCCGCGTGGATCGCGGCGGTGCTTGCTGCCAGCAGCTCCTACCTCACCGTGTATGCGCGGGAGGGGCGGATGTACTCGCTGGTGGTGCTCCTGAGCCTCGTCTGCGTCACCGCCTTCGTGCGGGCCGTCGCCTTCGGCCATCGTCGCTCGCTGCCGGTGTTCGTGGCCTCACTGGCCCTGCTGCTCTACACCCACAACTGGGGCCTGTACCTCGTCGCCGGCCTCGGGGTGGCGGCGATCCTTGCCACGAGGCTCGAAGCCCAGTTCAGCCGGAAGGACGTCGCGCTGGCCTTCGCAGCGGTGGCTCTGCTCTATGCCCCATGGGTGCCGACGTTGGCCTCCCAGGCCGTCCACACCGGGGCACCGTGGTCGGCGAGGCCCGACCTGGGCGACCTGATCGGGGCCATCCCCGGGGTCATCGGCGACCGAGCCGCCGGCCTGGTGCTGCTCGTGACCGCCGCCCCCGCCCTGGCCACCGGGCTGCGCTGGCGCTCCGCCACTGGGCGGGTGGCGGCCGTGCTCGCCGCCGTCGCCCTCGCCGGGTTGGTGGTGGCGTGGGTGGCGTCCCAACTCGAACCGGCCTGGGCGGGTCGCTACCTCGGCATCCTGCTCGCTCCCGTGCTGGTCGTCGTGGCCGCCGGTCTGGCCCGAGACGGCGGCCGGGGCCTGCTGGCACTCGGGCTGGTGGCGCTGTTGTGGCTCGACGTCGGTGACCGTCTCGGGCTCTTCGGTCCACCTTCGATCCCCCGCAAGAGCAACGTCGGCCCCGCTGCGGCGGCGGTGGCGGACCGCCTGGAGCCCGGCGATGTGGTGGTGTCGACCCACATGGAGCAGGTGCCGCTGTTGCGCTACTACCTCGGCCCCCAGCTCCGATATGCCGACCCCACGGGGCCGGTGCCCGATCCCAACATCGTCGACTGGCGCGAGGCGCTGGCCCGGGTCCAGGCGGCGACGCCCGAGGAGGGGCTCGTCCCCCTGGTCGAGGACATGGCTCCCGGAGACCACCTGGTGCTGGCGTGCGCTCGCCTGTCGCCCATCACGGATCGAGCACGGCTGCGACTGCCGTGGTTTCGCACGATGGTCCGCAACTGCTCCGAGTGGCGCTCGACGCTCGACGACCACCCGGCGATGGAGCTGGTGGAGGGGCCGGTGGCGCCGCCTCCGAGGCAGATGGCCGGCTCATCGATGTTCCTGCTCGTGTACGAGAAGGAGGGGTGAGGCGATGGCCCAGGTGAGGACCGCCTGTGACGACGCCGCCGTCGAGGGCCAGGGCAGGGTCGTGCACCGCGTGACGGCACACCCGTTCCAGGTTCGATCGCGCCGTGCCCGCCACCGCGTGCGCCGCTTGGAAGTGCTCGGTCTCGTCGCCCTGCTCACCGGGTCGGTGGCCCTGCGCCTGGAGGGGCTCCGGGTCTCGCTATGGCTCGACGAGGGCATCTCGATCGGCATCGCCTCCCACCCGCTGGCCGACATCCCCGGGCTGTTGGCCCAGGACGGTTCCCCGCCCCTGTACTACCTGCTCCTCCACGCCTGGTTGAACGTCTTCGGCGACTCGGAAGCCGCCGTGCGCTCGCTGTCGCTGCTGTTCGCGCTGGCGATGGTGCCGGTGGCGTTCCTCACCGGTCGCAGCCTGTTCGGCCGTCGCGCCGGCTGGATCGCCGCCGTCCTGGCGGCGACCAGCCCTTACCTGTCCTATTGGGGCCGCGAAGCGCGCATGTACACGCTGCTCGCCCTGGTGAGCCTGGTGGCGGTGACCTCGTTCCTCCACGTCTTCGCCTTCCGGCGCCGCACCTGGCTCCCGGTGTTCGCGGTGAGCCTGGCGCTCGTGCTCTACACCCACAACTGGGGTCTGCACCTGGCGGCCGCCGCCGCGCTGGCCGCCGCCGCCTGCTGGTGGGCGCGCCCCGACCGGCAGCGGGTGGTGACCGACGCTGCCATCGGCTTCGGCACGGCCGGGGTGCTCTACGCGCCCTGGCTTCCCACGTTGCTGACCCAGCTGCGGGAGACGGGGGCGCCCTGGTCGCCCACCCCGATCCCCCGTGAAGCGGTGTCCGCCGTCAGCTCGGTGCTCGGCGACGAGCGGGTGCTGGTGGCGCTGCTGGTAGCCGGGGCAGCGCCCCTTGTGCGCCTGGCCCTGCGTCGCCACACCGGCGAGGGGCGCGCCGCGATAAGCCTCGCCGTGCTGTCCGGGGCCACGGTGGCCTCGGCGTGGACCGTCGCCCAGTTCGCCCCCGGGTGGTCACCCCGCTACTTCGGGATCTTCCTCGCTCCGCTGCTCGTCCTCACCGCCCTCGGGTTGACCCGCAGCGGTGCCACCGGGCTGGTGGCCTTCGCCCTCATCCTGCTGTTCTGGACGCAGCCGCTGAGCCGCCTGGCGGGGATCCGTCCCGTCCCGCCCGTGAACGAGAAGAGCAACATCTCCCTGGTCGCCGACACCGTCGCTCCGATGGCGAAGCCCGGCGACCTGGTCGTCTCGCCCCAGCTCGAGCACGTACCCGTGCTGCACTACTACTTCGGCGAGGATCTCCGCTACGCCACGCCGCTCGGCCTGGTGCCCGACCCGGAGGTCGTCGACTGGCGGAACGCCCTCGCACGCCTGGAGGCCTCCACGCCGGCCACCGGCCTCGACCCGTTGCTCGACGGTCTCGACCTCGGCGCCCAGGTGTTCCTCGCCTGCCCTCTCCTCACCACGGGGCCCGATTCTCTTCCCTGGTTCCGGATCATGGACCTGCGGTGCCGGTCGTGGCGAGCGGCGCTCGACGACGATGGCACCATGGCCTTCCGGCGGGGCCCGATCCCCTCGCTCGACCAGGAGGACCCGGGGCCGGGGGTGTTCGTGCTCGTCTACGAGAAGGTCGCTTGAGCGGGCTTGGCGGTGGCTTGACCGGGCTTCACGAGAGCCACTTGAGGACCCGGATCGCTCCCATCTTCGCCGGTTGCCGGTGGGCGGAGACGTTGCTGCGCTGGTGGATCTCGTCGTAGTCGCGCTCGTAGCTCTTGTAGGCCTCGGCCAGCATCTCCTCGTTGGTCAGCGTCGGTCGCCAACCGAGCTCGTTGCTGATCCTCGACGTGTCGAAGGTGAAGTTCTCGGCGATCATGCGCCAGTGGTAGGGGCCGAGCGGCGAGATCTTGAGCGCGCCCGCGAGCCTCATGGCGGCGAGGGTCGGGGTCTTGGGCAGCGACGCCACCCGGGCGCCGGTGCCCGCCTGGTCGATGACGTACTGGTAGACCTCGGCCAACGTCTTGACGTTGTCGGAGCCGACGTTGTAGCGGGTAGAGCGTGGCGCGTCGAGGGCCCGGACACAGGCATCGGCCAGGTCGGGGGCGTAGACGAACTGGTAGCGGTTGTCGCCCTTGCCCACCACCCAGACCTTGCGCCCTTCCCGGATGAAGTCGAAGAGGATGGCGAGCAGCCCCAGGCGGCCGGCGTCGACGATGGTCGGGGTGCGCACCACCACGGTTTGGAGCTCGTCGGCGAAGCGGGCGAGCACCTTCTCGCCCTCCCACTTGGAGCGCCCGTAGATCTCCACGGGCGCAGGGGGATCGTCCTCGGTGACGGGACGGCCCAAGCTCTGGCCCCACAGGCAGTTCGAGGAGATGAAGACGAACTTCGCCACCTTGTGGGCGGCGGCGTGCTCGGCCAACACCTCGGTGCCGGTGACGTTGGACGACCACAGGAAGCTCTCGTCCTTCACCGCGTGAGCGAGGATGGCGGCGCAGTGGAACACCGCCTCGAAGCGGTGTTCGGAGAACAACCGGTCGACCAGGACGGCGTCGCGGATGTCGCCACGGACCGACGTGAGCCGGGGATGGGTCATGAGATCGGGCTGGAGGTCGATGTTCACGCAGTCGAACCCGTCAGCGAGGAGCCTGCGCTTGAGGATGTCGCCGAAGAAGCCGGCGCCGCCGGTGATCAAGACCGTAGACATGTGCTGCGCACGCTAGTGCAGTGGCGGTGCCTGCCTGTACTGGCCGGACCGCTAACCTCGGCGGCCGAGGGCGCTGCCCAGGGCGCGAGCCCGTCCCCGAGACGACAAGAGCCTTGCAGGAGAGCCTCCAAGACAGCTCAGGGCGAACGACGCCGCCCGCCGTGCGCTGGCTCCAGCGATGCTCGTGCGGCGGCACAAGGGGAGCGAACGCGAACGTGACGCAGGCGATCAAGCAGTCCGGCCTCGAGGTGGTGAGCGCGCCCAACGGGCTCAACGGCCACGCTGTCGAGGACGAGGACGAGGGCGCCGGCGCGCCGTCCCTTCGGCTTCCGCGCCGGCGAGTGGGCGATGGCGCCGCCCTCGGTGGCCTCGTGGTCCTGCCGGCGAGGGACCGGGCGCGCGCCGAGCACCCCTACCGTTCGTCGTCGTGACCCAGGCCGTTCCCCACGGGCGCCTGCCGGCGGCGCCGACCACGAGCCCGACGGCGCCCGGGGTCGACGCCGACGGTGCCGTCGTGCCGCCGGCGGCTCGACGCTCACCAGGGGGCGAGCCCGGGCCGGAGGTCGACGCCGGCCCCGCTGACCTCGGTGCTGCTCCCCGCTGGTCGCGGGGGGACGCGGTGGTGCTGGCCGGTGTGCTGGCGGTGCTCGCCGTGCTCTGGGGGCGAGCGCGCCAGACCTGGTACTGGACCGACGAGGCCCTGTCGCTCGGGATCTCGTCGCACCCGTTGGCGGCGATGCCCGAGCTGCTGGCCCAGGACACCTCACCACCGCTGTACCACGTGCTGCTCCGGGGGTGGATCCTGGCCTTCGGGTCCTCGGAGGCGTCCACCCACACGCTGTCGTTGCTGTTCGCCCTCGCCGTCGTGCCCGCCGCGCTGTGGGCCGGCTGGAGCCTCTTCGACCGCCGCGCCGGCTGGATGGCGGCGGCGCTGGCCGCGGTCAACCCGTTCCTTGCCACCTACGCCAACGAGACCCGCATGTACTCCCTGGTGGCGCTGCTGTCGGTGCTGGTCACGGCCACGTTCCTCCACGCCTTTGTGCTCGGTCGCCGGAGCTACCTCCCGGTCTTCGCCATCGTGCTCACCCTGGCGCTGTACACCCACTACTGGGGTCTGTTCCTCGCCTTCGGGGCCGGCACCGGAGTGCTCGTCTGCCTGGCCCTCGGCTCTGACCGGCGGCAGGTGTTCGTCGACGCCGTGCTCGCCTTCGGCGCCGTCGCCGTGCTCTTCGCCCCGTGGGTGCCCACGCTGCTGTTCCAACGAGCCCACAGCGCCGTCGGCTGGGCCCTGCCCCCGTCGGTCCAGCTCGTACGCGACGACCTGGTCGGGCTGGTCGGGGGACCTGTCCCGGCGGTGGCCCTGGCGCTCGGGGCCGGCACCGCCCTCGTGGCCGTGCTGCGCCGCCCCTGGGACCGCACCGCCGTCCTCGTGGGCGTGGCCGTCGTGATCGCCGTGGTCGCCATCGGTGCCGGATTCATCACGTCGCGGTCCAGCTCGCAGTGGCACGCCCGCTACCTCGGCATCGTCCTCGCCCCGATCCTGTTGGTGCTCGGCGTGGGCCTCGCCCGCGCCGGCCACGTGGCCGTCGCCGCTCTGGCGATCGTCGCCGTGCTCGCCGGTCCGATCAACGTCGTGCGCCTCGACGCCAAGAGCAACGCCAAGGCCCTGGTAGAACAGGCGGCGCCGTCCCTCGCGCCCGGTGACGTGGTGTTCGCCCCCATCGGCGCCGTACCCCTCTTCGCCCACTACCTCCCACCGGGCCTGCGCTACGCCACCACCACCGGGCCCGTCGCCGACCCGCTCGCTGCCGACTGGCGCGACGCCATGGACCGGCTCGCCACCAGCCAGGCCGACCTCATCCTCCGACCGATGCTCGACCGGCTCCCGGGCGGCGGGCACGTGTTCGTGGCCTGCCCGCCCGCCGACGCGTCGAACCTGGGCGGGCTGCCCGAGTACATCCAGCTCGAGATCACCCGGTGCCTGGAGGGCCAGCAGCTGCTGCTGGAGCACCCGGAGCTGGAGCTGGTCGCGCCGCTGGGGTTCTCCGTCGCCGAGAGCGGTACCGCTGAGGCGCACCTGCTCCGCAAGATCCCGTCGTCGACATGACCGCGGGCCCCCTGTCTCATCGTCGGGTCAGTGACGCCGCGCACAGGAGCTCACGACGGACGACATGGCCAGGCACCCTTCGTGGGACGAGCCCGGGAGCCGGCGCTTAGGCTCCCCGGGATGACTTCCACCATCGCCGTCGTGGGGACGGGATATGTCGGTTTGACCACCGGTGCCTACCTGGCCCACCTCGGCCACGTCGTCATCTGCGCCGACGTGGTCCCCGAGAAGGTCGAGCGCCTCAACCGGGGCGACGTGCCCATCCTCGAGGCCGGCCTCGAGGAGCTGGTGCGCGAGGGCCTCGACGGAGGGCGGCTGTCGTTCGTGCTCGGCGCCGGGGCGGCGGTGGCCGGGGCCGAGTTCGTGTTCCTGTGCGTCCCCACCCCCCAGGGCGAGGACGGCGCGGCCGACTTGAGCTATGTGCGCCAGGCGGCCATCGAGATCGGCCCCGACCTCGAGCCGGAGTGCATCGTGATCAACAAGTCGACCGTACCCGTGGGCTCCACCCGGGTCGTCGAGGAGGCGCTCGGGCGCGACGACGTCTTCGTCGTCTCCAACCCCGAGTTCCTCCGCGAGGGCTCGGCCGTCCACGACTGCCTCCACCCCGACCGCATCGTCATCGGCAGCGACGATCCGGCGGCGGCGATGCGGGTGGCCGAGCTGTTCGAGCGCCTGCGGGCCCCGTTGGTCATCACCGACCCGGCCTCGGCCGAGACCATCAAGTACGCCTCCAACGCCTTCCTGGCCACCAAGGTCAGCTTCGTGAACGCGCTGGCGAACGTGTGCGAGGCGGTGGGTGCCGACGTGCGCGAGGTGGTGCTCGGCATGGGCCACGACCCCCGCATCGGCTTCGAGTTCCTCAAGCCCGGGCCGGGATGGGGGGGGAGCTGCTTTCCGAAGGACACCCGGGCCATGGTGCGCCTCGCCGAGGACGCCGGCTACGACTTCGGCCTCCTGCGGGGCGTCATCACCGTCAACGAGGAGCAGTACGAGCGCATGGCCGACAAGGTCGAGCGGCTGGTGGGCCGGCCGCTCGACGGGTGCAAGGTGGCGGCGTGGGGCCTCACGTTCAAGGCCCGCACCGACGACCTGCGCGACTCGCCAGCCATCCAGGTCATCCGCCGCCTGCAGGGCCGGGGCGCTCAGGTGCGGGCCTATGACCCGGCGGTCGCCGACACCGGCACCGGCCGCGGTGGGCACCTCGACGGGATCGCCACCCTTCCCGATCCCTACGCCGTGTGCGAGGGTGCCGACGTGCTGGTCGTGCTCACCGAGTGGGACGAGTTCCGCTGGCTCGACTTCGCCAAGGTGACCGAGTTGATGACCGAGGCTCGGGTCGTCGACACCCGGAACCTCCTCGATGCCGCCCGGCTCCGCCTCCAGGGGTTCGCCTACGTCGGGGTGGGCAGCGCCTGATGGTCGGACAGCGGGTGGTGGTCACCGGCGGAGCCGGCTTCCTCGGTTCGCACCTGTGCGAGGCCCTCCTCGCCCGCGGCGACGAGGTGGTGGCCATCGACAACCTGGCGACCGGCCGGCTGGCCAACGTGGAGCACCTCTTCGGCGCCGACGGCTTCACCTTCGTGCGCCACGACGTGAGCACCTACGTGTGGGTCCCCGGCCCGGTCCACGCGGTACTGCACTTCGCCAGCCCGGCCTCGCCCAAGGATTACCTCGAGCTGCCGATCCCCACCCTGAAGGTGGGCAGCCTCGGCACCCACAACACCCTCGGGCTGGCCAAGGACAAGGGGGCGCGCTATCTCCTGGCCTCGACCAGCGAGGTCTACGGCGACCCCCAGGTCCACCCCCAGCCCGAGACCTACTGGGGCCACGTCAACCCCGTCGGCCCGAGAGGTGTCTACGACGAGGCCAAGCGCTTCGGCGAGGCCATGGCCATGGCCTACCACCGCGCCCACGGGGTGGAGGTCCGCATCGCTCGCATCTTCAACACCTACGGCCCCCGCCTCAGGCCCGACGACGGGCGGGTGGTGTCGGCCTTCCTCGCCCAAGCACTCGCCGGCAAGCCCCTCACCTGCTACGGCGACGGGAGTCAGACCCGCAGCTTCTGCTACGTGGACGACCAGGTCCGGGGGCTGCTGGCCTTCCTCGACGCCGACCACGTCGGCCCGGTCAACATCGGCAACCCCGACGAGCACACCGTGCTCGAGCTGGCCGAGGCGGTGCGCGAGGTCACCGGGTCGTCGTCGGCCGTGGTGTTCGAGCCCCTGCCCGTCGACGACCCCACCCAACGCCGTCCCGACATCACCCTTGCCCGCCAGCTGCTCGGTTGGGAGCCGAAGGTGTGCCTGGCCGAGGGGTTGGCCCGCACCGCGGCATGGATGGCGGCGTCCACCGGGGCGTGAGCCCGCCCGAAGTCGACGTGCCCGGGTCCGCCAGCGCGGTGGCGGCGGTGATCGTCAGCTACAACGTGCGCGACCTGCTCCTGGCCTGCGTCGACAGCCTGCGCCAGGAGGGCATCGACCACATCGTCGTCGTCGACAACGCCTCGGTCGACGGCTCCGCCGACGCCGTGCGGGGACAGCCGGGCGTCGAGGTAGTGGCCCTGGCCCGCAACCTCGGCTTCGGCAGCGCCGCCAACCGGGGCGTCGCCCGCACCGTCACCCCCTACGTGGCGGTCATGAACCCCGATGTGGTCGTCGAGCCCGGAGCGACCAAGGCGCTCGTGGCCACGCTGGAGGGCGATACCGGCCTCGCCGTCGTCGGGCCTCGCATCGAGACCCTCGACGGGAGGCTCTACCCCTCGGTGCGCACCTTCCCCGACCTCACCGACGCCGCCGGCCATGCCTTCTTGCACTTCGTGTGGCCGGGCAACCCGTTCAGCCGGCGCTACCGCATGCTCGACTGGGACCACGCTCTGGCTGCCGACGTCGACTGGGTGGCCGGAACCTACTTCCTTGCCCGCCGGCGGGCCTGGGACGAGGTGGGCGGCTTCGACGAGCGCTTCTTCATGTACCTGGAGGACGTCGACCTGTGCTGGCGTCTGCGACGGGGCGGATGGCGCACGGGCTACCAGCCGGCGGCGGTCGTCACCCATGCCATCGGTCGCTCGACCGACCAGACCCCCTACCGCATGATCGCCGCCCACCACCGTTCACTGCTTCGCTACGCGGCCAAGACCACCACCGGCCGCCAGCGCCTGCTGCTGCCGGTCATGGCCCTGGCCCTGGTGCTGCGCACGGTGCTGGCCTGGGCCCAGCGCGCCGCTCGCGGGCGTCCGCACGCCGCCCCCTAGAGAGCACCCCAACCCCTCGCCCTCGGCCAGGCCCGGTAGGGTGAGCGCCCCATGGGACGGGCGTCATCAAACAAGAAGGTGGCCCGGGCGGCTCGAGCCGCGGGGAAGCAGAAGTCGACGCGCACCAGCCTGGCGTGGCCGTTGTCGCTCGTCGCCGTGGTCGCCCTGGGTGGGGTGTTGATCTTCGCCTCCCGGGGCGAGCGGGCCGAGGCCCAGGCCCCGATCCTGGGCGACCACTGGCACGCAGCGATCGGCCTCTACGTCTGCGGTCAGTTCCAGCCCAACGTCAACGACGCCAAGCAGGATGTCAGCGGCATCCACTCCCACGGGGACGGCCTCATGCACATCCACCCCTTCGGCACCCGCTACACCGGCGACGGCGCCAACGTGGGGGCGTGGGCCGACACCGTGGGCCTCGAGGTGGAGGACGACCGGCTGAAGTTGGCCAACGGTGACGAGTACGCCAACGGCGACGAGTGCGACGGCGAGCCGGGCACGGTCCAGGTCAAGGTGTGGAACAGCAACGCCGACGAGCAGGGGCGTCTGCTCGAAGGTGACTTCGCCGGCTACGCCCCCGCCGACGGAAGCCTCCTCACCATCGCCTTCGGTCCGGAGGGCACCAACATTCCCAAGCCTCCCTCGGCCGGCACCGCCCCCTCGGACATATGAGAGCGGTCGTCCTCGTCGGGGGGCTGGGCACCCGCCTGCGCCCGCTCACCTTGCGCACACCCAAGCAGATGCTGCCCGTCGCCGGGCGGCCGATGATCGAACACGTCGTGGCCCACCTGGCCGACCACGATGTCGACGAGGTGGTGCTCTCGCTCGCCTACCGGCCCGACGCCTTCAAGACGTCGTACCCCGACGCCAGCTGCGCCGGCGTGCGCCTGGTCTACGCCGTGGAACCCGAGCCACTCGACACCGCCGGGGCCATCCGCTTCGCCGCCGCCAACGCCGGCATCGACGAGCGTTTCTTGGTCGTCAACGGCGACGTGCTCAGCGACCTCGACCTCTCGGCCCTGCTGTCGTTCCACGACGACGCCCACCGGCGGGGCGGGGCCGAGGCGAGCATCGAACTCGTCGGCGTCGACGACCCCTCGCCCTACGGGGCGGTCAGCACCGAGGCCGGCGGGCGGGTGTCGGCCTTCGTCGAGAAGCCCCCGGTCGGCGAGGCCCCCGCCGCCGTCAACGCCGGCTACTACGTGCTCGAACCCCAGGTCCTCGACCGCATCCCCGAGGGCCAGCGGGTCAACATCGAGCGGGAGACGTTCCCCGCCATGGTCGCCGAGGGCGTGCTCTACGCCACCACCGGCAAGGGCTGGTGGATCGACGTGGGCACCCCCGAGCGCTACCTGCAGGCCTCGCTCGCCCTGGTCGACCGCCACCCCGACGGTTCAGGGGTGGTGGCCGACAGCGCCATGGTTGCCACCACCGCCTCGGTCACCCGCTCGGTGCTCGGCCCCGGTTGCCGCATCGGGCGCAACGCCCGGGTCGAGGAGTCGGTGGTGTTCTCCCGGGCGGTGATCGGCAACGGAGCCACCATCCGGCGTTCGGTGATCGGCGCCAGCGCCGTGGTCGGCGACGCCGCCACCGTCACCGACGTGTCCGTCCTCGGCACCGGCGTCGAGGTCGACGGCGGTGCCCACCTCGCCGGGGAACTGCTGCCCGGTCCCGACGCCTGGCCCTCGGGGTAGTCGGGTGAAGACGTTGGTCACCGGTGGGGCCGGCTTCATCGGCTCCACGCTCGTCGATCGGCTGTTGGCCGAGGGCCACGCCGTCGACGTGGTCGACGACCTCTCGACCGGTTCGCTGGCCAACCTGGCCGATGCCCGTGCCGACCGCGACCACGACCTGCGGGTGCACCAGCTCGACATCCGCTCCCCCGAGGTGGTCGAGCTCATCGCCCGGCGCCAGCCCGAGGTGGTGTTCCATCTGGCGGCCCAGGCCGACGTGCGGGTCTCGGTGGCCCGCCCCGCCTTCGACGCCGAGGTCAACGTGGTGGGCAGCCTCAACGTGTTGGAGGGAGCCCGGGCCGGAGGCGCCCGCAAGGTCGTGTTCGCCTCCAGCGGGGGCACCATCTACGGCGATCCCGACCCTGACGACCTCCCCGTGACCGAGGCCCACCCCCAGCAGCCGCTGTCTCCCTACGGCGTGGCCAAGAAGGCGGTGGGCGACTACCTGGTCGCCTACCGGTCCCTCCACGACCTCGAGTTCACCGCCTTGGCCCTGGCCAACGTCTACGGCCCCCGGCAGGATCCTCACGGGGAGGCGGGGGTGGTGGCGATCTTCGCCGGCCGCCTCCTGGCGGGCGAGACGTGCACGGTGTTCGGCGACGGGCTCCAGACCCGAGACTTCGTCTACGTCGACGACGTGGTCGACGCGTTCGTGCGTGCCGCCGTCCGCGGCAGCGGGGTGCTGTGCAACATCGGCACCGGCGTCGAGACCTCGGTACTGCGCCTCTACGAGGTGATGGCCGCCGCCGCCGACCGCGCCGGCGCCGCCCCCGTCCATGCTCCCGCCCGCGCCGGTGAACTGGCCCGGTCGTCCCTCGACCCCGCCCGGGCCCGCATCCACCTGGGCTGGACCCCCTGGACGAAGCTGGAGGACGGCACCGCCGAGGTGCTGCGCTGGTTCGCCGCCCGAGCCTGAACCTCCCCGTTCCGGCGGTGGGAACCGGCCGGGAAGCTCGCTCAGAAGCGGGTCGGTCAGCGGAACAGGTCTTCGTTCGGGGGGCGGACGAGCTCGGCGGCGACTGACGAGGGGCGCAGCCAGGTGCGGTCCACCCCCCGCACCACGGCCACGGGGACGGCGGCGGACTTGCCCATGACCAGCTCGGCGGCCGAGGCCAGCTCGTCGGCGACCGCCACCTCGGTCACCTGCAGCGGGCGTCCGAGGGCGTCGGCGCTGCCCCGTAGGTCGACCAGCGCCGCCACCCCGGCGCAACCGATGGCCACGTCGGTGACCCCCCGGCGCCAGGGGCGCCCGAAGGTGTCGGACACCACCACCCCCACCTCCAGGCCGAGGCGGGCTCGCAGCCCGTCGCGGATGCGCCTGGCCGAGCGGTCGGCGTCGACCGGGAGCAGGGCGGCGTGGCCGGCGGCGACGTTGGACAGGTCGATCCCGGCGTTGGCGCACACGAAGCCCTGCGGGGTCTCGCTGATGAGCAACTCACTGCGGCGGCGCAGCACCCGTACCGAGTGCGACTCCACCAGGCTCCGCCGGGCGTCGGGGTCGTCGGGGTCGAGCTCGACCAGCCTGCCCTCGGCCTTCGACACCACCTTCTGGGTGACCACCACCACGTCGCCGCCGGACAAGGCCGGGCCTCGGACGGTGGTGGCGCCGGCGATCAGCTCGGCCACCACGTCGCCGCGGACGACCTCGGGGATGCCCTCGACGGCGAGGACCTCGAGTCGCCTCACGCCGGGGAGGCCAGGGTGAGCCTGGCCAGTGCCGCTCCCTCGGCCGGCCCGTGCATCACCGTGAGGCCGACCACGCACCGCATCCCCGCCGCCTCCACCTCGCCGGCCCGCCCGGCGTCGGCCTCGTCGACCACCAACGTCGCCGCCCAGGGCGCGTAGAGCCGGGCCACCCCCACCACCGAGGGCTGGTGCCCGAGCTCGGCCAGCAGGCGGTCGGCCGGGCCCCGAAGGGCTGCGCCGGCGACGATGGGGGAGACGGCCACCACGTCGGCCCGCCGCGCGGCCAGGGCATCGGCCACCCCGGGGACGGCAAGGATGGGCCCGATCGACACGATGGGGTTCGACGGGGCCACGACCACCCGCTCGGCTCCGGCGATGGCGGCGAGCACGCCGGGGCCGGGCCGGGCGGCCTCGGCGCCGGCGAAGCGCACCGCCGACACGACCACCGAGTGGCGGTGCTGCACGAAGTACTCTTGGAACCCGAGCTCGTCAGCGCGCTCGGCGTCGGCGGGGGTCAGCCGGGTCTCGACGGTGTCGTTGGTCATCGGCACCAGCCGGCAGCCGACGCCCCACGCCGCGGTGACCTCGCCGGTCACCTCGGCCAGGTCGGCTCCCTCGCCGAGGCGGGCGGTGCGGTAGAGGTGGGTGGCGAGGTCGCGGTCGCCGAGACGGAACCAGGTGAGGCCGGCCGACGAGGCGGGCGGAGCCGCTTGCTGGTAGCGGGCGAGGGCGTCCATGGCCGCCCACGTCTCGCCGACCAGCCCCCACCCTCGTTCGGCATCGACGGCGCCGGCCAGGGTGTAGGTGAGGGTGTCGAGGTCGGGGCACACCCGCAGGCCGTGGAGCCAGACGTCGTCGCCGGTGTTCACCACGGCGGTGACGTCGTCGGCGTCGATGACCTGCACCAGCCCGGCCAGGTAGCGGGCCGCCCCCACACCGCCGGCGAGGACGGTGATCACCGGCGGACCCGGCGGCGCTCCTCGTAGCAGCCTCCCACCGCTCCAGTGGGGCGAGGCCGGGCATTCCCGCCGGCTCTTGGCGCCGGAACGGGTCTGTGGGGGGGCGAGCCGCTCACCCGGCGAGCCCGAGCACCCGGCGGTACACCGCCACCTGGCGCTCGGCGCAGCGGGCCCAGGTGTGGGGAGCGGCGACGATCGGCCCTGCCGCTCGAAGGCGGTCGACCTCGGGCCCCCCCGCCAGCAGCGACTCCAGCGCCTCGGTGAGCTGGTGCTCGTCGTCGGGGGGCACGAGCACGGCGGCACCGTCGACGATCTCCTCCATGGCCGACCCGCTGGTGGTCACCACCGCCGCACCGCAGGCCATCGCCTCCAGCGCCGGGAGTCCGAAGCCCTCCTCGAGCGAGGGGTAGGCCACCGCGTCCGCTTGGCGGTAGAGCGCCGGCAGGGTGGCGTCGTCGACGTAGCCGAGGTGCACCACCCGGTCACCGAGGCCGCTGGTGGCTACGGCGGCGTCGACCTCGCGCCCTCCCCAGCCCCGGTGCCCGGCCAGCACGAGCTGCAGGTCGGGGTGCCGAGGCGACAGGCGAGCCACTGCCCGCACCAACGCGGGCACGTTCTTGCGGGGCTCCATCGTTCCGGTGAACACGGCGAAGGGCGGGCGCACGCCGAGGGCGGTGAGGCGCTGGAGGTCGTAGTCGTCGTCGGTGCCGAAGCGCCGGTGGTCGACGCCGTGGGGGATGACCACGACCGGAGCCCGGGGCGCCAGCACGGCGTCGAGCCGGGCGGCGGTGTGCTCGCTGACGCACACCAGGATGTCGGCCCGCTCGGCGCTGGCCCGGATCATCCGCCGGAAGTAGCCGACCTTGGCTCGCTCGTGCCACTCGGGATGGTCGAAGAAGGTCAGGTCGTGGATCGTCACCACCGCCGGTCCCACCGCCCGCAGCGGCATCGTGTAGTGGGGCCCGTGCCACAGCCCCCCCAGTCGCTGGGCCAACGCCGGGGCCTGGGCCTGCTCCCAGACCAGGCGGGCCGGGCGGCGCCCGGGGGCCACGGCGTGGATGCCGGCGGTCGGGGCGACGGCCTCCCAGCGGCGGCCGTCGCCCACCGCCGCCACCAGCTCGAGGTCGACCTGATCGGCAGCGGCCAGGGCCTCGACCAGGCGCAGCACGTAGACCCCGGCGCCCGCCGGCTGGGCCGGCACCGCCGAGACGTCGATGGTGACGTGCGGCCGGTCCACCGTCACCGTTGCGCCCCCCGTTCCTCGTCGCCGCTCCCACCCCTTGGGCCGGGGAGGTGACCGAGCATGGAAGGTGGGTTCATCGGGGAGCCTCGAGGGCAGCGGCGTAGGCAGCGGCGTGAGCGGCGGCGCTCGCCGCCCAGGTGAACGAGCCCGCCCGAGCTCGCCCGGCGGCCGCCCGCTCACCCCGCAGGCCCTCGTCACCGAGGAGGCGTTCGAGGGCGCCGGCCAGGGCGTCGGCGTCTCCGGTCGGCACCACCACCGCCGCCCCTCCCGCCACCTCGGGCAGGCAAGCGGCGTCGGACACGACCACCGGGCACGAGCGGGCCATGGCCTCGGCCACGGGCAGGCCGAAGCCCTCGTAGCGGCTGGGCAGGGCGAGGGCCACCGCGGCACGGTACAGGGCGTCGAGGGCGGCGTCATCGACGTCGCCGAGCCACCGCACCCCGGGCGCCGACAGGTCCGGTACGGGGCCCCATCCGGCCGCCCCGGCCAGCACCAGGTCGAGGTCGGGATGGTCGGCGCGCAGGGCGGCGTGGGCGGCCAGCAGCTCGGGCACCCCCTTGCGGGGCTCGACGGTGCCCACGAACAGCACGAACGGGGGGCGGACACCCCGCCGGGCCAGCGCTGCCGCCCGCGCCTCGGGATCGGTGGGTGCCACCGGGAGCGCCACGCCGTGGGAGGCGACGTGGACGCGCTCCCCCTCGAAGCCCTCGGACAGCAGGTCGTCCCGACCGAAGGCGGTGGGCACGACCACCACCGCCGCTTCTCGCCGGGCCAGCTCCAGGCCCCGCCGGTGGAAGGCCACCCCCCGGCGCGTGAGCAGCGCCGGCTGGCGCAGGACCACCAGGTCGTGCACGGTCACCACCAGCGGCCGGGGACCCGGAGGGGGCACGGCCAAGCTGGTGGCGTGCACCACGTCGCCGGGGGCCCGCACCACCGGCCGGCGGAGCCGGTGCCAGCCCTCGTAGCGCAGCGCCCCCCCAGGCCGGCCGAGATCGACGTAGGCACCCTCGATCCCTGGTGGACGCCGCCCGGCGCCGAAGGCCACCGGCGTCACCCCGGCTCCGGGCAGCGCCGCTACCAGCTGGCGCACGTACCGACCGATGCCGCCGGGCACGGGCTGGAGAAGCTGGCCGACGTGGACGGCTACACCTCGGACCGGGCCTGCAGGGGGCAGGGGACTAGCCTTCGCGCGCCAGGGCAGGGCAGCGATGGCAGCGCCGACGGAGGTTGGAGGTGGGCAGCCACATCTCGGTGATCATGCCTGCCCATCGAGGGGGCGCCCAACCTGCCCGAGCTGGTGCCCCGTACGGTTGCCGTGCTCGAGTCCCTGGGGTCGAGCTGCGAGGTGGCGGTGGTCGGCGGCGTAGGCGGTCGCGCCCAGCGAGGGGGCGGGGGCTGTCCGAGAGGGGGCGTTCCTCGCTGCGCGCCCTCTAAGGTCCCCCCGGTGCGGCAGGTCACGGTCGGTCCCGCTCGCGCTGGCCCCCAGAGGGACGCGGCGGTGTCGATGCCGGTCCCGCCCGACGCTCCCGGCCCCGCTTCTGCGCCACCTCAGCGCCACGGGCCGGGCCTGCCCCGGTCGCTGTGGGCGATCGCCGTGCTGCACCTGCTCCTGCTGCTCGGCTACAGCGTCATGGTGCCGATCTTGCGGGCCCCCGACGAGTACGCCCACGTCGACCTCGCCCGCCATCTGGCCCGGACCGGGACCTACCCCGACTTCGATGAGCCGTCGGTGTCGGCCTCGACCGTGGCTGCGCGCGGCACCTCGCCCGCCTACCGCCCCGGCGGCCGACCGGTAGGGGTGGGCGACGCCGTGCCCGCCGAGGAGCGGCCGACCTTCGCCGAGGCGGGGCCTGACGTACCCACCGAGGTCGCCAACCAGATGGCCCAGCACCCCCCGCTGTACTACCGGGCGGCAGCGGCGGTGTTGAACGCCGCCGACGCCGTGTTCCCCTCCTGGCCGTGGTCGTTCGACCGCACCGTGGGGCTCCTGCGCCTGGTCGACGTGGCCTTGGTGGCCGCCCTGCCCGTGCTCTCGTGGGCCACCGCCCGGCGTCTGGGCTGTCCGGCGCGCACCTCGCTGACGGCGGCGGTGCTGGTGCTGGCCGTGCCCCAGCTCATCCACATCGGCTCGGCGGTCACCAACGACGGCCTGCTCGTGGTCCTGTCGGCCGGGCTGTTCCTCCTCGCGGCGCGGGTGGTGACCGGCGACCTGTCCCGGCGCACCGCCATCCTGGCCGGGGTGGTCGTCGGGTTGGCCCTGCTCACCAAGGCCTTCGCCCTGATCCTGGTCCCGTGGGCCGTGGCCTCGTACCTGTTCGCTCCCGCAGCACGGGCGCAGCAGCGGCTGCTGGTCGACCGGGTTGCCTGGCTCGTCGGCCTGGCCACGGTGATCGGCGGGTGGTGGTGGGTCCGCAACCTGCTCGTGGACGGCACCGTGCAACCGCGCCTGGGGGAGGCAGCGGTCGAGCCCGTGGCGCCGACTGGGGGATTCTTCCTCACCAGCTTCGCCGACCGTCTCTTCGGCAGCTTCTGGGGCAACTTCGGGTCCTTCGAGGTGGCGCTGCCGGCCGTGGCCGTCACCGCGGCCACCCTCGCCGTCACGGCCGGAGTGGTCGTGGCCTTCGTGCGGGGGCGCGTGTTTGCCGTGCGGGCCCGGCTGGCCTACTTCGTGTTCCCGGCCACGGCCCTCCTGGTGGTGGTGGCCGTCGACTCGTTCCTGGCGAACCTGAGCCCGGGCACCCCGCTCGCGCCCCAGGGCCGCTCCCTGTTCCCGGGGCTGGTGGGGCTGCTGGTGGTGGCCGCCGTCGGCTTCGACCAGATCACCAGCAAGCGCACCCCGGCCCTGCCTCTCGTCGCGTTCGCCGCCGCGGTGGTGATGCAGGTGCTCGCCATCGGGGCGATCATGGGCCGCTACTGGGTCGGGGGCGCATCACTCGAGGGGTTGCGCTCCATGCTCGCGTTCTCGCCGTGGTCCCCGGCGGTGGTGTTCGTCGGCGCCGTTGCCAGCGTGGGGGTCGCCGGGTGGGCAGCGTGGGAGCTGGTGCGCGACTGGAGCCACGAGCGACGAGGCGCAGCCGCCCGGGTGCGGTGAGCGCGCCGCGTCGCCGCCCCGTCCACCGGAGCCCGAAGGACTTGACGGGGCGTCCATGCCGCCCTCCACCGTGCCGCGACGTCGGACGACGATCGCGTCGGTCTCCGCGTGCTCCCCGCAGCGCCAGTGCCGGTCTGAGGGAGGCAGGGCGAAGGGGGTCGGTCGACGAACCCGGCGGCTAGCGCCGGGCGGCCCGTCGCCCGGCGCTCGCCCCCCGAGCCCCTACGGCGTCGGCCTGGTCGCGGATCCCGTCCAGTCGGGCGTAGAGCTCTTGGCCCGGGCACTCGGTGGCGGCTGCGTCGCGATGGCCGGAGATGGCGGCGAAGCTCCTGGTGCCGTCGCCCTCGGGCATGATGGCGGTGCCCTTCTGCTCGACGCCGGCCAGCTCGAGGCGCCACCCCAGCAGCTGTCCCACCGCCGTCACCGAGGCTGCGCTGGGTGCGACGGCGCGGAAGTCGCCGAGCACGGCCACACCCACCGACGAGGTGTTGAACCCGGCAGCGTGGGCGCCGACCACATTGCGGGTGGTGCCTCCAGCCCGACCCTCCCAGATGCCTCCGAAGCGGTCGACGAGGAAGTTGTAGCCGATGTCGTCCCAGCCGTTGACGTCCATGTGGTACGCCTGGATCCCCCGCAACATGGCCGGCACCTCGGCCGCGGCGTAGTCGTTCGTGCTCACCGTGTGGTGCACGAAGCCCATCTTCAGCTGGGACGCGATGGTGGGGGCGGTCTTGGCCTCTCGGGCGCCCCACGACGACCGCAACGAGATCGCCGGCGCTCCCGTCTTGCGGTGGCGGGCGGCCGCGAGCATGACCTCGCCCGGCGCCGACGACCGCCGGTCGCGCACCAGGTGCACCTGTACGTCGTCGACGCCCTCGGGCACGTCGACCTCGTAGCCGTCGGCGCCGTCGACCCACACCGGCTCGCTCACTACCCGGGCTCGGGCGCCCTCGGCCGAGCCGGGGTCCGGGGCGTCGGCACCCTCGGCCTCGAGCTCGCGCCACTCGCTCCAGCCGCCGTCGACGCGCACCCGCACCCGCACGTCATCGCGCCGCCCGCTGGTCCAGCTCACCCCCAGCAAGTCGAAGGGGGCGAGGTCGGCCCGCTGGGCGGCGACGTCGATGCCCTCGCTCACCTGGCGCTGGATGTCGGCGGCCAGGGTCTGGCTCTCGGTGGCCGCCGAGCCGGTGGACGCCACTGTCGACGGGCTGAGCGGGGTCAGCGGGGCCGGAAGCGTGGCTGACGAGGCCACCAGGGTCAGGGCCAGCACCTGCAGCAGGGGCGAGGCGAAGTGGTGGCGCCGGCGTACGCAGGGGGGGGGAAGGCAGCGGGGGGGCATGGTGGGACTCCGATCCGTGGAAAGATCGAGAGCGAGGCGCGGTCCACGTCGTGGGCGAGCGTGGTCCACTCGTAGCGCGAGGTCGGCCAGCCGCTCGGTGACCAAGAGCTGGAAGGCGGGGAAGAAGGGGGGTCGGCCGGGTCGCGCTCCAGCTCGACCACCCCGAGCAAGGGGCGATCGGTGCGGTTTCACCTGTGCGGTGGCGGCGCTGGTCGTCGTGGACCAGCAGGACGTGCTGCGGTCGAGCTCGGGCGATGCGGGGTCACTGGTCGGCATGGCAATCGGCGTGGACTCTACAACCGCCGACCGGGCCGGAACGGCCCGGCATCCGGGTCCGCTCGGTACCAGCCTCGGGGTAGTGGCGGCGGCTCCGCGTGCGTCGCCGAGCTGACGGGAACCGCCACCGGATCACACGGCCGGCGCCCCCGCCACCTGGACCACCCCGGGCCGGTCGGCCTCGACGACGAACGACGCCCTGGTTGCCACCGGGGCCCCCGGCCGGCTGACGTAGGGAACGATCCGGTAGTCGGAGCGCCACTGCTCGGGCGTGACCTCACAGCTCACGTAGCCCCGTTGCCCGTTGTAGAACTTGATGTGGGGGTTCTCGGCCAGGACCTCCGAGGTGGTGGGCTGGTGTTCCACGCCGTCGCCGCCCGAGGTGATCGAGGTGCCCACGAACTCGGTGCCGATGGTCGCCGAGGCCGGATCGTCGAAGTCGGCCTTCAGCTCGGCCACCCAGCTGGCGTGCACGTCGCCGGTCAGCACCACCAGGTTCGGCACCTCCCGCTCGGCGATGAAGCCGAGCAGCCGGTCACGAGCGGGGCGGTAGCCGTCCCATGCGTCCATGCTCACGCGCTCCTCAGGGGCCGGGGAGAAATTCCGCTGAGCCATGAACACCTGCTGGGCCACCACCTTCCACCGGATCGCCGACCCGGCCAGGCCGTCCTGCAGCCAGGCCTCCTGGGTTGCGCCGGTCATCGTCCGACCCGGCTCGAGGGCCTCGGGGCACAGGGGTTT
>JADDQY010000058.1 GCA_016781135.1 Actinomycetota bacterium
AATGCAGCGGGTCTGGCCCGTCGTCAGAGCGATAGGCGGTCATCCCCGGGGCCGGAGCGGCTTCGGGCAGCCAGGCGTCGGGGATCTCGATCTCGTAAGTCCCGTCTTCGAAGCTCGGGACCTGCTGATCGCCGAGCGGATCCAACCCCGCTGTCGGGATCTGGGACTCAGCGCCCTCGAGCTGCTGCTCCCACCTCAGGGCCTCCTCTTCAGTCGCCCCGCCAAGCGGGTCCAATCCGAGCGCTTCGCCGTCGGCATCACGTTCAAATGATCCGGTTCCGAAGCCGGGCAGCGATCGAACATCGCCTCCGTCATCGGCAAGGGACCGATCCACCGGTGAGGTCGCGTTGGCTCGCTCCGTGCTCGCCGAGCCCCTGGCCATCATGGCCACGGTGGCCAGCACGGCGATGCTCACCAGGCCCGCGATGGCCCACATCCGGATGCGCGCTCCGGTGAGGGGTCGTTGGGTGGATGGATCCTGCATGAGGTTGCTCGTGTTCTCCATGGCTACGACCGTGCGGCAACAGGACCGACGTGCCTATCCGGTGCCGCCCCCAACCCGAGCCTGGGGTGTCCCCAACGTCGTCAGCGCTGCGAGCTCGGAGGGCCCGCGTTCAGAAGAGGCAGATGACCAAAGGGCCCGCCATGTCCGCTCGCGTGAAGGCGAAACGACGAACGGATCGGTCTCCGAGGCGACCGGCCCGTCCGAGAGGAGGGACAAGGGGTGCCGCCCTCAGGCTTCCCCGAAGGTGAGCGAGGCGATCACTGACTGGGCGTCTCGCCAGTCGTTCGGATCGCCGGCGTCGGAGCGGGTGGCGTTGAGCACGTAGACCGCCCCCTCGCCGCCCTGCACCCACCACGTCTGGACCTCCCGACCGGTCCCATCCGCTGCGGTGTAGGTGGCGTGCAGGCGGTAGGCGTCGCGGCCGGCGAGGGCCGTCTCTTCGAAGGCGAGCTCGTTGAAGTCGTCGAGTCCAGCTGCCAGCGCGGCGCGGCCGCCGTCGGCCACCTCCCCGACCGTCTCTCCAGTGCGCTCTTGCCACGTGACCAACACCTCCACCGGCAGTCCGTCACCCCGATCCGGGGCGGCCAGCAGCACCACGTCCGCATCACGGTCCTCCGTCGTGGTCCACTGGTCTGGCGCTGAGAGGCTCAGCTCCCCCTGAGGCCCGAGGGGCGCGAAGCTCGACCAGCCATCCGGATCTGCCGACGGCCCAGTTGCCCCGCCCCCCAGCGGAGCGGCATCCGCCGACGTGGGTGTGGTCGCCTCTTCGAGTGGCTCGCTCAGGCCATCGAGTTCGAGGAAAGAGCCGTCGGCGGGGCCAGGGTCTCCGGCTGGCGTGGACCCGTTAGTCGCCTCAGGTCCCGGTGTCGAAGCGGGCGAGGCGGGATGATCCGAGGATGAGCCGCCTGAGGCGGTGCTGGTGCCGCCCTCGGCCCCGTCCGGGCCGTCGATGACGAACAGCCTCCCGGCCCCGAACACCAGCGCCATCAGCGCGACGCACGTGAGCGCCCGAAGGGCGAGATACCGATGGAAGGGATTGGTGCTTGTGTGGTCGTCCATGCCGGGGACACTGACGCCCCGCGCCACGGATGAGTATCCGGGCTATCCCCCAAATCCTTGGCGAGGCGCACCGTTTGCCGTAGCGCGCCTCAAGGGGCGGATGCGTGTCCTCCCTCGCTGTCGCTCGGTCCTGGTACTCCCCAGCCTACGGACGGGATAACTTCCGCCCCGCCTTGGTTTCCGTGGCCACGCCCTCCTCGTCACCGCTCTCCACCAAGGACGACGAGGCAATTCAATGAGCACCGAGCGCATCCTGCCCGGAAGGAACTTCGCCCACGCGGTCATCGTCGTACTGGCAAGGGGCGACATGGTGTTCAGCGCCGTCGCGCACAGCATCGCGCAACGTCACCGCTGACAGCGCTGCGATCGCCGAAGAACTCGAAACCGACCTCTTCTTCACCGACCCGCACCGGCTCGCGGAAGCGTTCCGATGCTCGTACTTGCAGATGCTTGCGGACGGCCAGGCCCATGTCTCGAACTTCGAACTGCCGCTGTTCACCTGAACACATCCCCCAAGGACAGGGAACCATGACCACCCGAAGCAGGAGGATCATCGTGGGTGGTCTGTCTGGCTCTCTCGACGGAGGGCGACGCGTGGTGTTCACACCCGACGCGGCGACGAAGTGGGTCATACTGTTCCAATGTTCCGGAAGCTTGCGGTGTTGGCTGTCGTCGTGCTGGTCACCTTTGTCCAAGGGCCCGTCGCAGTGGCGCGGCAAAGGCCAGCGGTGAGCGTTGTTTCCGGCCCTTCGTCGTTCGAGCCCTTTGCTGAAGAGTGCAGCGACACAAGTGTGCCGGTGGAGACGGCGACCTCGTTCGTCCTTGAGAGGACGGGCGACACCGGAGACGCGCTCGCCGTGTCCTAAGAGACATCCGGCTCGGCGGTGGCCGGCGAGGACTACAAGCCTCTGCCCCTCGAGGCGACATTTGGGCCCGGCGAGTCGAGTATTACCCTCGAAGTCGAGGTGCTTCGGGGTGACTCTCAAAAGATGGTGAACCTACAACTCCGGGTCATCGACGACGAGACCTACAGCGTTGGAACCGCGCAAGAAGCTCTCATCACGTTCGTGCGCCCCCGTGATCCTTCGCTTCCGCGTCCTGAGTGCGGATTCTATTTCGCGGAGGGTCAGCACATCGAACGAACCGTAGAAGTAGGGGACACACCGGAGCGTGTCGTCGTCGAGCAGCTGAGCTCCCCACTCGTGCTTGAGGTCCCCGCCGGCGGCTACCGGGCGGAGGTCACCAGGGGAAGCTTGCCGCCGGGGTTGACGCTCGGCGCAGACGGGCGGTTCCAGGGTAGGGCTGCCACCGCAGGGGCCTACGAGGCAACGGTTGAGGCTTGCCGCACCACCCCGCCAGGGACGTGCATCACTACAACGTTGGCCATCAACGTCATTGGAGCCTCCAGCCCTCCATCGGTGGCTGCTCCAACGACTAGTTCCAGCGCTCCAGGGACTCAGTCCAGCCTGCCGGCGACGACCCCGACCCTGCCCGCCACTGGGGTTCCCGTCGTTGGGACAGGAGTTAGCGGTGTTCTTCTCGTGTGTCTCGGGCTCATGCTCACCGTGGTCGCCCGGACCCGCCGAGCCACCCCCCGCTGACACCTCCAACGACTCCGCTGCGAGGACCGGCGACCGCTCTCCGCTCTCGGCCTGCAACCGGTCCGGGTCTGGCAGCAGATCTTGGCCTCCAGGCGCTCGGGGAAACGGGTCGTGGACCGGCGGTACCGGCTCAACCAGTCATGGAGCCCGTCGGCGCCGGCCTCAAGGCGGCGGCGCCATCACTTGGAGGCGCACTGGCGGCTGATCCCCATCGAAGCAGCGACGTGGGTACTGGGCGTGCCGGTCTCGACACGGCGACACAGCAGGAGTCGACCCTGCGGGGTGAGGGGGGGCGTTACGGTGGCTCACGAGAACCTCCGGGGAGTTGTGCTGGCTTGGACACCTGCACACCTACAACCGGAGGTCTCCTCAGACGTGGACCCCTACCGCGTCACCAACGTCCATGAGAGGAACAGCTAGCGCTTGCCAGGCGCCCATGGTCCAAATTGTTTGTTCGCCAGCGCGAGAGGACAAGCACGCTCGGCTCGAGCTGTCCGAGGGAACAAGGCGTCGGCGGTAACTTCACGGTGAGAGATGGCGTCGTACTCCACCACCGTCACCGCTGACACTCCGCAGGCCAGCACCCTCTCGCCCACGGAGCGTGTGCTACTCCAGGCGCTGGTTGTGCTGCGCTGGGCCGCTTTGGTGGTGATCGCCGTGGTGCTGGTCGCGACTCGTGGATCGCTGGGCCGCCCGGAGCTCGCAGTGGTGTCCGTTGCTTCGGCGCTTTGCTTCACCGCCTGGGCCACCCATGCGCTGCGCCACCAACCTGGCGTGCTGCTGCATCGTCCCGTCATCGCCCTCGAGGTCGGCATCGGCGTGTTGCTCCAGGCCGGCGACGGCTGGGCCTACGGATCCTTCCAGAGCTGGGAGGTCGCTGCGCTCCCCTCGGTGTGGCCGCTGGCCGGCGTCATGACAGCCGGGGTGGCCTTCGGGTGGCGCTGGGGTGCCGCCGCCGGGGTTCTCATCGCCACGAGCCGGCTGGCCGGGCTCCTCGCCCCAGACGTCAACGCCTTGATCGGCATCGGCGAGGGGATCTTCCGCCCTCCGCCGCGCTTGCTCTCGGTGGTGTCCAACCTCACCCTCTACGGCCTCGCCGGGGCTGGGGCCGGACAGCTCAGCGTGCTCCAGCGTCGGGCCGAGCGCCAGGAGGCCACGGCCAGGGCGCGCGAGGAGCTGAGCCGGGGCCTCCACGACGGTGTGCTGCAGACGCTGGCGCTGGTGCAGCGCCAGGCCAGCGACCCGGCCCTGGCGCAGGTGGCGCGTGACACGGACCGAGAGCTGCGCGCCTTCCTCTACGGGTCCGCTGACCCTCGACCCGCCACCCGCCTGGCCGACGCTCTGGCCGCCTCGGCCAATGATGCTGCCCGTCGCTTCGGCATCTCCCCCGCCCTAGTGGTCGACCCTGACCTGCCCGACCTCGACCCGGAGGTGGTCGCCGCTGCCTCGGGGGCGGTGAGCGAAGCGCTGACCAACGTCGCCAAGCACGCGTCCGCAGCTCATGTCAACGTCTACGCCGGGATCGAGGGCGACGAGGTGCTCATCAGCGTGCACGACGACGGCCGGGGGATCGACGCCGCTCACGCCGGCGCCGGTGCGGGTATCAGCGGCTCTATCCAAGCCCCGGTGGCCCAGGCCGGGGGCCGGGTCGAGATCCGATCGACCCCCGGCGAAGGAACCGAGGTGTGCCTGTGGCTGCGTTGAGGCTGGTGCTGGTCGATGACCACCCGGTGGTGCGCCACGGCGTGGCCGCCGACCTCGGCGAGGACTTCTGCGTGGTGGGTGAGGCGGCCGACACCGCCGAGGCCATCGAGGTCATCACCACCACCCGTCCTGACCTCGTGATCTGCGACGTGCACATGCCCGGAGGCGGGGGCATCGCCGTGGTGGCCCGCTGCGCCGAGATCGCCCCCATCGTCATGTTCACCGTCTCCGACGCCGAGCAGGACGTGCTCGACGCCGTGGCCGCCGGAGCGCTCGGGTACTTCACCAAGACCACCACCGGCGACGAGCTGCGCTCAGCCCTGCGCCGTGCTGCCCGCGGTGAGCCGGTGTTCCCCCCGGAGCTGGCGATGCTGCTCATCGGCGAGTTCCGCAAGCTGGCCCGCCAGTCCACCGGTACCAACCCGATCACGCCTCGTGAGCGGGAGGTCCTCATCCTGGTGGCTCGGGGCCACTCCTACCGCCAGATCGGCGAGGAGCTCTATATCTCGCCCAAGACCGTGGAGAACCACGTCCGCAACACCCTCGACAAGCTCCACCTCACCCGCCGTGACCAGCTCATCCGCTACGCCGTGGAGCACGGTCTCGAGTAGGAGGAGCGGGGGCCGGACGGCGCAGTGAGCCCGGCCGTGCTCATTGCCGTGATCATGGACTCGACGAGCTCGAGAGCGTGAGCGTTGACGTGAGGGGCTGTGTGAGCGTGACCGTGAAGGACTCCTCGGAGCCTTGCCGCACCACAACGGCAAGGAGGACCGATGGCTCCGTCCCTGTTCCGCTCGCTCGATCGCGACTGGTGTCACCGCGCCAGCGGATCTTCCTCCCGCCAAGCGCTGCGACGCTGGGCGGAGGACCAACCAGTGTTCGGCCTGTTCACCGATCTCGACCAGATGCTCGTGCATGTGAACCGCCGAGGGCACCCGGCCATGAGCGACCGGGTGCTCGCCGGACTGGCCAAGCTCGCCCCCCGCGACAACGTGGCCGCACGGGCGCTGCTGCAGGCCATGCTGCCGGGCCTGAAGGCGCTGACCCACAGCTTTACGTGGTGGGCCGACCCCGAGGAGACCGCAGCAGCGGTCGTGGCCGCCTGCTGGGAGCGGATCCGCACCTACCCCATCGAGCGTCGTCCCCGTCGCATCGCCGCCAACATCCTCCTCGACACCCGTCAGCGGGTGATCCGCCAGCACAACCGGGCGACCGGCGACATCGATCAGGTCGGCGTCGAGGAGCTCATCTCGGATCAGGACGGAATCCATCCAGCCGTGGAGCTCCTCGGTCATGTGGCCGACGCGATGCGCCATGGCCGCCTGGAGCACGACGACGCCAGGCTGATTCTTCTCACCCGCCTTGCGGATGTTCCCATCAGCGAGCTGGCCAGCGCCGGTGGTCTCGGTGCAGAGACCATCCGTCGCCGGCGGCGCGTCGCGGAGGCGCGACTGGGAGCGGCCGTCGCATGAGCTCGCCAACGGTGACTGCGACATCATGCCTTGCCCAGAGAGAGCGGGCTCCGGCGTCCTGCCTGCGGAACCGAACGTCGATCCGACTGACAGCTCCGAGCAGGCGGCCAGGATCCTCGGGCACAGCAACGGCATGGGCTGCCAGCTCGGGCACTGCGGCCCACGTCGGAGGTTCCAAACTGGAAGTCGCCTGCAGCTCGCAGGCGCGCAACGCGAGCGCACCGCCGGCAGCTCGGCGCCCAGAATCGAGACGCTCGACGGCTCCCCGGCGATTCTTGTACCGGATTGGACCGGCCAGGTTGATGATGTAGTGGAGAAGCTGCTCTTGACCCCGGAAGAAGCATCAAAGGCACATCAGGTCACCTCTACTTCTCAGCGGGCAAGAACATTTGAAATGGCAGTCCCCTGAGATGAGCGCATCAGGACGACCTCCATCGCGGCTACCCCCTGGAAGGACTAGAGCCACAGGCGACGCCACCTACTGGGATATCGAAGATATTCAGTTCCACTGTCGAATCAGTAGAACGACCGCATGGCGACTAGCCCGGCATGACCCCGCCTTCCCCCAACCGGTCGTCTTGGGACCTAGAAGCCTCGTTTGGCCTCGAGAGGAAGTTGTGGCGTTTTTCGAAGCTCGCCGTCGTCCTGGCCACTATGCCCGGAAGCCAGAGCAAACCTCAATGTCGAAGAGTAAGTACGAGCACGACGTCTCGTACGTTGTCCGCCCGGTACGGATTCGTGCTCCGGGCCCAGGGAGTAGGAATGACTCCCGGTAACACGTCCTCGTGCTCGGCGGACGCCCGCCACGTCCTCGACTTCGACTGCGGGGTGCGTGCCTACCCGCCCTCGGCCCCCGGCGGCTACTGGCGCCTGCGGTGGGTGGAGGCCGACCGCCGGCGGGAGACCACCGCCGCCACCCGGGACGAGGCCCTGGCCAAGGCCGCCGACCTGGTGGCCCGCCTGGCCCAGGGACGGCCCACCGACTGGGCCCAGGCCAAGGGCGACGCCCTGGTCGCCCACTACCTCGACCCCACCCGGCGCCCGGCCCGGGGCCGGGCCTGGTCGGCGCGCCACCGCGAGGAGCAGCATGCCTACTGCGACCGCTTCGTGACCCCGGTCATCGCCGGCGTCGAACTGCGCCGCCTCAGCCGGGTCCAGTTCGGGCGGATCCTGGCCCAGGCGCCAACCGCCTCGGTGGCCGCCCACCTGCGCCGGTGCTGTTCGGCCATGGTGGCCGCCGGGCTGGAGGAGGGTCTCCTCCTGGCCCGCCAGGACGTGCTGCGGGGGCTGCGCTGGTCACCGCCGGCGGGGGAGTCCCACGATCACGAGGCCCACGATCACGAGCAGGCCCCGGAGCGCTTCGTGGAGCAGGCCGACATCCCCACCGCGGGAGCGGTGCACGCCCTGGCGGCGGCGGCGGCGCAGCGCTCGGGGGTGTGGTGGCGGGAGCTGCAGGTGCTGGTGGTGGCCTACTCGGGGCTGCGCTGGGGGGAGATGGCGGCGCTGACCGCCGATCGGGTGGACCCCACCCGGCGTCGCATCGTGGTGGACCGCCAGGTGGTCGAGACCCGCCACCAGCTGTCCCTCGGCCCCCCCAAGAACCGCCGGCGGCGCACCACCATGTACCCGGCCCGCACCCCCGAAGGGCTCGACCTGGCCGCCCTGGTCGAGCGCCGCCTGGGCGAGCTCGGCCCCGAGGCCCTGGTGTTCCCCTCGCCCCGGGGACACTGGCCCCGGCGCTCCAACTACCGGCGCAACACCTTCGAGCCCGCGGCAGCCGCCGCCGGCTGGCCCCGAAGCGCCGAGGGGCGTCGGGCGTGGACCTTTCACTCCCTGCGCCACGTGTTCGCCACCTGGGCGCTGGCCCAGCCCGGCGCCCGCATCGAAGACGTGTCTCGGCTCCTCGGCCACTCCACCGTGCGGGTCACCCAGGACCTCTACATCTCCCCCGACGGCGACCTCTTCGAGCGCTTCTACCGGGCGACGGCGTAGGAGAGGGCCGCACAGACGAAAGTGCTGTCTCTGCAGGCCGACAGGATGTGCAGCGCAGCAGCGCCCCTCCGGCACCACTGCCACGTTGTCCCGGCGCTCGAGATCGTCTACATAGCGTCGGCACTCCGTCTGATATCGGGTGCGCAGGAAGTGTTGTTACACGGGTGATCCAGGGGTCCCTGGGCACGACCATCCAAC
>JADDQY010000061.1:0-2342 GCA_016781135.1 Actinomycetota bacterium
CCGGCGGCCTCGGCCAGTGTGGCCACCTGGTCGGCGGTGAGGAAGCGCATCGACATCGTTGCTTGTTGGAACACATCGAACGGATCTCACCGCTTCTTTTCGAACAAGCGACTCGTTTTGGACGGTTCCTCGCCCGCCACCCGCGGTCCGAAGCGGTGGTCTACAAGCTCGGCACCGGGACGGCCTGGGTGCTCTCAGCCTGACGATGGGGCCAGTAGGTGTCAGAAGTCGCTACTGATCCGCCGGCCGATCGATCGTACGCTGCCACTGACCCACCTGCTCCTTCCCCCCGGGAGCAACGGCGAAGAGCCCGCCCCTCACTCCCGCTCAGCCGGGTGTTGGGGGGCGGGCTTTTGGCAGCCCGGTGATCCCTACGGGTGGTCCCCGGTGTGCGGCGCCGGCTGGCACGCCGCGAGCGCCGCGGGTGGGTGGCGCCCCGACAGCCAGCTACCGGGCCACGGGGGGTCCACCAGCGGCCAGTTCGGTCTGTACCGATGGGACATGGGGCCGGAGGCTTCGGGAGCACCCACCCGTTTTCCACCAGCCATCTCCGAGTCGTTCCTCGTCTTGTCGGCCGTGGCGTCGTTCAGCGGCGGTGGTCCAGGGCCACAGCGGGGGATGTCTGTTCGTTCCGCAGCTGGGCTGCACGCCTTCCCCGGAACGAGTCCGGCGAGCGGGCGTCGATGCTCATCCCCTTCGCCCCCGAGGCGCGGCGCGAGGGGTACTTCGAGGAACTGGTCGAAATTGCGCGGCGGTCGCCAGCTCGTGGCACCGGAGTCTTCCGACGAGGGTCACGACTGGGAGCCGTTCGGGAAACCGACCTCCGGTGGCCAGGTAGTGCACGGCCCAGTGGGCGTCGATGCCCTTCTGGTGCTCGGCGGCATGGAGTATGCGGCGGAGAGCGTCGAGGAGCTGCGCTTTGGTGCCGTGCTCGGCCAAGAACACCTTGACGAGGGCCTCGAACTCGAGCACGGGCATGGCGCCGGGCTCGGCCAGCCATTGCTCGAGGGCCTCTCGGCCTTTGGCGGTGATGCGGTACACGGTCCGGGGCCGCTGGCCGACCCGCTCACGGGTCATCTCGGCGAGGCCCTGGGCGACGAGCTTTTTCGGCTCCTCGTAGAGCTTGCGCTCGGCTCGGGGCCAGAAGTTGTGGAGGCTGACCTCCATCTGCTTGGCGAGCTCGTAGGTCGTCCAGGGCTGGAGGGCGAGCATCCCGAGGATCCGGGCACGGAGTCGAGCTGACGGCGACGTGCCCGATGCGGGGGACGCGGCGGCTGCACCGCGAGGCTTTCGAGGCCGACGAACGTTGGTCCGTCGGCCGAGCTCGGACACACCCGACGCCCAGGGCTCGACGGAGTGACCAACCAGGAGCCTGTCGCAGAGGGGACAGCCTCTCTGGGCACTCGGCCTGCCTGAGCGACCTCGCGTACCCAGAAAGGAGTGCAGTGCGGGTCAGGCTGAGGAGGGCCGGCCGGAGTTGGATTCGAAGTCATCCCAGTCGGGCGCCGATGGCATGACACCGGTCCTCGCGGGGGGAGGCGCCCGACCGTTCGGCCCATCGGTCGTGCACGCCGGTTCCGCGGTCAGGAAGGTGTTCCCGAACCACCTGTTGTCGTCGCAGTCCGGATTGCCGTCCCTGAGGTCGTAGCGGAAGCCTCCGGGCCCCGGCAGAGGGCCGTTGTTTCCCGTCGCGTTGGAGCGGATCTCGTTGTTCCGGGCGCCGGCGACGAACGACGGCCCACGGAGGAAGATGCCGTTGGCGGCGTTTTCGAAGACCTGGTTGCGCTGGATCAGGTTGCGGTCGGCCTCATTGAACACGGCGATGCCGTCACCCTGGCGATGCCTCTTGCCGTGGAAGCCGTTACGCCTGACGTCGTTGCGCTGCACCTGATTGTCCGTGGACCCACGGAAGAGGGGGATGCCGTCGAGGCCGTTGCCGTGCACGCGATTGTTGGTCACGACGTTCTCGCTGGTGGACGGCTCGAGGCGGATGCCGTCGTCCTGGTTGACGTTGGCATTGGTCTGGACGTTGTTGTCCTCGACCACGTTGCGGTCGATGACATTGCGCATGGAGGCGCGGCCGCACACGCCGATGCCGCTGAAGGGCCCGTTCCCCCGGACGACGTTGTTGCGGACGAGGTTGTCAGCCGATGCGCTGACGGCGATACCGTCGCCAAAGTCGGTGGATGCCGCCCCGACGTTCTTGATGGCCTGGAGCTCGGTCACCTGGTTGGTGGACCCACCGACGATGGCGATGCCGGCGTCGAAGTGCTCGACGACGCCGTTGGTGACCCGGACACCCTGCCTGTCCTCGAGGAGGATGCCGGCACCCTCACCGGTGC
>JADDQY010000061.1:2460-6298 GCA_016781135.1 Actinomycetota bacterium
CTGTCCTCGAGGAGGATGCCGGCACCCTCACCGGTGCCAGTCGTGGCGAACACCCGGTGACCGCCGAGGTTGAGCGTGATGTTGTCGGCGCCGACAATCAGCCCGATCCCCGTGCAGGGGCCCAACATCGGCGTCGAGAGTGACGTTCGCAGTGATCACGGCCCACAGCCCAATGGTCGGCTGTCGCGGTCCCCACCAGGGTGCTGCTGCCCAGGAACAGGGCCAGGGTCGCCCCACCCCCTACCGCCCGTGTGATTCGGCTCATGATCGTTCCTTCCCGCCTCTGCTCGTCGCTTGCAGCGAAGCGTCGTCCTCCGCCGCAAACGTTGTCAATAGGTGCTAGCCCATTTAGGGGCGCGGAGACGAACCTGGGCGGGACGACAGCGAGACGTCAGGTCACCTTCAAAAAGGCGTCATGGAACCGTCGGTGGCACCGGGGGGATCAGCGTGGAAGCGGCGGATTGGAGCGGACGGCCGAGCCTGTGATGGTCCTTCTAACTAGGGGACGGGCGTAGTCTGGCGTTCCCTCAGGCGAGCCGAGCCCGGCTCGATCGGCGGTTCACCCTCGAGGCGATGACCAGGGCGGCCCCAGCCAGCAGAAGCGCCCCTGCAGCGCCGACCACCGCCCAGACCAGAGGGGAAGCGCCAGCGCCGCTGGCGACGGCGGACGAACGGCGCACGAACTTCGTCATGTAGATGTCCTCCGCCTGTGCGACCGGATCTCCATTTCGGGAGTCCTGCCAGGCGAAGTAGGTGGCGTCCTCGGTTGAGGCCACACCCATGTTGTGGTTGCTGTCGATGTTGTTGCCCCACACCCCGATGGTGCGGTCGATGCTGCGGTCCGTGATCCGGACGTTGGGGGAGAAGGTGCGCCCCTGGTCGCTGGAGGAGGTGACGAACACGTCCTGGAGTCCCGTCTCGGGCTCTGCGGGATTGAGCCGGTCGTCGTACCATGCCACGTCCAGCCTTCCGTCGGGGGCGATGGCAAGGCCGGGAAGGTACTGGTTCACGTTCGAGCCGTCGTCGTTCAGCACGAGGCGGTTGCCCCAGGAATCCCCCCCGTCAGAAGACGCCAGGAAGAAGATCTCGAGGTCACCGTTGAAGTCGTCACCCAGGTTGCGCTGCTCGGCATAGCTGCTCCAGGCCACGTAGAGGGCTTCTGAGCTCGGGTCGGCGGCGATGACAGGTGGACGCTCGGCGTCGGCGTTCCCAGGATCGATCTCGACCGGCTCCCCGAAGCTTGCGCCGCCATCGCTCGACCGCCGGTAGTAGATGGGGCTAACCGGCGAACTCGGGTCGCCGAAGGGTATCGGGGGGAAGACCCTCGCCCAGTACACGGCGTGGACCGTCCCGGCGCCGTCCACCGCCAGTCCCGGGTAGTCCCCTCCCCGTTCGTCAGTGAGGTCGACCGGCGGTCGGAAGGTTCGCCCCCCGTCAGTGGAGGCGGCGACGTTGCTCTTCTGCTTCTCCTTGGCGTTGCGGAACACGCCTTGGCGCCAACCTACGTACACCTTCGAGCTGTCGGTGGGATGCACGGCGATGACCGGCCCCTTGTTGAAGCCGATATCACGGTTGCCCTCAGGGCCCTCGAACGCCATCGAGGTGCGGAAGCTACGCCCCCCGTCGTCGGAACGGGCGACGAAGATGTGCCTGGGGGTGTCGTCGCGTGCTCGGTTGAGGAACTCGCTGCCGACGAAGCCGATGTAGAGGGTCCCGTCGTCGCTGAAGTTCAAGGTGGCGTAGGGCCCGTATTCCGCTCCGAGCGTGCAGTCGAGGTAGGGCTCCTGCATGATGTCGCCACCGCGGAACCAGCTACGTCCGTCGTCAAGCGAGATGCGGGTAGTGCAGGCCCGGTCCCCTCTCACGTTGGCCTCGACGATCACCAACTCGCCATTGGTGGGGTTGACGGCGATCTGGGGCGAGGAGTGCGCCCGCAGCGGGCCGACGTCGTCAGTCACCTGCACCGCTGCCTTGACCGCCGGTGACTCGGTGCCCAGTGCCTGGGCTGTCGACACGATGATCAGCGCCATCGAGACGCCGACCGTCAGCGCTGCTCTCCAGATCATTGCACCCCACTCCATTGCTAGCTGTCGGACGGCTATAGACACGAAGGTTCGGGGCCGGATCATAGAGTCGCTGGCTCATCGGTGGGCAACGTTCGGGGTACGAGATGGGCACCGCCGGGAACCGCAACGACGTGCTCGGTGCCCCGCGTCGGACGACGTCACCGCCGCCCTCCGGACGCGCAAGGCGAGTCGCGACGATGCGGGTCGGATGACGGTCTGTCGCTCGTGTCGACCAGCATGTCGGGCGTGCGATCGCTCATCCGGCCTGGTGTCCGTTCCGATGGGCCGGCGGTGGTGGGCGCGGTCCTAGCCCTGCTGGCGGCACGCAATCTCGGCGAAGTGGTGCTGCCAGGCGCTTCCTATGTCCCGGCCAACATGTCCGTCGGAGCGGTCTTGCTGGCCGTCGCTCGAAGAACCGGATCTACGTGGGAGGACCTGGGGCTCGGCCGCCCAGTCGGCCGGGGGCTGGCGGTCGGAGGGGCCGCTGCTTCGGTGGCGGTCGCCGGCATGCTTGTCGGCGCCGCCTTGCCCACGACGCGAGGCCTTTTCGCCGACGAACGAGTGCCAGGAGACGCGGGGGCGTGGGAGCGCCTGTATCAGATGGGAATCCGCATCCCGCTCGGCACCGTCGTCTTCGAGGAACTCGCCTTTCGCAGCGTGCTTCTCGCCCTCCTGTGCCGGCGCCTGCCGTCGACCACGGCAGTGGCCGTCGACAGCGCACTGTTCGGTCTCTGGCACATCGTCCCCACGCTCGCCACGGCGAGAGCCAACGGGATCATGGGGCTACGCCGGGCCGGCCTCGTGCTCGGCTCGGTGCTGGCCACGACCGCCGGGGGCACGGTCTTCTGCGCTCTGCGCCTGCGAGGCCGCCACGTGCTCGCACCGGCGATGCTGCACCTGGGCGTCAATGACGCCGGCTACCTCCTCGCGTGGTGGGTCCGACGTATCCCTGCAACGGAGTCGAGGGTATGAGTGTCCCTCGCCGCCGCACCGGGATACCGCCGGCCATCTGCGGAACCGCGGGTTGCCAGCGCGCCAGGACCGGCCGCTCCCGGACGCGGCTGCCCGTTGCCTTCGCTGCCCTCGTGCTGAAGTCGGGGCGTGAGCTGTCGGGCATCCCCCTCGGGGCGCGGCACCTCGACCTCGGCCTACCCGGCCCCGCTCTGGAGGAGAATGGGCGAGTGCGACGGCTGGTTCTGTGGAGCGGTCTCGACGCCTGGAGGGCCGAGGTGGTCAGCATGGAGCTCGGCGTCGACGGGATCGTCGCCGCTGGCACCCACATCGGCTATGACCCAGTCGCCTATCGCCTCGACTACCGCCTGAAGGCCGGCCCCGCCTTCATCACCCAGAGCATGACCATCGACGTGGCGGGGGAGAGCTGGGCCCGGCAGATGCGCCTCGTTCGCCACGTCGATGGCACCTGGAGCTGCGACAGGAACGAGTACGGCGAGGCGCCGCTACCTGCGGCGAGAGGCGACGTCGCGGCTGTGAGCGGAGCGCTCGACTGCGATCTGGCGCGCTCGCCACTCACCAACCTCATGCCCGTTCGCCGCCACCGCCTGCACGAGCGACCGGGTCAGGCCGACTTCCTCATGGCGTGGGTCTCCGTCCCCGACCTGGGCTTGCACCCCTCGGAGCAGCACTACGAGCATGTGCGCCGGGACGACAACCATGCGGTGGTGCGCTACGTGGGGCGCCATCGGGACTTCGTGGGCGATCTCGTCTTCGACCGGGATGGCGTCGTCGAGCTGTACCCGGATCTGGCCAGCCGA
>JADDQY010000061.1:6429-8438 GCA_016781135.1 Actinomycetota bacterium
CTGTACCCGGATCTGGCCAGCCGAGTGACGGCACCGTGACCAACGCAACCGTGCGCCGGCGGCGCTCGGGATAACGCATCGCCGACCATCGGGTCGCAACGGGTGCTTCTCCCACGCCTTCCCCCCCCGACGACACACAACGAAGCGCCGATCCGGCCAACGGGAAATAGGTCGGGCGCTGGCAGGGTTGGAACCGAGGTGGCCATCGCCACCGAGGAGGGGGGACCAGGCGTGAGCAGTCAGCGAGCAGGGACGGTCCAACACGAGGACATCGTCCAGCTCTACTTGAACGACATCGGCAAGCATCCGCTCTTGACCAAGGACGACGAGGCCCGTCTCGGACACGCGGTCAAGGACGGGGCAGCGGCAACGAAGGAGCTTGCCCGGTCCGGGGCACTCGACGACGAGCGGCGGGCAGCGCTGGAGGCTCGGGTCCGAGCCGGGAACCAGGCGGCCGAGGCGTTCGTGAAGTCCAACCTCCGCCTCGTGGTCTCGATCGCCAAGCGTTACGCCAGCTCTGGGCTCCCGCTGCTCGACCTGGTCCAAGAGGGCAACGTGGGCCTCATGCACGCCGTCGAGAAGTTCGACCCCAAGAAGGGCTTCAAGTTCTCGACGTACGCCACCTGGTGGATCCGCCAGGCGATCGGACGGGGCATCGCCAACACCGGGCGTAGCATCCGCATTCCCGTTCACGCCGGCGAACAGCTCCTGGCCCTGGAGATGGAGCGCACCGCGTTCGAGGTCCGCCACGGCCGGACGCCTCGTTCCGACGAGTTGGCTGAGGCGCTCGGCGTGTCGGTGGACAAGGTCGAGGAGCTCCTCCCCTTCGTCCATGACCCGCTGTCGCTGTCCGAGCCGGTGGGCGACGGCGAGCGTGAGCTCGGCGACCTCGTAGAGGACACCTGCTCCCAGGCCCCGGACCAGCAGGTCTTCGCCGCCATGCTCCCGGCCCAGGTCGCCGAGCTCCTGTCGGCCCTCGATTTCCGGGAGCGGAAGATCCTCTTCCTGCGCTACGGGCTCGACCGCGGGCGGCCTCGTACGCTGGAGGAGGTCTCGGAGCACTTCGACCTCACCCGCGAGGGCATCCGCGGCATCGAGGTCAAGGCCATCCAAAAGCTGCGGCGACGGTGCAACCGGGATCAGCGCGAGCTCCTGACCGCCTGACCGCCTGAAGGCTCGTTCGCACTTCATCCATCGCGACCGGCAGCTCTCCTCGCGCTCACGCCGGCCGTCGCCCCATTGGCAGCCCCAGTCCGGCTGCCTCTTGTTCCGAGATGTCTTCGACGACACCGGGGGGGCACGAAGGTGGTCCGCTGCCCGAGTCCTTTCACCCCCCGGCGCGCCGCGAGACCCTGGCCGTCAGTTGTACGGCGGCTCCACGGAAGGGGTAAGAGCGGCAGATGAAGGAACCGGACGAGGCGAATCACGTCAGGGATTCCCCAGACCTCCGGTTCGTGCTCGCCAACGAATGCACCTTCCTTGCCTGGACCAGGACGGCGCTGGCACTGATGGCGGCCGGATTGGCCTTCACACAACTGCTGGCGCCAGGGTCCATCCCCGGTGGCCGCCGGTTGCTCGGCATCCCCCTGATCGTGCTCGGCACCGTGATCGCCGGGTTGAGCTACGAGCGGTGGAAGGCGGTAGGGGCCGCACTGCGGCGAGGAGAGGAGCCGTCGCAATCCCTTCTCCCTCGCGTGCTGGCGGCAACGGTGGTGGCCGGTGGCGCGCTGGCGGTCGTGTTGTCCTTCGTGATCGACGACGGCTGAGCACGCCACTCCTTGGCGTTGGGTTGCTGACACCTCTGCTCGGGCTTCGCCTGGTGCTCACGTAGGCGTTCCGAGAGGTCTTGTGCCGCAGCGCGGCTAGCCGCAGCCAGCATCGCTGGCGCGCTCGTGGCCGAGACCAGGTGTCGGCCGAGGGGCAGCGTGCTCCCCAGCAGGGAATGGAGAGCCGACAGGGCCAGCGCGACTTTTCTCGCCGCCACCCGTACCCCTCCGGCCACTCGAGGC
>JADDQY010000103.1 GCA_016781135.1 Actinomycetota bacterium
GGTCCACCAGTCAGCCGCGTCACCAACCTCCCGAGAGAACACACCTAGCCCTGCTCCTCCACCGAAACCCTCCACCTCTCGGCTCCGCTCGGGATGGCTCGACGTGCCTCGGTCCGCCACCGTGGCGACCGAGTTCCTCGCTGCCGAAGAGACAAGGCGCTCGGCCGGGCTGACCGGCCTCGGCATCCGCACCCGGTCCTGAGTCCACCTAGCCCGGCGCGGACCCGGACCTTCGGGTCGTGGGCTGCGACGGCTTCGAGTACGACCGCTGGAACGGCTTCCTTCCACCGGCCGAGTTCGTCCCCTCGGCTCCTGGCCGGCCAAGGTCAGCCTGGCTCCGCTACCGGGCGGCGTAGGCTCGGCGCCAGTGAGCGGCGCGCAGACCTGGGCGGGCGGCGACGAGCTCGCTGGTGCCCGCCCCGGCGTGCTGCCGAGCCAGCTCCTCCACCGGGCCATCGCCGCCGGCTGGATCGACGGCGACGACGACGTGATCCCGGAGTCGAGCGTGCAGCCCGCCAGCCTCGACCTGCGCCTCGGCGACGTCGCCTACCGCATCCGCTGCAGCTTCCTACCCGACCGGGAGACCGTCGAGCACAAGGTCAAGGACTACGTCATCGACGAGCTCGACCTGCGGGGCGACGGCGCCGTGCTCGAAACCAACCGGCCCTACCTGATCCCCCTCATCGAACGTCTGGCCCTGCCCCACTGGCTGCGGGGCCGGACCAACCCCAAGAGCTCGACGGGCCGCCTCGACGTGTTCACCCGGGTCATCACCGACCACAGCTACCGCTTCGACGAGATCGCCCCCGGCTACCGGGGGGGCCTCTACCTCGAGGTGGTGCCCCTGTCGTTCACCATCCGGGTCAGGCAGGGCCTCGCCCTCAACCAGCTGCGGGTGGTGAGCGGGCAGGCGGCGCTCGGCGACGACGAGTTGCGGGCTCTGCAGGCACGACGTCCCGTGTTGCTCCGGGCGGGCGCGCCGGTCGCCGAGGCCGACTTCGCCACCGCCAACGGCTTGTTCCTCAGCCTCGACCTTCGGGGCGACCACGAGGGTCGTGTCGGGTACCGGGCCAAGAGCTACGCCCCGTTGCTCGACCTGAGCCAGACGGACGCCTACCGCCCCGGCGACTTCTGGGAGCCGGTGTGCCGGGAGGACGGCGACCGCATCGTGCTGGCCCCGGAGCGCTTCTACCTCCTGTTGTCCGACGAGAGCGTCGTGGTCCCGCCCGACCTGGCTGCGGAGATGACGGCCTACGATCCGACCAGCGGTGAGCTGCGCACCCACTACGCCGGCTTCTTCGACCCGGGGTTCGGCTACGACAGCGCGGGAACCCTGAAGGGGTCACGCGCCGCACTAGAGGTGCGGGCGCACGACGTGCCCTTCATGATCGAGCACCGCCAGCGGGTCTGCAAGCTCACCTTCGAGCACATGATGGCCCCGCCCGACAAGCTCTACGGCAGCGAGATCGGGTCCAACTACCAAGGGCAGGTGGAGACGCTGGGCAAGCACTTCCGGCGTGGCACCACCACTGGCGAACGCCGCTAGGCGCCTGCCAGTCCTCCGGTCCCGGCGTCCGCCGCCCCGGCCCGGGCACCGGAGGACAAAGCATCAGCTCACCCGAGCGGCTCACCCTTGTCGCCGCGCTCGGATTCCATGCTCGGGGTGACGTCGTCGCCCAGCACGTGGTCAGGGTTGCCGGCGTCGGCCAATGCCGACTGGGTGTCGGGGCCGGTGCCCTCACTCATGTAACCGTGATCGTCGTTGGTGATGACGTGCTTGATCGGGTTCCCGGCTCCGTCCCACGTCGTCATCTGGGTCGGCTCTTGGTCGGCTCGGCCTCCGCCGGGGGCAGCCCGCATCTGGTCGGGGCTCATCTGGCCCATCTCCTCCGGAGTCAGCTGATCGCTCTTCTCTGTCATTGGTGGACCCTTTCGTGTGGCTGCCGGTCGCCCGCGTCCCTACCCCACCCGATCCACCAGTACGCCTGATGGGCGAGCCCGAGGTGGGCAGCGGCGACCGACGGCCCCGCGCTTACCCGGCCAGGGCGGCTGCCCGCTCCTCGCGCACCACGAGACAGTACGAGCCGAGCGCGAGCAGGCGATCGGCGCTCACGCGCCCGCCCGTCGTCTCGACCGCCTCGATCGTCCCCGTGCTCTCGTCCAGCTCGATGTCGGTGACGGTCCCGAGCTCGTTGCCGTGGTCGGAGAGCACTCGCTTGCCCTTCCAGTCGAGGGCCCCGCCCAGGGCCCGGTCCTCCCGAACGTCAGCCGCCGGTCGGATGTGGTCTTCGCTCTCGATCACGGCGGCGTCGGTACCGAGCCCACTCACCGCGCTCCAGTCGACCAGGCCCTTGCCGCTGACCTGGACGGCCACCACCCGACGGGGCGGGACGTCGAACACCACCCGCTCGAGCTTGCCCACCCGCTCGGCGGTGGCCTTACTCATGACCCGGGTGCCGATGGCCTCGCTCAGGCGCCTCATCCCGTCGACCGGAGGTGTTCGCGGAACCGTTCGACCGACGCCCCGAACCCGGCGAGGTCGTCGCAGACGAAGTCGCGCACGGCAGCGGGCACCATCAGCGCCTCTCCTGAGACGGCAAGGGTCTCGGGGAGGGGGATGAACACGTGGCCACCGGCCCGAGGCGTCAGGACCTGGCTGCCCCCGATCTCGTAGCCCGCCACCTCCGGTTCGTCGGCCACCAGGATCACCACGTCGGTGACCTCACCGAGGCGCTCACCGCGGTCGGTGAACACCTCGCTGCCGATGACGTTGCGCTGCCGGGACCCCTTGACCTCCTGCACCAACGCCTCGTCGTTGTCGTCCAAGTCACCAGCGGTGGCGATCATCACCGCGTGGGCGCCGAGGGCGGCGACGTGGTCCCAGGCCAGGACCTGCTTCATCCGCCGGCCCCAGAAGCCTCGCCGGTTGAGAGTGAAGCCGAGCAGCGCCGCTTGCGCCGTCCCGTAGACGACGTCTTTGACCTCGGCGATGTCGTCGCCGCCGTCGAGGGTGACCACGGGGTGGCCGATGAGCTCGGTGGCCCGCAGCAGCAGTGACGCGCCGGTGCTCACCGGAGCTTCCGGAACCCCGACCGCAGCCGGCCCTGTGGCCTGGTATCGGCGGCGATGACGCCGCCCGAGCGACGCTTGCGCTGGACCAGCGCGGCCAGCACGACCAGCACCACGAGGGCGACGGCCACGGCAATGACGATCTCCATCGGCTCCACGTCCTTTCGTTGCCAGCTCCTCCGGCCGGTTGTACTCGCTCCAGGCGTTACCCAGGGATGGTCAGGGCGACCGCTGGAGCTCGACGAGGCGCTGGCGCAGCTGCTCGACCTCGGCCTCGGCCCGCACCGCTCGTTCGGTGGTGTCGGTGAGGCGCAGGATGAGCTCGGCCAGCGACCGCTGGTAGACCTCGAGCGGCACGAGCACCCCGAGCTCGGACGTCGGTTGGGTCGGGGTGGGACCGACACCGGCGGTGTCGGCCGCCCGGCGATCAGAGGTGAGGAAGACCTGCAACCCTCCTCCGGGCTGCTTGCGCTCCGCGATGGTCCCCGCCTTGCGCCACTTGCGCACCGTGCTCTGCGGAACTCCGGCGGCCTCCGCCGCCTCGCGGGGGCTCATCCACGAACCGTCGCTGTCGCTGAGCCCGGGCGGGTCAGGGGGACGGGGAGGGAGGACTGGAGCAGGACGGGCGGCTGTGGTGGGCGTGGCGTCGACCAAGCCCTGGCCAGTGACGCCGTCGTCGGGGCCGGTGTCGCCTGGCTGGGCGTGGTCCGCGGGTCGACGGGCGGCCACCAGCGGTGCCCGGCGTCGTCGGTTCGGTGGTTGCCCATCGGTCGAGGTGGCCGGCACGGATCCTCCCAGCACGGTCGACGGTCGACTCGGCGCGGCCCCCGGCATCGACACCCGGGGGCCCCTTCTGTAGCAGATGTGGCGGTCAGCGCGCCTCGAGCCCGACGTAGTCGCGCTCGGAGGGGCCCACGTACTGCTGCCGAGGGCGGGCGATGCGCTGGGAGGGGTCGCTCAGCAGCTCGACCCAGTGAGCCAACCACCCGGCGGTGCGGGGGATGGCGAACAGCACGGTGAACATCTCCCGCGGGAACCCAGCGGCCTGGTAGATCATCCCCGAGTAGAAGTCGACGTTGGGGTAGAGCCTGCGCTCGATGAAGTAGTCGTCCGACAGCGCCACCTCCTCGAGAGCGAGGGCGATGTCGAGCAGCGGGTTGCTCCCGACCACGGCAAAGACCTCGTCGGCGGTGCGCTTGATGATGCGGGCCCGCGGGTCGTAGTTCTTGTAGACCCGGTGCCCGAAGCCCATCAGCCGGCTCTCCCCCCGCTTCACCTCGTCGATGAACGCCGGCACCCGGTCCACACTGCCGATGCGCTCGAGCATCTGGATCACCGCTTCGTTGGCGCCACCATGGAGGGGGCCGTACAGCGCCGCTGCCGCCGCCGCCGCCGCCGAGTAGGGGTCGGCGTGGGAGGAGGCGACGATCCGCATGGCCGTGGTGGAGCAGTTCTGCTCGTGGTCGGCGTGCAGGATGAACAACAGGTCGAGCGCTCGGGCGAGGACGGGATCGACCTCGAAGCGGGGTTCGGCCACCCGCCACATCATCGAGAGGAAGTTGCTCGTGTAGTCGAGGCTGTTGTCGGGATACACGAAGGGCATGCCCACGCTGAACCGGTGGGCGAACGCCGCCAGCGTCGGCATCTTGGCGATGAGGCGCACGATCTGCTTGGCCCTCACGTCACGGTCGAAGATGCGCTTGGCGTCGGGGTAGAACGTCGACAGCGCGGCCACCGTCGAGACGAGGATCCCCATGGGGTGGGCGTCGTAGTGGAACTGCTGCATGAAGTGCTTGACGTTCTCGTGCACGTAGGTGTGGATCGAGATCTCGTGGCGCCACGCCTCGAACTGCCCCTTGTCGGGCAGCTCGCCGTGGAGGAGGAGGTACGCCACCTCGAGGTAGCTGGACTGCTCGGCCAGCTGTTCGATGGGGTAGCCCCGGTAGCGCAGGATGCCGCGGTCGCCGTCGACGTAGGTGATGCTGCTGGCGCACGAGGCGGTGGAGACGAAGGCCGGGTCGTAGACCCGCAGCCCGGGGTCGAGCTCGCGCAGTGCCGCCGACGGGATCGTCCCGTCTGGCCCGATCGGTACCTTCACCGATCGGCCGCTTTGATCATCGGTGATGGTGACTGTCTCGCCCACGGAGCCCCAGGCTACGCCCGATCCGGCCCTGGTCGCCCCGTGCTCAGGAGGCGAGGGGACGGACTCACAACGGGAGGTTGTCGTGGGCTCGGCGGGGCAGGTCTTCGCGCTTGGAGCGGAGCATCTCCAAGCCGTTGACCACCGCCCGCCGTGTGTCGGCGGGGTGGATCACGGCGTCGACGTAGCCCCGCTCGGCTGCCGTCCACGGGTTCAGCAGGGTGGCGGCGTACTCCGCTTCCTTGGCCGCTCGCACTTCTGGCCCCGCCCGGCGGTGCAAGACGCCCGCCGCTTGGCGAGCCCCCATCACCGCCAGCTCGGCGGTGGGCCACGCCAGGCACAAGTCGTTTCCCATCGTCTTGGAGTCCATGACGATGTAGGCACCACCATAGGCCTTGCGCAGCACCACGCAGATCCGGGGCACGGTGGCCCGGGCATAGGCGGCCACGAGCTGGGCGCCATGGCGGATCATGCCCCGCCACTCCCGGTCCTTGCCAGGGAAGAACCCTGAGGTGTCGACGAGGGTCAGCAGCGGCACGTTGAACGCGTCGCACAAGCCCACGAAGCGGGCGCCTTTCTGGCTGGCCGAGATGTCGATGCTGCCCGCCAGCGCCAGAGGTTGGTTGGCGACGATGCCCACTGCCCGTCCCCCGACCGTGGCCAGCGCGGTGACCAGGTTGGGGGCCCACGCCCCCCACAGCTCCAGCACCTCGCCCTCGTCGGCGACCGCCCGGGCCACGTCGAGCACGTCGTAGCTCCCGGAGGTGCTGGCGGGCAGCACGTCTCCGGCCTCGGGGGTGAGGCGGTCCAGCGGATCCGACGTCGGCCAGGTCGGCGGCTCGGCATCGCAGTGGTCGGGGAGGTGGGCGAGCACGGAGGCGAGGAGCTCCAGTGCGCCGTCCTCGTCGTCGGTCACCGCCGCCGCCACGCCTGTCTGAGCAGTGTGCACCCCGGGCCCGCCCAGGCTGAGCGGCTCGACCTGCTCTCCGGTGAACGAGGCCACCGCTCCGGGGCCGACGACGTAGGCCGACGCCGCCTCGGTCATGACCACCACGTCAGCCATGCCGAGTAGCAGGGCAGGACCGCTGAGGGTCGGGCCGGTGACGGCGATGAGGATGGGGACGACCCCGCTGCAGCGGGCGAAGGAGCGGGCCGCCGTTCCCCACCCGTGCAGGGCGGCCACCCCGGCGTGGACGTCCGCGCCGCTGGAGGCCACCACCCCGACCAGGGGAAGGCGGGCATCGAGGGCGGCGTCAGCGGCCAGGGCGAGGGTGGCCCCGGCGTCGGCGTCGAGAGCGCCCCGGCGGGTGGAGGGGTCGACCTCGACGAGGACGACGGGACGACCGGCGAGGTCGGTGATGGCAGCCGAGACCGAGCCGGGGACGCCGGCGGCGAGGACGACCGGCGAGGTCACGAGGTCCGGCGCCGCGGGGGGTGGACCCCGGCCTGGGCGGTGACTTGGCTGTCCACCACGTCGCCGATGGCGTCGTGCAGGGCTCGGGCGGGTGCCGAGGGCAGGCCTCGCCGGCGCCGGGCCATGCCCACGCGGCGGCGGCCGACGCCGGTGATGGCGACGCTTCGCCAGGCGCCGTCGGCGCGATTCGGTACCGCGGTGGCGGGCAGGACGGCCGCACCGTAGCCCTCGAAGGCCAGCGAGGCGATGAGGCGAAGACCGTCGAGCTCGGCCTGGGCCTGCAGCGACAGGCCAGCGGCGGCGGCGGCTCGGTCGAGCTCGACTCGGATCGACGTCCCCGGCGGCGGGAGCAACAACCGGTGCTCGGCCAGCTCGTCCAGGGTGAGCTCCCGCCGGCCGGCCAGGACGTGGGCGGCGGGGGCGACGAGCAGCAGGTCCTCCTCGAAGAGCACCTCCACGGTGGTGTCGGGATCGTCGATGGGGAGGTTGACCACGGCGAGGTCGACGGCGCCGGCCACCAGCTGGGGTACCAGCGAGGTGGTGTTGCCCTCGAGGACCGCCACCTGGACCCTCGGGTAGCGGCTCGCCACGGCATCGAGGAGCGGGGGGAGCAGCCAGCGCCCGGTGGTGCCGATCACCCCCAGGCGGACGTTGCCGGCCACCTCGTCGCGCACCGAGCTCACGTCGGCCACGAGGGCGTCGAGCTCGGCCTGGATGCGCCGGGCCCGAGCCACCACCGCTTCACCCTCTCCGGTCAGCCGCCCGCCGGCCCGGTCGACGAGGGTGGCCCCGAGCTCGCGCTCCAAGCGGGCGACATGGGCCGAGACGTTCGACTGCACCGTGTGCAACCGGCTGGCGGCCGCCGAGAACGTTCCTGCTTCGGCCACCGCCACCAGTGCCGCCAGCTGCCGGAGGTCCATCGCTAGAAAGGATGACACATATCGCAAACAACTTCTTGGAAGATAGGAGGCCGAGTCGTAGTCTGATCTCAGTAACAGAGCGAGGAAGCCGGCCCTCCCCCCGGGCCGGCTTCCTGCGCGTCCAGCCTCCCATCCCGACCGCCCCCGGTGATGGCAGGCCAGGCGGTCTCTGGGTGACCGGCGAAGGCGTAGGCCCGTCTCTGGCCGCCGCCACGCCCCGGCCGCCGGAAGCGGCCGCTCTCCTTGGCCTGGCGGCCCCTGCGAGCGAAGCGAGAAGCGAGAGGTGGCCAACGCTCCGGGCGGCCGGCTCCGCCGGCCTCCCGAAGCAGGATCAGGTCGTCCGAACGGAGCGAAGCGAGTGAGGGCGAAGCCCTACGCGCTCGACGCCACCCTTCCGGCGCCGCCCTGCTCGATGCGGCGCACCCGGTCCATCGGCAGGACGTGCCAGAAGTGTTCGCTGTGGGTCTCCCAATCCTTGAGCAGCTCGGCCGCCTGCCGGGACCCGGTGAGGTCGTGGTGGCGCTCGACCAGCCAGCGGAGCTCCTCTTGCGCCTCGGCGTCGGGGCGCTCGGCCTCGACCAGGGAGGCGTTGAGCCGGGCGATGAGCTGGGCCCCCGGGTCCCAGACGAAGGCCTGCCCCCCGGTCATGCCCGCCCCCAGGTTGTAGCCGACGGGGCCAAGCACCAGGACCGTTCCCCCGGTCATGTACTCACAGCAGTGGTCGCCGGCGCCTTCGACCACTGCGGTGGCGCCGGAGTTGCGCACCCCGAAGCGCTCTCCGGCTGCACCGGCGACGAAGAGGTCACCACCGGTGGCGCCGTAGAGGCAGGTGTTCCCGGCGAGCACGGCCTGGCCGGCGTCGTCGGGCGGCGGGATGATGACGATCCGCCCGCCGCCCATGCCCTTGCCCACGTAGTCGTTGGCCTCGCCGACGAGCTCGAGCTCGACGCCGTGGGTAAGGAAGGCCCCGAAGCTCTGACCGGCACAGCCCGCGAAGCGGATGGTCGCCGTCCCCGTGGGCGGACGCTCCCCGTACTCGAGGGCGATGGCGCCGCCCAGGGCGGCACCCACAGCCCGGTCACCGTTGGCGATGGGGTAGCGCAGCTCGACGTCGCCGCCGTCCCACACCGCTCGGAAGGCGTCGACCACCAGGGCGTCACCCAAGCTCGACCGGGGCTTTTGGATGGGGTCGCTGGCCACGAAGCGCCGGGGAGCGCCGAGGTCGGCCGGGGTGGCGAGGATCGGTGACAGGTCGACGGCGTCGGCCCGCACGTCGCCGGTGTGGCGCTGGCGCAGGCACTCAACCCGGCCGATGGCCTCGTCGAACGACCGGAAGCCGAGCGTGGCGAGCACCTGGCGGGCTTCGTCGGCGACGTAGAGGAAGTAGGCGGCCACCCCCTCCGGGGTGCCGGCGAAGTTGGCCCGCAGGTTGGGGCGCTGGGTGGCGATACCGGGCTTGCAGGTGTCGCGGTGACAGGCCCGAAGCATGATGCAGCCCTCGGCGATCATCGCCGCCGTCCCGAACGAGAACTCGTCGGCGCCGAGCAGGGCGGCCAGCACCACCTGACGGCCGGTCATGAAGCCGCCGTCGACCCGGAGGCGCACTCGGTCGCGAAGGTGGTTGTCGATCAGGGCGGCCTGGGTCTCGGCGACGCCCAGCTCCCAGGGCATGCCCGCGTGCTTGATCGACGACAGCGGGGACGCCCCGGTGCCGCCGTTGGCTCCGCTGATGTGGACCACGTCGGCCAGCGCCTTGACCACGCCGGCGGCCACGGTGCCGACGCCGTCCTCGGCCACGAGCTTGACCGAGACGTCTGCGCCGTTGACCTGCTTCAGGTCGAAGATGAGCTGGGCCAGGTCTTCGATCGAGTAGATGTCGTGGTGGGGCGGCGGCGAGATCAGGGTGACGCCGGGCTGGGTGTGACGAAGTCGGGCGATCTCGTCGGACACCTTGTGGCCGGGGAGCTGTCCACCCTCGCCGGGCTTGGACCCCTGAGCCATCTTGATCTGGAGCTCGTCAGCGTGGGCGACGTACTCGGGCGTGACGCCGAAGCGCCCGGAAGCGATCTGCTTGACCTTGGAGTTCTTGTCGCCACGCCGGAGTCCGCGGGTCCGGAACCGGGAGGGGTCCTCGCCGCCCTCGCCGCAGTTGGAGCGGGCGCCGAGCAGGTTCATGGCCTCGGCGAGGGTCTCGTGAGCCTCCTTGGACAGCGACCCGTGCGACATGGCGCCCGTGGAGAAGCGGGTGACGATGGCGGTCGCCGGCTCAACCTCGTCGAGGGGGACGGGGGGGCCGGCGGGCACGAGCTCGAGCAGGTCGTGCAGCTCGGTCGGTGGGCGGTCGTTGACCAGGGCGGCGAAGCGCTCGTAGAGCTCAGAGCTGCCACCCTTGATGGCCCGCTGGAGCAGATGGGCGGCCGCCATCTCCTCGGTAGCCTTCACCAACGCCAGGTCGGTGAGGGCGTCGACCACCTCCTTGCCCTTGCCGTGGTACTCGCCGCCCTTGCGCACCCGGTAGTAGCCGGGCGACTCCAGCTGTACGGGCGTGGCCACCTCCCGTGGCCAGGCAGCCGCGTGGCGGGCGAGCACGTCGTTGCCCAGCGCGTCCCAGCCGATGCCTCCGGTAGTGGAGACGGTGCCGGCGAAGCACATGTCGACGACCTCGGGGGCGAGGCCGATCACCTCGAAGATCTGCGCGCCGCGATAGGAATCGACGGTGGAGATGCCCATCTTGGAAAGGATCTTGAGGGTCCCCTCCTCGATCGCCGACTGGAACCGCTCCTGGGCCTCGGGGCTGGTGACGTCGGCGTCGGCGTCGCTGTCGGCTTCGGCCGCCACCGTCTGCAGGGCGAGGCGGGGGCAGATGGCGTCCGCTCCGTACCCGAGCAGGGCGGCGATCTCGTGGGTGTCGCGTGCGCTGTCACTCACCACCACCAGGCTGGTGCACGATCGCAGGCTGACGTCGACGAGGCGATGGTGGACCGCGCCGACGGCGAGCAACGACGGGATCGGTGCCCGGGTGGCGGAGATGTCGGCGTGGTCGAGCACGAGGATCTCGCTGCCGCCGGCCACGACTGCCTCGGCTTCGTCGCACAGCCGCTCCACCGCCTGGCGCAGCCCGGCCGTCCCGGTGGAGACCGGGAAGGTGGCATCGAGGGGGGCGGTGACGAAGGGGAACCGCTGCCGGTCGTAGAGCGACAGGACGCCGCAGGGATACAAGAAGAACGACCTCAAGCTGACGAGCCGGGCTGCGGCGGCGGTCTCGGTGAGGATGGGCTGACGAGGACCGATGAGCGTGCGCAGGCTCATGACCCGCCGCTCCCGGACGGGGTCGATGGGCGGGTTGGTGACCTGGGCGAATCGCTGGCGGAGGTAGTGGTGGATCGGGCGGGGACGGCCGGCCAGGTGGGGAAGCGGAGAGTCGTCCCCCATGGCGAAGGTCGGCTCGTGGGCGTCGCCGGCCATGGGCTTGAGCACCATGGCCAGCTCCTCCTTGGTGTAGCCGTGGGTGATCTGGCGGCGGGCCAGCTCGTCGGCGGCGGGAGGAACCTGCACCGGCTCACCCAACCCGAGCTCGAGCAAGCCGTCGGCGGTCCAGCGGGCGTAGGGGGCGGTGGCGGCGATGCGACGCTTGCACTCGGCGTCGTGGAGCACGCCGCGCCCAGGTTCGACGTACAACATCTGGCCGGGCCCGAGTCGGCCGCGCTTCACCATGCCGTGCCCCCGGATGTCGACGGCGCCGGCCTCCGAGCAGCACACGACCAGCCCGTCCTCACACACCGCCCATCGCAGGGGCCGTAGGCCATTGCGGTCGAGGGCGGCACCGACGCCGAGGCCGTCGGTGAAGATCAGCCCGGCGGGCCCGTCCCAGGGCTCCATCAGGGTTGCGTGGTAGCGGTAGAAGCTGCGCAGGTCGGGGTCGAGGTCGCGGGCGTTCTCCCACGCCTCCGGCACGAGCATGCCGACGGCGTGGCGGACGTCACGCCCCCCCCGCACCAGGAGCTCGACGGCGGCGTCGAGCTTGCCGGAGTCGGAGTCATCGCGGTCGAACAGCGGGCGGAACAGCTCTTCGGGGCCGAGACCCACGTCCTCGGTTCCGAGGACCCCTCGGGCCATCATCCGGTGCTCGTTGCCCTGGATGGCGTTGATCTCGCCGTTGTGGCACAGCATGCGGAACGGCTGCGCCCGCTCCCAAGTGGGGCTGGTGTTGGTGGAGAAGCGCTGGTGGAAGACGGCGAAGTGGGCGCCATAGCGCTCGTCGGCCAGGTCCGGGTAGTAGTCGGCGATGGCGTCGGCGGCGGCCAGGCCCTTGTAGACGATCGTGCGGAACGAGCACGACGCCACGTAGACGCCGTCGGCGGTCGCCTCGATGCGGCGACGGAAGCGGTAGGCCCGGCGCTCGTCGCCCGGTTGGTGGCGGTCGTCGCCGTCGGTCGGAGCTCGATCGGCGAAGATGGCCTGGAGCATGGCGGGCTGGCTGGCGAGAGCCAGTTTGCCGAGGTGAGACTCGTCGGTGGGCGGCACTCGCCAGTCGACGAGCGCGAGGCCCTCCGCCGCCGCTGCCGCCTCGACGGCCGCTCGCGGGTCAGGACCGCGGACGAAGAGGCTGGCGACGCCGTGGCCGGCACCGAAGATGGCGGTGGGGATGGGGGTGAGCAGCCCCGAGCCGTCGGCCGAGCGTGCGTCGGCGGCCACCGCCCCCCGGTGCTTCACGCAGGCAAGCCCCCCGACGGCGGCGGCCACGATCGAGCGGGAGGAGCGGCCCGAGGCATCGGCGACGAAGCCGATACCACAGGCGTCGAGCTCAGGCCGGACCCCAGGTCGCATCACCCAAAGCTATCGCAGGCACCTGTCCTCCTGATCGGCTGGTTCCTCTCGTTCCCGGTCATCGGTGGGGAACCCGCCCGCCAGCCCGCGCTTCCACGACCCGAACACGGTGTACCTACTGGCTCTCTTACGTGCCACCTGCGGGCAAACAGGTGGACCGGACGCGCTCGACCCACCTCCAGGAGGAGTGGTGGTCAGAAGCGGGGCCACGCGGTGCGGGGGGCGGCCCGGGTCTGGGGCCCACGGCGGTCGCCGAGCGCCCAGCTCCGGCGCCACGACGTGCCCCGGGGGCCCGTGAGGGGCGGGGTCTCGCCCTTGGCGGCCCGCTGGCGGGCCGACCACCAGTCGGTGGCAGCTTCGTCGGCCAGGGCGGCGACGGCTTCCTCGATGCGCCCGGCGAAGCGGCTGGCGCTCTCGGCCTCTCCGGGCCGCAGGGCCTCACCGAAGGTCACCCGGCTGGTGCCCGGGCTCGGCCGCTTGGCGCCCTTGCCGAAGATGCGCCCGGTGCCCTCCACGTGGACGGGCACCACCGGCACGGCGCAGCGCAGGGCCAGGTAGGCGGCGCCACCTCGGTGGCCCCGACCCCACCCGTCGGCGCTGCGGCCTCCTTCGGGGAAGATGAGCAGGCTCCACCCGTCGGTGAGCAGCGCCGACGCCCGCTCGGCGGAGCGTCGCTCCACCCGCGTGCGCTCGATGGGGATGGCACCGATGACGAGCGCCGACGCGGCGGCGATGAGCCGGTTGGCAAAGAAGTAGTCGGCGGCGGCGGCGACCACGATGCGGTGGCGCCAGGGCTCGGGGATCGATGTCAGCAGCAACGGAGCGTCGAGGTGGCTGTGGTGGTTGGCAGCGAAGATCAGCGGACCACTCAGCTTGGCGAGGCGGTCACCACCGGCGCGCTCGGGCGCGGCCAGGGCCCGCACCCCGAGGCGTATCGGTCCTTCCAACAGCAACAGCCGCGCGTGTCGAGCCAACGGCCGGCGGGACCAACCGGTGTCGTAGTCGGCGCCGACGCGCCGCTCGACCACGGGCCGCTCGAACCCCTGGGGGACCTCGGGGGCCGACCACGGAAACCCCGGCCGCGGTAGCCGCAGCCGAACGGCTGGCAACGCTTTCACAGGGCGGTCAGGCTCGGCCGCACGAGGGCAGCCAGGGCGAGGTCTTGGCCGGCGGCCACGAACACCGCCGGAGCCGGCCTCGCCGTCGGACCTCTGGTTCGGCGGCGAAACTCACGTCACCTCGGCGAGCAGCAGCGGCGGAGCGTGGAGATGGGTGAGCGAGGGGTGGGGGCCGACCACGTCGGTAGCCATCTCAAGGGCGTCGGCGAGGGTCGTGGCCGGCTTGAACCCCAGGCGCCGGACCGTCTTGGGGTCGCCGCCGACGATGATCACCCCACCCAGGTGCTGCAGGGCGTGCGCTCCCCAGTACCACATGTAGAAGGGGTGCACCCCGTGGTAGGCGTAGCTCGTGCGGTAGAGGTGCCGGTACCACTCGTCCTCGGCGAAGGACTGCTCGTAGGTCTTCTCGAGCTCGAGCGGATCGGTGGTCTCGGCCAGCAGCTCCTCGAAGAAGTCGATGTAGCTGGGGTGGTGCACCGGGTGGAACTCCCAGCGGGTGGGGTGGCTCATGATGAGCACGCCGCCCTCCCGAACGAGGGGCTGGCGACGGTACAGGTTGAAGAAGTAGCCGAGCCCGAGGCACATCACGAGGATCGGGTTCATCACCGAGTTGACGTTGTAGGGGGAGATGTACGGCAGGCCCATGGTGAGGATGTCGGCTTGGCCCTCGACGTGCACGACCTGTTGCTCGAGGACCTTGGCCGTGGTCAGCCGGTGCACCGCGTCCACCTCCCCGGCGTTCACCCCGGTGAGGTTGTGGGGGGCGAGCACCGACTGGAAGATGCTCCGTCGCACCCGGTCGGGGGTCCGCCTCAGCGCCTTGGTCGCCCCCAGGTAGGTCGAGCGATCGCGCAGCGACCACTCCCACTCGCGCTTCTGGAGGAAGTCGAAGGGCTTGGGGAACGTGTCGTTGTTGAGGGTCGTCTCGATCTGGAAGATCTTCACCCCGGCGTTGCGGATCACCTCGCCCATGCGCCAGTTCGACGAGTGCAGCTCCGAGCGGTGCTGGTCCATGAACGACCGGCTGTGCTGCATGGTCCGAACGTTGTGGTGGTGGCGCAGGCTGCGGTACGACGCCAAGCCGGTGGCGGTGGACTTGTGGCCGCCGTCCATGGCCACGAGGTTGATGTTGACGTAGACGAGCAGGTCGGACTCGGCTGCCCGCTTGCTGATCTCGACCTCCTCACCTTGCTCGGTGCGCCCGAGGAAGGCCAGGTTGTCGGGATCCTCGGCGTCGAAGTTGTAGAGCAGGCCTCGGGGGGCGAAGGCGTCGTAGATCCGGTCGCCGAGGGCATGGCGCAGCTCGGCTTCGGTCATGCGCCGGTGCAGGGCCAGGGCGGCGATGAGGTGGACGTCGTCGACACCGGCCTCGGCGGCCAGGTCGAGCACCGCTTCGATGACCCGCTGTCGGGCGTCGGGCCGGCGCATGGGCGGCAGGGGCAGGGAGATGTCGTCGAAGGCGATGGTGAGGCGCATCCCCGGCGACAGCAGTGCCGGGAGGGGCTCGGAGTCGACGGGGTGGAGCAGGGCGTGGCGGATGGCACCGTCGATGTCGGGCAGCACCGGCAGGGGTTCGGGGGGGTAGACGATCCGGCTGCCGACGGGCAGGCGCTCGAGGCGGAAGCCCTCGCCGTGGTGGAACAGCGTGGGGGGGGTCGAGCGGTCGACCTCCAACACGAAACCGGGTCTCACCGGGGCCCCTCACCCGTCCTCCGGGCTGGACGGGTCCTGTCACCCGTGCAACCCACTCCCGCCCGGGCTCCGCCTCGCTCCGCCGGCCGGGCCCCTCCCCTCCGCACCACCCGTCCCCCCGCCCCGGACGCCACCGGCGTCCCAGCGGAAAGGCTCGGTCGGCCTTCGGCCACGTCGCTGTTCACAGTCGCTCCCGTCCCTTTTCGTCTCGGAGATCGAAGGCCACCTTCACCGCTCCCCGGCGGCCCGCCTCGGCGGCATGGGCGAGGGCGTCGGCGTGGCGGTGCAGCGGGTAGGTGGCCGACACCAGCCGGCCCAGCCCGGCCTCGGCGACCAGCTCGAAGGCGAGGTCGAAGGTCCGCCGGCCGAGGGCGGGCTCGGCGCCGTAGGCGTAGGCCCCCACCAGCTCGACCTCTCGCTGCCACAGCGGTGTGAGGTCGACGGTGAGCGAGCCGGGCATGCCGACCATCACGATACGGCCGCCGGGGGCGACGATGGACAGGGCCTGGGCCAGGCTGGTGGCGCTGCCCACGCAGTCGACGACCACGCCGGCGCCCCCGGTCAGGCGCTGCAGGGGCTGGGATCCGGCGCCGTCGTCGTCGCCGAGGGCCATAGATCCCGTCGCCCGGCGGACGGCCCGGGCGAGGGTCGCCGGCGCCACGACCATGGTCGCGCCGAGCTCGGTGGCCAGGCGGCGCTGCACCGGGTGCTTGGCGCCCACGACCAGTCGCTCCGGGCCGACGAAGCGCCGGAGGGCAGCGGTCACGCACAACCCGAGGGTCCCCGCTCCCACTACCGCCACCAGGTCATCGCCGGCGTCGGCGCACTTGAGGGCACCCCGGATGGCGCAGGCGGCGGGCTCGACCATCACCGCCGACTCGTCGCTCCACCCGTCGGGCACGGGGTGGATCTGGGACTGGTGGGCGACCAGCGCCAGCGACCATCCCCCTCCGGTGTCGGCGCAGTAGCCCGTCTGCAGCCCCGGTTCGAGCTGGCCAAAGGCGATGTTTCGGCACCGGCCCACGTCGTCGCCGCCGCAGCCCTCACACGGCGGGTCGATGCCCCGGGCGGCGCAGCCGAGCACCGGCTCGATGACGACTCGAACACCCCCACCGCTGTCGTCGAGGTCGCCGACGACCTCGTGGCCGGGCACGAAGGGGAAGCTGACGACGGGCTCGAACCACGGTGAAGCCACTCCGTCGACGGTGGCCAGGTCCGACCCGCAGATGCCGCTCAGCCGGGGTCGCACCCGGTGCCAGGCGGGACCGGGAAGCGCCGGCGGATCGACGTCGACGAGGCGCAGCGGGCCGACGCGCGCCCCCCTGCCGGGCGCCACCGCTCCGGCCAGCCGGGCGGCGGCGAAGCGGGGCAGCGAGCGCTCGACCTGTAGCGCCTTCACCGCCGCTCCGAGTCGGCAGCAGCGGCGAACGAGGTACGCCGGGTGACGGGGCCGATGGGCAACGGCGGCCGGGGGCCGCCCGGGGCCTTGCTCCAGAGCTCGACCAACCACCCCCGCTTGCGGGCGATGGCGGCCAGGCGCACCTCGGGGTTGACCGCCACCGGGAAGCCGACGGCTTCGAGCATCGGCAGGTCACTGGCCGAGTCGGCGTAGGCAACCGCCTCCTCCAGGCGCAGGCCCTCGGCGTCGGCGTAGTCGGCCATGGCCTGGGCGCGGGCCTCGCCGGTGGGCGGGGCGGCGAGCAGCTCTCCACTCCAACGCCGGCCGTCGTCGACGGTGCCCATGCGGGCGCACACGATGTCGTCGAACAGCGGCCCGAGGTTGCGCTCGACCACGACGTCGAGGGCGCCGGTGATGAGGACGGTGCGATGCCCCAGGCGGCGGTGGTGGCGCACCCGGCGCATCCCCGCCGGGAACGACTTGGTGAGCAGGAGCCAGGTGAACAGCTCGGTGGCATCCTCCTCGAGCTGGGCCCGTGGCGCACCCTCGAACTTGCGGTAGAAGTGGCGCAGGAAGTCGCCGCGGTCCTTGCGGTCGAGAGCCAGCAGCGAGGGACCTTCGGCCAGGGCCCGGAGGGCGAAGCGGGCCCGGTCGACCGGATTGAGGCGCCGGGTCGCCAGCCAGGCGTAAGAGTCGACCACGTTGGAGGCGATGAGGGTGTTCTCCAGGTCGAACGCCGCCAGCTGGCGTTCGGGAGCGAGCACGCGCTGACGCAGCCGCTCGGTTCGGCTGCGGCCGCTGCGACCGCCCGGCGTGGCTCGCACCCGGGCGTGCTCGACCACCGACGGGAGGTGGACCGACATGACGTAGGCGTCCCAGTCGATGACCCGCGGATCGAAGCAGAACGTGGCCCGGTCGGTGGCATCGAGGGTCGACCAGCGCGCCAGCAGCTCGTCGACCCCGAAGACGGCCTCTGTCTCGGCGTAGGCGCCGTAGAGCTCCACGTAGCCGAGGGCCCGGGCGGCGTCTCCCCGTCGCTCCTCGAGCCCCGCCGCCCACCGGGCCTGGCCACCCCGGAGGGGCAGCGTGGCCAGCGAGCGCTCGGCCACGTCGATGACCTTCACCGCCCGCTGCAGCTGGCCCTGCACCCGGCCCCGCCCCGGGAAGGTCCAGCGGGGCACGACGATGGGCTGGCCCTTGGCGTCGTAGAGCGGGTGCTGGCTGAACCAGTCGTGGACCAGGTCGACGAGGTGGCGGTAGTGCAGTGGGTTGGTCGAACCCGACGCCACCTGGACGATGGGAGGGGGGGACGGCCCGTCGGTGCCGGGAACCGGGCCTCGGGCAACGGCATCGAGTACGGCGGCGACGACGAGGTCGACAGGGATCACGTCGACCACCCCCTCGGGAATGCCGGGGAACTCGCGCAGCAAACCGCGGGCGTAGGTGATGATCACCGGCTCGGCCATCCGGAAGCCCCGGATCCACCCCGGCCGGGGTTCGGCCAGCGCCGACTCGATGATCGACGGGCGCACGATGGTGACCGGGAGGTCACCCCGAGTCTCGCTCAGCGCCTGCTCGGCCAGGGCCTTGGTGTAGGCGTAGGCGTCGGGCCAGCCGAGAGCCCGGGCCCGGGCCCGGCCGATCTCCACCATGGTGTCGGCCACCCAAGCCTCGCGCAGCTTCTCCGCCTTGTTGGCGAGCAACGGGACCCCGGCGGCGCCGAGCTCGGCCCGCGCCCGCTTGGCGAAGTGGTGCAGCCGGTCCGGCGTGCGGCTCTCGGCCTCGGTGTCAGCCCGGGCCCGCCGGGCGGCGGTGACCTCGTCACGCCAGGCGACGTCGGGACCGAAGGGGGTGTCCGACACCGGGATCTCGGGGGCCCGTCCCCGGCGGTTGCCGGCGACGTAGCAGGTCGACACCGAGACCAGGTGAGCGACGGCACCGACCGCGTGAAGTGCCTCGGCCAGGCGGGACGGGCCGAGCAGGTTGACCTCGACGGCCCGGTCGAGCGGCGAGTCGAAGGCCACGGCGGCGGCGGCGTGGATCACGGTGTGGCACGAGGCGAGCGCCTCTCGGCCCTCGTGGTCGAGGCGCAGGCCGTCGACGCCGACGTCACCGGCGACCACCTGGATGCGCCTGGCGCACTCGGCGTCGAAGTCGTCGAGCTCGTGGCGCAGCCGGTCGAAGGCGTCGTTGCGCAGCACCTCCCGCTGCACCCGCTGGGCGGCGCTGGAGCGCCGGCCGGGCCGCACCAGCAGCACCAGGTCGCATCCCGGCGCGCATCGCAGCAGGCGCTCGACCAAAGCCGTACCGAGGAAGCCGGTCGAGCCGGTGATGAAGATCCGCTGGCCGGTGAGGGCGTCGGCGATCACCGCGCTTGTCTACCATATGGTAGGTGAGGGATTCGGCCGCGACCCGCGCTCGGATCCTCGACCAAGCGTTGGTGTCGTTCGCCAGCCGGGGCTACGGGACGACCTCGCTCGACGAGCTGGCCAGCGGGCTCGGGCTGCGCAAGCAGACGATCCTGCACCACTTCGGGACCAAAGAGGGGCTGCTCGACGCCGTGGTCGACCGCTCGGCGCACGAGCTGGTCGAAGCCCTCGAGCAGGCGCTCGCTGCCGCCGGCCCCGGTTTCGCCCGGGTCGAGGCACTGGTGCGGGCCATCTTCCGCCTCGCCGCCCGACGGCCCGAGCTGCTCGGGCTGCTCAGGGAGCTGAGCCGCCTCGGCCCCCCTGCCGCCACCCGGCTGCTGGCCGCGCTCGACCCGCTGGTCGAGCGGGCTCGGGCGTTCCTGGAGGAGGAGATGGCCGCCGGGCGGATGCGCCAACACGATGCCCGGCTGTTGCTGTTGTCGGCCTACTCCACGGTGATCGGGGTGGCCACCGAGGTCGAGGTGCTGCGGGCTGTGGGAGTGGACCCCACCGCTCGCTCCCTGGTGCGGCGCCGGGCCGAGCTGCTCGGCTTCTTGCGCTCGGCGCTCGTGCTGGACTGACCCTTCCCCCCTCTCGTTCCTTGTCGGGCTCACCAGGCGGAGCGTGGTCGGGTCGACGACAAGCCAAGGCAAGTGGTCAGGTGCGGGGGCGGCCGATGCGACCGGCCCGGCGAGCGTGACGCTCCAGGGCCAGGGCGACCAGGCGGTCGACGAGCTCTGAGTAGGGCACGCCGCTGGCCGCCCACTGGCGGGGGTACATCGAGCGGGGGGTGAAGCCGGGGATGGTGTTGACCTCGTTCACCAGCAGCCCCCGGCCGCCCTCCTCGAAGAAGAAGTCGACCCGAGCCATGCCCTCGACCCGCAGGGCGGTGGCGGCGGCAACGGCGAGACGCTGGACCTCGGTGACGGTGTCACCGGGAAGCGCCGCGGGCACGACCAGCTCAGCCCCCGAGTCGGAGTACTTGTCGTCGAAGTCGTAGAACTCGGCGCTGGGGACGATCTCGCCCGGGACCGACGCCTCCAGCTCGGCGTTGCCGAGGACCCCGCACTCGATCTCCCGGCCCTCGATCGCTTCCTCGACCAGCAGCCAGTCGTCGTAGGAGGCCGCCAGCTCGACGGCGGCGGGCAGGTCGGCGCCATCGGAGACCCGGGAGATCCCGACCGATGAGCCGAGGTTGGCCGGCTTGACGAACACCGGCCATCCCAGCTCGATGTCCACCCGTCGGACCAGGCCTCCCCGCGAGTCCTCGTCGAAGGCGTTGAGTACCACGTGGCGGGCCTGGGGCAGGCCGTGGTGGGCCAGCACCTCCTTGGCCATGGCCTTGTCCATGCACAGCGCCGAGCCCAGCACCCCGGTGCCGACGTAGGCCACGCCCGCCTGCTCCAACAGGCCCTGGACGGTGCCGTCCTCCCCGAACGGGCCGTGAAGGAGCGGGAGGACCACGGTGGTGGCCTCGGGCGACGGCGCCAGCACAGGGAGGGGGTCGACCTGGGTGCCCACCGCGGCCAGCTCGGGCGTGGCGCCGCTCCGCTCCACCAGGGCGGCGGCGCTGACCCAGCGCCCGTCCGCGGTGATGCCCACCGGGAGCACGTCGTAGCGCTCGGGGTCGGCGGCGTCGAGCACCGAGGCGGCCGACACGCAGGACACCTCGTGCTCGGCCGAGCGTCCGCCGAAGAGCACGACGAGGCGGATCCGGTCGGCGAGCGGTGAGGTGGCTTCGACCACGGGTGTGGCACGGTAGCGGCCGATGCGCCTGCGCACGTGTGAGGTGGCGGGGGCCACCGGCGGCCAGCTCGTGGGACCCGACGTGGAGGTCGACGGGGTGACCATCGACTCGCGCCGGGTGCGGGGCGGAGAGCTGTTCGTGCCCGTCGTCGCCGAACGCGACGGCCACGACTACGTGCCCGGTGCCCTCGCCGCCGGCGCGGCCGCCTACCTCAGCTCCCGACCCCCCCAGGGTGCCACCGCCGTGGTCGTCGACGACACCGTCGCCGCCCTGGCCGCCCTCGGCGGCTACGCCCGGAGCCGGCTCCCGGAGCGGGTGGTCGGCATCACCGGCTCCGTGGGCAAGACCTCGGTGAAGGACCTGCTGAATGCCGCCCTTTCGCCGCGGTGGCGGACCGCGGCCAGCGTCGGGTCGCACAACAACGAGTTGGGCGTGCCGCTCACCCTCGTCGGAGCCCCCGACGACGCCGAGGCGGTGGTGGTGGAGATGGGGGCCCGCTTCCCCGGTGACCTCCGCTTCTTGTGCGGGATCGCCCGCCCCACCGTCGCCGTGGTGACCGCCGTGAGCCTGGTCCACACCGAGACCTTCGGCACGCTCGAGGACGTGGCCCGAGCCAAGGCCGAGCTGGTCGAGGCCCTGCCCGCCCACGGGACGGCGGTGCTCAACGCCGACGACGCCCTGGTCGCGGCCATGGCCCGAAGAACTCCGGCCAGAGTGCTGGGCTACGGGCTCGAGCAGGGAGAGGTGCGGGCTGATGGCATCGCCCTCGACGCCGAGCTACGGCCGTCGTTCACGCTGCGCTCGCCCTGGGGCGACGCCTCGGTCACCCTGGCGGTGCGGGGCCGTCACCAGGTGGCCAACGCGGTTGCCGCGGCGGCGTCAGCCCTGGCCTGCGGGGCAGAGCCGAGCGAGGTGGCGACCGGCCTCGCTCGTGCCCACCTCTCGCCCTGGCGCATGGCCCTGACCCGGTCTCCTTCGGGGGCATTGGTCCTCAACGACGCCTACAACGCCAACCCGGCGTCGACGCTGGCAGCGATGCAAGCGCTGGCCGAGCTCGACGTCTCCCGGCGGATCGCCGTGCTCGGCACTATGGCCGAGCTCGGCGAGGTGTCGGCGCGCGAGCACGGCCGCGTGGCCGCCGCTGCCGCCGAGCTCGGCATCAGGGTGGTGGCGGTAGCGGAGCCCGCTTACGGAGGTGAGCTGGTGGAGGGCATCGAGGCCGCGCTCGACGCGCTGGGCGAGCTGGGCGAGGGCGATGCCGTGCTCGTCAAGGGCAGCCGGGTGGCGGGGCTGGAGCGGCTGGCGGAGCGGCTGGCGGAGCGATGATCGAGGCGCCGTCGCCTTCCGCGCCGCTGGCAGCGGGAACGCGGTCGCGAGCAGGGACGGCGGGAACATCGAGGTCGGCGTAGACGGCGAGGCCGACGGCGGCGAGGACGCCGTAGCCCATCACCCAGCTGATCGAGCTGAGCTCGGTGAGGGGACCGGCCACGAGGTGCCCGAGGGGGATGGTGCCCCCGAAGGCCATGACCCACAGCGCCATCACCCGGCCGCGTACGGCGTCGGCCAACCTCTCCTGGAGCACCACCGAGAGGGCGGTGATGGTCCCGAAGTAGAAGAAGCCGACGACGACAGCGACCGGGTACGCCGGCGTTGGTTGGCGCACGAGGGCGAACACCCCGAGGGCAGCGGCGAAGCCCAGCAGGCCGATGCGGACCACACGAGGCCGCGACCATGACGCGAGGAACGTACCGATGGAGGCGGCGCCGACGATGGCGCCGAGCCCGAAGCAGGTGTAGAGCAGGCCGTAGGCGGCGCTGCTCGGATCGATGTCGAGGTTGCGCTGGGCCAGTGTGGGCATCTGGCCGATGAAGGGGAGGCACAGGAACGAGAAGGCGGCCATGGTGATCAAGCAGCGCCGCACGAGACCGTCGCGACGGGCGACGGTGAAGCCGCCCACCAGCCGGCGCCAGCCCACCTCGGCGTCGCTCGCCCGTTCCAGCGCCGGAATGCGGACCAGCAAGAGCGCGGTGATGACGAACAGGTAGGTGGCGGCGTTGATGGCGAACACCGCGCCGGCGCCGAAGGCGGCGAACGCCACCCCGCCGAGCGCCGGTCCCACGACGCGGGCAACGTTCATCTGGGTGGAGTTGGCCGAGATGGCACCCGCGAGGTGGCGACGCCCGACGAGGGAGGGCAGGACGGCGCTGTAGGTCGGTTGGTGCAGGGCGGCGCCGACCCCGATGAGGGCTACCACCGCCAGCAGCGCCGACTCCGACGGCCGGCCCCGAGCGACGAGGAGCGCCAGTGCGGCCGTGGCCGCCAGCTGCTCGGCCTGGGCGACGATGAGCAGCCGGCGCCGGTCGACGAGGTCGGCGAGCGCCCCACCCACCACTGACAGGGCCAGCATGGGGCCGAGCTGAGCGAAGAGCACCAGGCCGAGGAACGTTGGTGACCCGCTGAGCTCGAGGGCGTAGGCACCGAGGGTGACGTGTTGCATCCAGGTGCCGATCGACGAGGCGAACGAGCCCAGGAACACGATGCGGAAGTCGCGGCTGGCGAGCGCCTCCCGGGCGGTGCCGAGCGCCGACGGCTTGGGTGGCGGGTCGCCGCTGTCGGCGCCGTCGCGAGGGCGGGCGAGCACTCGCCGTAGGGTACGGGTCACCGGCCACGGTCATCGTTGGCTGCTGCGCCGCAGAGCAGCCTCGGAGTCAAGTTCTGCCGAGATGGTGGGACCACGCCGGCCAACAGCACGTTCCGGTAGCACCGCCTCTAGGCTCAGGGGGCCGTTCCGTTGGGAGGGCGCTCAGCTGAGGGGTTGCAGGTCCGGACCCTGCCCGACGAGCTCGACCTCGATCACGAGGCAAGGCTTCGCGACCACCGAAGAGGGGCACCGCCACCATGGAGACGATCAAGCCCCTCGGGGAGCACGAGCTGCTGTTGCTGCTGGTGCAGTTCGGGCTCCTGTTGACCGTGGCCCGCGCGCTCGGGCAGGTGGCGGTGCGCTTCAAGTTGCCGTCGGTGGTGGGGGAGCTGCTGGCCGGCTTCGTCCTTGGTCCGACGCTGTTCGGCGCGCTGGCGCCGGGTGCCTTCGAGGCCCTCTTCCCGCAGGAGCCGGGGCAGGTGCACCTCCTCGAAGTGGTGTCGTGGCTGGGCGTGCTGATGCTCCTGGTGCTCACCGGTTTGGAGACCGACGTCGAGCTGATCGCCAGGAAGGGCAAGGGGGCGGCCGTCATCTCCCTGGGTGGCATCGCCGTACCGTTCGCCACCGGGGTGACGCTCGGTTTCTTGATTCCGGAGCGCTTCATCGCCAACCCCTCCCAGCGCCTGGTGTTCGCCCTGTTCATCGGCACGGCGATGAGCATCTCCGCCATCCCGGTGATCGCCAAGGTGCTGATGGAGATGCGGGTCATCCGTCGCGACATCGGTCAGGTGACGCTGGCGGCCGGGATGATCGACGACACCATCGGCTGGATCCTGCTGTCGGTGGTGGCCGGTATGGCCCGCACCGGCGGGGTCAACCTCGGCAGCGCGGCGACGGCCGTGCTCTCGGTGGTGGCTGTTCTCGGCCTCTCCTACACCCTCGGGCAGCGGTTGGTCTCCTGGGTGATGCGGACTGTCGACAACCGTGTGGGTGGCGACATGGCCAAGATCACCACGCTGATGGTCATGGTCCTGGCCTTCGCCTCGGTGACCCAGGCGTTGCACCTGGAAGCCGTCCTCGGCGCGTTCATCGTCGGTGTCCTTGTCGGGCGGGTCAAGCGCTTCGACATGGCGCCCCGGCACGCCTTCGAAAGCGTGGCGCTCGGGGTGTTCGCTCCGGTGTTCTTCGCCGCCTCCGGACTGCGGGTCGATCTGTCGAGGCTGTTCACACCGCAGGTGTTCGTCGTGGGGTTGCTCGTGCTCGGGGTTGCCATCCTCGGCAAGTTCGTCGGTGCCTACGTGGGCGCCCGGGTGAGCCGGCTGGGGCACTGGGAGGCGCTGTCGCTGGGCGCGGGCATGAACGCCCGGGGAGCCATGGAGATCATCGTGGCCACCATCGGCCTCAGCCTCGGCATCCTGACTCCGGAGATGTACACGATCATCCTGCTCACGGCGATCGTGACATCGCTCATGGCCCCGCCCCTGTTGCGCTGGACCCTCGCCAGGGTCGAGATGACCGAGGAGGAGAGGCAGCGCCTCGAAGCCGAGGAACGGGCCAAGAAGAACTTCGTGTCCAACCTGAAGCGGGTTTTGCTCCCGACCGCCGGGGAACCCGGGGCCGAGCTGGCCGCCCAAGTGGTTGGCCACATCGTGCGCGACGAGGACGTCGAGGTCACGAGCTTCTACCTCCACGCCGACGGTGACGAGCCTGCCCCCACCAAGGGGTCGGCCGAGCCGCTCGAGCGGCTCGAGAGCGAGCTCGACCTCCCGGTCGCCCACAACCAGCGCCGCGCCGTGGCCGTCGATGGTGGTAGCCCCAGTTCCGCCGTGCTGCTCGAGGCCCAGAAGGGCTACGACCTGCTGGTGGTGTCGGCCACTGGACGGGGCCAGCCGGGTGACGGGCGGTTGTTCAACGAACCGGTCGACGAGCTGATCCGGGAAGCCCCCTGTCCGGTCCTGGTGGTGAGCACGGGTGCCCGGCCCGAGCCGGTGGACGGCCCTCTCGAGCTCCGCCGCATCCTGTTGCCGGTGTGGGCCTCGAGCGCAGAGCGGTCTGCCGCAGAAGTGGCGTTCGCCATCGCCCGCAACCGCGACATCGTCGTCGACGTGGTCCACGTGATCGGGGAGCCCAACCACCGGTCCCGGACCGGTAGCCGCAAGGGGCTGTCCCAAGCCTGCGAGATCGGTGAGGACCTGGTGACCAAGATCGCCGAGCTGGGGCATTCGGTGGGTGCCACCGTCCACACCGACGTGCAGGTGGCCGACCACGTGGAGGAGGCGATCGTCGCCCACGCCGAGCGGAACGCCGACCTCATCGTGGTCGAGAGCAACCGCTCACCGGTGACCCAGCGGGCGTTCTTCGGCCATCACGTCGACTACATGCTGCGCCACGCGCCCTGCCCGGTGGTCGTCGTCGGCCTGCCCTGACCGCCGTCGGACCGGTCCCTCGGTCTGGTGGGGCGGGTGGGGATCGAACCCACGCGTCACCGATTATGAGTCGGGTGCTCTGACCACTGAGCTACCGCCCCCGGGCCACGCCGGAAGGTTACGACGGCAGCGCCTACGACCGCCCTCGCGATCGGGTGGCCGTCGGTCGACGATGAGCTCCGGGGGTGGGACTCGAACCCACAACCTTGGGATTAACAATCCCCTGCTCCGCCGATTGAGCTACCCCGGAATCAAGCGGAGACGCTAGCAGCGCGGGCGCGGGGGTCCTTTGTTGGGCGGAGGGCTCGTGGTCGATGCCTCCACCTGCCAGGCGCGCGCTAGGTCTCTCCCAGCCAGCTCGGCGCTCGCTCCAACAGGTAGCGGCTCACCGCGAGGCAGCGGTCGAAGGTGTCACAGAGGGCCTCTTCGCCTTGGAGCACCTGGGCCAGCGACACCTGGAGGCGGGCCACGATGGTCAGGCTCCGCTCCGGCGCATCAGTCACTGATCCGTAGGAGTCGATGGCCGAGACCTCGAGGGGGAGATCGGGGCCGCCCACCCCGGCCAGCTCGGTGGCCAACAGCAAGAGGTCGGGTCCCTTGGACAGGGGAGGCAGCGCCCACGTGAAGGTGAGCGGGAAGTGGAACTGGTCCGGCGGGTTCTCGTCGTCGTCGAGGGCGTTGACCACGTCCTCGAATGACAGCAGCACCCGGGGGTCGACCTCCAGCGCCAGGTGCAGGTCGAGTGGCCCCTCGCAGCCCTCCTCGGGGTGCAGGTCGACCTCCCAGGCTTGGCGCAGCGAGTAGGTCTCGACGAAGTGCCGCTCGTCGTGCACGTGGAAGGTGTGGCCGACGGCATGGTCCTTGAGCTCGGCCACGTAGCCGGGGACGTCGATGACAGCCATCCGCTGGCAGGGTACCGGTCGCTCCCGGCCCGTCGGGCGGTACCGTCACCCGGTGTCCGAAGACGAGCTGGTGGAGGTACTCGACGCTGCCGTGGCTGCCGTCGCCCGGACGCTCGGGGGTCTCGACGACCTTCGGGCGGTCACGGGGCGGCCGGGGCAGTACCACCTCGACGTGGTGAGCGATGCCGCCGCCGTCGAGGTGCTCGTGGGGGCCGGGCTCGGCGTGCTGAGCGAGGAATCGGGTGTGCACCACCCCGAGCGGCCGGTGACGGTGGTGGTCGACCCGGTGGATGGGTCGACCAACGCCAGCCGAGGCGTGCCGTGGTACGCCACCAGCGTCTGCGCGGTCGACGGTGACGGGCTTAGGGCGGCCGTGGTGGTCAACCAGGCGTCCGGTGAGCGCTTTCAAGCGGTGCGAGGGGCGGGCGCCAGCTGCAACGGCAGGCCGGTGGAGCCTTCCGGCTGCGCTCGCCTCGACGACGCCATCGTCGCCGTCTCGGGTCTTCCCGAGGGCCACTGGGGCTGGGCCCAGTTCCGGGCCCTCGGGGCGGCGGCGCTCGATCTGTGCTACGTCGCCGATGGTCGCCTCGACGGCTACGTCGCTCTCTCGAGTGGCCTGGCGCCGTGGGACTACCTGGGGGCTCTGCTCGTGTGCCGGGAATCGGGGACCGACATCGTCGATGCCGAGGGACGTCCGCTCGTGGTCCTCGACCAGATGGCCCGGCGGGCCCCGGTTGCCGCCCCCCCGGCCCTGCTCCCCGAGCTGCTGGCGGCGAGCGGCCGAGAACCGGTTGCCCGCTGACCAGTGGCGGTCAAGGCGAGCCTCCACCTGGTCCTCCTGCGCTTGTACCGGCGGCTCCCGCGGTCGGTCAGGCTCTTCCTCGTCCATCGGATGACGCCGTCGTTCACGGTGGGAGCGATCTGCGTGGTCGAGCGGGGCGACGGTGCCCTGCTGCTGGTGCGCCACTCCTACCGGCGCCGGTGGGGGTTTCCAGGAGGCCTGCTCCAGCGGGGCGAGGAGGTGGCCGACGGCGCCCGCCGCGAGGCTCTCGAGGAGGTCGGGATCGTCATCGAGCTCGACGGGGAGCCCGCGGTGGTGGTGGACCCTGGTCCCCGACGGGTCGATGTGGTGTTCCGGGCCCGCTGCCACGATCCCAGCACCGCCCGAGCGTGCTCTCCCGAAGTGGTCGACCTCGCCTGGTTCTCGCCCGAGCAGCTCCCCGAGCTGCAGCACGAGGCCGCCAGCGCCCTGGTGGCGCTGGCCCGAGCCCGTGGACGGCCGACGTTGGGCGGCCTCCCCAGCCGGGTAGAGGCGGGCGAGTGACGGCTCGGGACCTCGAGAACCCTCCTCCTACACTCCACCCGCCATGGTGAGCCTGTCGACCGTCCCGACCCCCTCCTGGAGCATCGAGCCGGTAGGCCCGCTCCACGGTGACGTCACCGTGCGGGGCTCGAAGAATGCCGTCACCAAGCACATGGTGGCGGCGGTGATGGGACGGTCACCGAGCACGCTCCTGAACTGTCCGGAGATCGGCGACATCCGGATCACCGCCGAGATGCTGCGCTCCCTCGGCTGCATGGTGGAGGTGGGTGAGGGATCGGTCACCATCGAGTCGGCCGATGTCGTCACCGGCCGGGTGCCCGTCTCCTACGGGGGCCTCAACCGCATTCCGATCCTCCTCGTCGGTCCGGTGCTGCACCGGATGAGCGAGGTCTTCGTCCCCCTGGTGGGCGGTGACCGCATCGGAACGCGTCCTGTCGACTTCCATGTCGCGAGCCTGGAGGCGATGGGGGCGGAGGTGCACACGGGTCCCGACGGCTTGGAGGCCAAGGCCCTCCGCCTGCACGGGGCCAACATCCGCCTCCCGTTCCCCAGCGTGGGAGCGACCGAGACCGTCTTGCTCACTGCCGTGCTCGCCGAGGGGCGGACGGTGCTGGAGAACTCGGCCATCGAGCCCGAGGTGATCGAGCTGGCGCTGTTCCTCCAGCGCATGGGGGCCCGGATCGAGCTGCGCCCCGATCGCCGTTTCGTGATCGAGGGGGTAGAGCGGCTCGAGGGTGCCCAGCACCGGCTCGACGGCGACCGCATCGAGGCGTTCAGCTACCTGGTGGCGGGGCTGGTGACCGGAGGGCGGGTGCGCGTCCACGGCTGCCCTCAGGGCCGGTTGGTGACGGCCATCTCCACGCTCCAGCGCATGGGGGCCCGCTTCGAGATCACCGACGACTGGGTGGCGGCGTCAGCCGGCAGCCTCCGTCCCGCCGTTGTCCAGACCGACGCTCACCCGGGCTTCATGACTGACTGGCAGCCGCCCCTCGTCGTGCTGTTCTCCCAGTGCGAGGGCATGTCGGTGGTGCACGAGACGGTGTACGAGGACCGGTTCCCGTACGTGGCCGCCCTGAAGGAGATGGGGGCCGAGATCGAGCTGTTCGACGCCTGCCTCGGAGGCCAGGACTGCCGGTTCAACGAGAGCACCGCCATGCACTCGGCGGTGGTGCACGGTCCTTCCTCGTTGCGAGGCGCGGAGATCACCGTCCCCGATATCAGGGGTGGGTTCGGCTACGTGATCGCCGCCGCCGCCGCAGAAGGGCCGTCGCTGCTCCACGACGTGCACCACCTCGAACGCGGCTACCACCGTCCCCTCGAAGCCTTCGCCGGGCTCGGCCTCCACATCACCAGGGAAGGGCCGCCGACGCCGTCGTAGGCTGTTCCCCAGCTCCGTCGGGCGCTTAGCTCAGCTGGCGAGAGCACCTCCCTTACAAGGAGGGGGTCGGGGGTTCGAGTCCCTCAGCGCCCACCCAGTCTGACCAGCACTTTCGTCCTTGGAGAGGGCGAGCGCTGGGTCCGCTGAGGGAGCGCAGGCCGCGGCCAGGCCGCGGGAGGTCCGCAGCACGTCGTCGAGTGCGTCGGCGATCTGGCCGTCGAGGCCTTGGTAGAGGTGGCCGTAGCGGTCGAGGGTCACGGTGACCGAGGAGTGACCCATGCGCTCCTGCAGTGCCTTGGGATGAGCACCCTGGCTGATGGCCAGCGCCACTGCGGTGTGGCGCAGGTCGTGAAACCGCAGCCCGTCCACGCCAGCTCGCCGCAACGCCGGTGCCCAGACTCGTCGAGCGAAGTTCGAGCGCCGCATCGCCTCGCCCAGCGGCGTGGGGAACACCAGCCCGCTGCCGGCCACCTCGGGCCTGGTGAACTGGACTTCGAGCATCTGCGCCAGGGCAGTGGGGATCGAGACAGCCCCGGCGACCAGCGGCCGTCTCGGGAGGCCCCCACGACAGCTTGCCGGCCAGCTCGTTGAGCTGTTCGACGACGACGATGGTCCGCCGCAGGACGTTCACCCGCTCGACTCGCAGCCCGGCCAGCTCGCCCCACCGGAGCCCGGCGTAGACGGCGGTGTAGATCAGGGTGGCGGCGCTCCGGACCGGCGGCCTCGGCCAGTGTGGCCACCTGGTCGGCGGTGAGGAAGCGCATCG
>JADDQY010000102.1:0-3304 GCA_016781135.1 Actinomycetota bacterium
GAAGGCCTCCTGGGTCTTGATCGTCCAGCGGTTGGGGTCGAACGCTGCCATCACAGGACCTCCTGACGTCGTGGCGGCGAAGGGGCTGAGGTGGTTAACGGGTGAGGGCTACGGCGCCACGGGCCGACGGCCTGGCCGAGCGGGACCAGGTCGTGCCGGGGGCGACGGGTCGATAAAGGCTCCGGATCGGTCGTCTCGGTGACGCGGCCCAGCTTCCGGCGCAGGCGCCGGAGCTGCTCCTCGAGCTCCAGCACGCGCCTGACACCTTGGAGGTTCAACCCGGCGTCGGTCAGCTCGGCGATACGCCCGAGGCGCTCGATGTCTGCCGCCGAGTAGCGGCGGGTACCGCCCTCGGTGCGCGCCGGCGACAGCAGGCCTTTGCGCTCGTAGGACCGCAGCGTCTGGGGATGGACGCCGGCCAGCTCGGCGGCGACGGAGATGACGTAGACACCCTGGTCTTCGGCTGGCATCGCTACACCTCCAAGAGGCGGCGGGGCGATTCGGTGCTCGCCTCCGCCAGGGCCTCGACCAACGGCCGCTCTTGGGCTGACAATCGCTCGGGCACGGTGACGTGCACGGTGACCAACAGATCCCCGGCTCCCTTGTCGTCACCCACGCCCCGGCCTCTGACCCGAAACGTCCTTCCACTCGGCGTACCGGCGGGGATACGCAGGGTCACGGGGGCGCCGTCGAGCGTGGGGACCTTGATCTCCGCCCCCAGAACGGCCTCGGGGAAGGTGATCGGGACCTCGAGCGCGAGGTCGGAGCCCTTGCGTCCGAACAACCGGTGGGGAGCGACGCGTACGTGCACCAGGAGGTCGCCGGCGGGACCACCGGTGGGGCCGGGCCGACCGCGGCCCCGGACCCGGACGGTCTGGCCGTCGTCGACGCCGGCGGGCACCCGCACCTTCACCTCGGAGGTGCGCCACTCGGTACCCGTGCCTCCACAGCTGGGGCAGGCGTCGCCCAGGATCTGGCCGGCGCCGCCACGGCGGAGGAGGGCACCACTGCCAGCGCAGGTTGAGCAGTGGACGTCGGTGGTGACCGGCAGTGTCGTGGTGCCGCCTCGAACCGCATCCTCGAACGACAGGTGGAGCTCGGCCTCGAGATCGGCTCCGCGCCGCGGGCGGGCCGAGCGGGACCAGGTGGCCCCCCTGGTTCCGAACAACCCACCGAGCAGGTCGTCGATGCCTCCCAGGTCGCCGAGGTTGTCGAGGTTGTCGACTCGGACGTCGAACCCCTCGGCGCCCGCGCCCTGGCCGAAACCTGCCGCCATCGGCCCCAGCCGGCGGGCTTGGTCGTACTCCTTGCGCTTGGCCGGATCCCCGAGCACCTCGTAGGCCCCCGAGAGCTCCTTGAACCGTTCCTCGGCCGTGCGGTCGCCGGGGTTGGCGTCGGGGTGGAGCTGGCGGGCGAGCTTGCGGTACGCCTTGGTGATCTCCTTGTCCGTCGCCGAGTCGGCGACCCCCAGCACGGCGTAGTAGTCCTTCTCCAGCCACTCACGCTCCATCGCCATGCTCCACCTCCTCTCGGTCTCGGACGTGTTGCCGGACGCACGAGCCGGCCCTACCACCGGTGCTGGCCCGCAGCACCTCGACGCCTCTTCGTCGCCCTCTCCTAGCTCTGTACCGCCTACCAGGATAAAACCTGAGTTAGAGGTTGGCAACTTCTCTGCACTCCGCTACAGTGCTAAGGGCAGCTGACGAAGCTGGGACCAATGAGAAGGAACGAGAAGGAGGTAGAGAACATGCTCATGCGGTTCGATCCTCTTCGTGAGTTCGACCGGCTCGCGAACCAGGCCAGCGGCGGCGCCCGCTCCGCGGTCATGCCGATGGACGCGTACCGCCACGACGACCGATTCCTGGTCCACTTCGACGTCCCCGGCGTCGACGCCTCCTCCATTGACCTCACGGTGGAGAAGAACGTGCTCACCGTCTCGGCCGAGCGGCGCTGGCAGCCCACCGAGGGCGACCAGGTGCTGGTATCGGAGCGTCCTCAGGGCAGCTTCAAGCGCCAGCTCTTCCTCGGAGAGGGACTCGACGCCGATCGCATCGAGGCCAGCTACGACCATGGCGTGCTGACGGTGTCGATTCCGGTGGCCGAGCAGGCCAAGCCCCGCCGAGTGGAGATCTCCAGCAGCAAGGGCAACAGCAGGGCCCAGGCCATCGACGCCGAGTCCTCAGCCGTCTGACCACACAGGTGCTCCCGGCGGGGCTGCCCCGGGCGCGGCTCCGTCGGGAGGGCCGAGCGGTAGGAGAACCACTGGAGATACCGCGGGATAACCAAAGGAGGGATGGGCATGGCACTTCCTGTTCGTCGTGACGATGATTCCGATGTCGGCCGCTGGAACCCTCTCGCCGAGCTGAACCGGATCAACCAACAGCTCCAGCGCTATGTCGACAACTGGCGTGACCTCCCTTCGCTGTTCGGCGACGGCTTCGCCCCGCTGGCCGACGTCGAGGAAACCGACGACGGCTTCGTGGTGGAGATCGAGCTCGCCGGTGTCAAGAAGGACGACGTCAACATCGAGCTTGCAGGGCGACGGTTGGTGGTCGCCGGCGAGCGCAAGGAGCGGGAGCGGGTGGGGATCCTGCGCAAGCGGACCCGCACCGTCGGTCGGTTCCACTACGAGGTCGTGCTGCCCGCTGAGCTCGACGAGGACGGCGTGACCGCCGAGCTCGACGAGGGCGTGCTGACCGTCCGGGTCCCGAAGGCAGCCAGCGAGCGGCCGCGGCGGATCGCCGTGCAGTGAGGCGCGCGAGGAGGGGCGAGCAGTGCGAGCTGCCGCGAGGCGGTGACCGCTCGCTCGGCTCTCTGGGGCCGGGGCGGGGAAGGCCGGCCCTTGCCCGCCCTGCTTCACCCCGGAAGTGCGGCCCGACCGGGGAGCGAGGCAGGTTGCTGGCCCTGCAGCGCACGCAGGCCAAGCGCTCCCTCGAGCGGCGGGACGGGTCACGGGTCATCACCCTGATCCACCGCCGCGAGGGCTTCGCCTTCCTCGGCATCCCCTTTGGCGGCTACATCGACATCGACGACTCCGAGGCGGTCATCCGGGCCATCGAGATGACTGACAAGGCGGTGCCCATCGAGCTGGTCTTGCACACCCCCGGCGGGCTCGTCCTCGCCGCCGAGCAGATCGCTGCCGCGCTGGCCGCCCACCCGGCCAAGGTCACGGTGTACGTGCCCCACTACGCCATGAACGGTGGAACCCTCATCGCGCTCGCCGCCGACGACATCGTCATGAGCCCCTCGGCGGTCCTCGGCCCGGTCGACCCCCAGATCGGCGAGCTGCCGGTCGCGTCGATCC
>JADDQY010000102.1:3416-30091 GCA_016781135.1 Actinomycetota bacterium
GGTCCCCAGGAAACGGTTCAAGCCGGTGGCACGGCCTCCTCCAGCACCTGCAGCACGGTCTTCTCGCTCCGGCTGAGCCGGGGGGCGGCTCGGGCCGTGCGCCAGGCATCGGCGAGGGAGCCGTCGATGTAGGACTCGGGGACGCGAGGGTGGACATAGCAGCTCCGACACACCGCCCGGGTGTTCCCCAGCCGATCGGCGGCGGCATCGACGGCCACGAGCAGGTTGTGCTCCGCTTCCTTCTTGGTGGCGTAGGCACCGAGGCCGACGAGCGTCTCAGCGGCCACGACCGTCCCGCCCCACGTCCGGAAGTCCTTGGCCGAGCGATCGGCGCCGGCCACCTCCCGGAGGTAGGCGTTGACGTGGGTGGAGGTCACATCGACCACCCGGTCGCCGTCGAGGTACTGGAACAGGTCCTCACCCGGCAGGTCCTGGCACTGCTTGACGATGCGGGCGAGGCGGCGGTCACGCACCACCACGTCGAACTCGGTGCCGCTCTTGCCTCCGAACTCCAGGGCCAACGTGGCTCCGCTGATCTCGGCGTGGTCGTCCTGGAGGGTGGTCAAGCCGTACGACTCGTTGGCCTCGGCGTACTCGTCGTTGCCGATGCGGATGAGGGTCTCGTCGAGCAACCGGACCACGGCGGCGAGGACCTTCTCCTCCGGTAGGCCCCGGCGACCCAGGTCCGCATCGACGCGAGCCCGTACCTCGGGCAGCGCCCGCCCAAAGGCGGCCAGGCTCTCGTACTTGGTGGCGTCGCGGACCTCCCGCCACCGGGGGTGGTAGCGGTACTGCTTGCGGCCCCGGTCGTCCCGCCCGGTGGCCTGGATGTGGCCGTCGGGGCGGGGGCAGATCCACACGTCGGTCCACGCCGGGGGGATGGCGATGGCGGCGATGCGTTCCCGTTCACAGTCGCTCACCAGCGACCCGTCGGGCCAGCGGTAGGAGAAGCCCTTGCCCTGGCGGCGGCGGGTGATGCCGGGCATGGCGTCGTTGACGTAGCGCAGGCCGGCTTCCTCGGCGGCGAGGGCGGCATCGGTCATCGACATGGCTCCGCCGTGCTACCCGCTCGTGCACTCGGCCGCACCTTGCCCACGCGCCCGCTACTCGTGCATGTACTCCGTGCGGATCAGGTCGTCGTAGTCGGGCTCGGCGGTTAGCAGCCCGAGCTGGGCCATCTTGGCGCCCGCCGCCCGGGCCTGGGCGGTCCAGAACTCCGACAGCTCCCACACCGCGCCGGTGTTGGTGATCAGCTCGCGGTAGACCGGTTCCTCGAGGCCGAACTGGTCGACGACCAGGTTGCGCCACACCGCCGGGTCGTTGGAGCCGCTGGGGGTGAGGTGACCGGCGGCGCCGCGTTGCATGGCGACCGCCGCCCGCACCAGTTCAGGCTCCTCGGCGATCATGCGGGGCGAGGCCCAGATGGTGGAGTTGAGCTCACCGATGGGCGTGGCGTAGATGTTGACCAAGCGCCGCCCGAACCCCGACACCACGCTGCGGCTGGCGTTGGGCTCGGAGCCCATGAAGGCATCGACGTCGCCGTTGGCCAGCGCCGTCGGTTGGTCGTTGTACTCGACCGGCACGAGCTCGACGTCGGACGCGGGATCGAGCCCGGCTTCGTCGAGCAGGGTGTAGAGGACGAGGAGCTGGAACGCCGGCCCCTTGAGGGCGATGCGCCGGCCACCGAGGTCGGCGACGGTGGCGATGTCGGAGGCGCGAGGGACCACGAGCCCGGCGCCCTGGCGGGCGCCCATGGCCACGATCTTGGAGCCCAGCCCCTGCTCCGACTCGATGAAGCCGTTGACGATGCCGAAGATGGCGAAGTCGAGGTCGTCGGCCTCGAGCGCGCGGTTCATGTCGGTGCCCGAGGCCAGGGTGGTCACCTCGACCTCGAGGCCCTCGGGAGCGAACATCGGCCAGAACAGGGGCGCGGCGGCGTGGTTGTTCTTGAACGCCGCGACCCGGACCCTCTTGCCGGCGAGCCCGGTCTCGCCACCGCCTCCGCCTGCGGCTCGTTCCGGTGTCTCGCTGCCACAGCCGCCGAGGGCCAGTGCAGCCGCTCCCGCTCCGAGCCCGGCGAGCAGGTTGCGCCGGCTCAGCCGGTGGTTGCCGTCGATCACGTGGTGCTCCTCGTCGTGTGCGGGGGCGGGGCGAGCAGGTAAGTTACAACGGATGTTGGAACGGTTGCCGGCGCTGAACCGTGCCTCCGACGATTCGGTGCGACTCAGTCGCCGGCGTCTGCTGGGCTGGGGGGGAGCAGCGGCCGCCGGCCTGATGCTGGCCGGTTGTGGCGGTGACGACGAGGGCGACGTCGACGCCGGGGGTTCGCCCGCCACGTCGCCGCCCGGTGCTCCACAATCGTTCGACGGGCGCACGATCACCGTCGCCCTCTACGCCAAGAACCACGCCTCGTCGCCCCTGTTCTGGCAGCAGTTCGCCCCCGAGGGCCTCACCGTCGAGCCACAGATCTTCACCAGCGGCAGCGACATGAACCGGGCGATGGATGCCGGCGACCTCGACTTCGGGTTGATGGGCCCCTACAACAGCCTGATCGAGGCGGAGCAGGGCTTCCGGTCCAAGATCATCTGCATGTGCTCCCGGGAGGGCATCGGGCTGGTGGCCCGGGCCGACCGGGGGATCGACTCCGTCGCCGACCTGGCCGGCACCACGATCGCCGTGCCCCCGCCGGGGGTCCAGGTGCTGGTGCTCACCGCCCTGCTCGACGAGGCCGGCCTCGAGCTCGAGCGCGACCTGCGCGCGGTGCCGCTCGGCTACGCCGACCACGCGGCCGCCCTCGAGCGGGGCGACGTCGACGCCTACATCGGCACCGAGCCGCCGGTCACCACCAGCGTGGTGTCGGGCACCGGCAAGCGCCTGGAGGCCGTCTACAGCACGCCCGTCGGCGACTTCAACACCGCCATGTGGGCCGCCCCGCACGTCCAGGACGACCACGAGCTGCTGGCCGCGGTCGTGAGGATGCAGCGCGACGCCGCCGAGCACCTGACCCCGGGCGGCGAGAACGACCCCCAGGTGTGGCGGAACCTGCTGGTCGAGCAGTTCGGCTACCCCGAACCGGTCTCCGAGGCCGTCCTGTCGAACATCGGCGCCGTGTGGGACTTCGACGAGACCCGGCGGGCTCAGCTCGAGGGCGCCGGCGAGCTGATGCTCGCCAGCGGGGTGCTGAGCCGGGAGCCCGACTACGAGTCGCTGTACCTGCTCGACCACCTGCCCGAGCCGTGAGGCAGCTCGCCGGGCGGCGAGCCCCGGCCGAGGTCGAGGGCGAGGACGCGCCCGACGTGGACGAGGAAGTGGCCCTCACCGGCTCGCCGGTCACCGCCCCGCCGGCGCCGGTCGACGGCGTCGATGCCGTCGTGCCCGGGGGCCACCTCCCGGGCAGGTCGCACCGCCCGGGTCTCGGCGTGGTCGTGCCGGTGGCGCTGCTGGCGCTGTGGTGGTTCGCCAGCGCCAGCGGTTCGATCTCGCCCCGGCTCCTGCCGTCGCCGGGGGCGGTGGCCGAGGCGGCGTGGGACTTCGTCGCCGGCCCCGGCGGGGGCACGCTTCCCGGGGTGACGCCGTTCTCGGGGGCGGCGGGTCGCCATGTGGGCGCCAGCGTGTCCCGGTGGCTGTCGGCGTTCGCGGCGGCGGTCGCGGTCGGCGTGCCCGTCGGCCTGGCGCTCGGCCTGTCCCGTCGTGCGGCTGAGCTGCTCGACCCCCTGGTGCAGGGCCTGCGCTCGATCCCCATCACCGCGTGGCTCCCCATCGCCCTGGTGTGGTTCGGCCTCGGCGAGGGTGCCGCCCGGTACCTGGTCTTCGTCGGAGCGGTGTTCCCGATCGTCATCGCCACCGCCGACAGCACGTCCCGGGTCCCTCGCCGTCTGGTCGACACCGCCGTGATGCTCGGCACCCGTCGCCGGGCGCTCGCCCGCAAGGTCTACGTCCCCGCCGCCCTTCCCGGCATCCTGACCGGGCTGCGCCTGGGGCTGACCCTCGGATGGATGAGCGTGATCGTGGGCGAGCTGACCGGCACGACGTCAGGGGTGGGGGCGATGATGTTCGCCGCTCGCGAGGTCGGCCGCCTCGACCACATCATCGTCGGCATGGCCACCTTCGCCGTCGTCGGCCTGGCCGGCGACCTGGTCCTGCGGGCGGTGGCCCGGCCCTTCGTGTCGTGGAGCGACGGGTGAGCACATCGGTCACGAGCACCGGCGCGCTGACGGCCAGGAGCGTGCGCAAGGCCTACGGCCCGGTGCCCGTGCTCGACAGGGTCGACCTGGCCGTCGAGCCCGACCAGGCGCTGGCGGTGCTCGGCCCCAGCGGGTGCGGAAAGTCGACCCTGCTGCGCCTGCTGGCCGGCCTGGAGCCTCCGGACGCCGGGGAGGTGTCGCTCGGGGGCGAGCCGGTTCGAGGCGCCTCACCCACCCGGCCGCTGGTGGCCCAGGGGGCGACGCTCTTCCCGTGGCTGTCGCTGCGGGCCAACCTCGAGTGGGGTCCGAGGTCGACGGGCCACCCCCAGCCGGCGGCGGGGGCCGACGAGCTGCTGGCGGCCACCGGGCTGGGCGCCTTCGCCGGCACCCTCCCCGGCCAGCTCTCGGGAGGCATGCGCCAGCGGGCGGCCATCGCCCAGATGCTCGCCAACCGCCCGCCGGTGCTCCTGCTCGACGAGCCCTTCGCCGCCCTCGACGCCCAGACCCGGCTGCGCATGCACGAGTGGCTGCGGGGCCTGCTGGCCGAGCGCCCCACCGCCGTGGTGCTCGTGACCCACGACGTCGAGGAGGCCCTGCTCCTCGGTGACCGAGTGGTGCTGCTGTCGGCCCGACCGTGCCGGGTCGTCGAGGAGCTCGTCGTCCCCTTCGGACCCGATCGGGGCCGGGCCACCCTGTCGGATCCCCGGTTCGTCCGGCTGAAGGGCGAGGTGCTCGACCGGGTGCTCGGCTGAGAGGTCAGTCGGCCGGCGCGCCCAGCCGGCGACCGGGACGGGCGTCCCAGGCGGCGGCGACGGCTTCCTCCCGGAGCAGGTACTTCTGCACCCGTGTGGTGGGGGTCTTGGGAAGGGAGTCCCGCACCTCGATGTAGCGGGGCACCATGAACTTCGGCAGGAGCCGGCGCAGGAGCTCGTGGAGGGCGGGCGGGTCGACCCGGGCGCCGGGGCGCGCCACGACGCACAGCTTGATCTCCTCGTCGGCGCCTCCGTCGACCGCCACGCCCACCGCGGCCGCCTCGAAGACCTCGGGGTGGGTGAGCGCCGCCTCTTCGATGTCGCCCGCGGCGATCATCTCCCCCCGCCGCCGGATGGCGTCGCGGCGGCGTCCGGCGAAGGCCAGCTCGCCGTCGGTCTCTTGCACGACGAGGTCGCCCGAGTGATACCAGCCCTCGTCGTCCCACGGCGGGACCACCCTCCCCGTCGGGGTCGCTCCGGGTCCGGCCTCGACGAGGTAGCCCTCGAACATGACGTGCGGCCGGCGGGGACGGATCCACAGCTCTCCTCGCATGCCGTCGGCCACGTCCACCCCGTCCTCGTCGACGATCCGCGCCTCGAAGCGCTCGCTCGGGCGCCCGATGGTGCCCGGCCGCTGGGGCAGCCGGGACGGCAGCGTCCAGCACGACGCCGTTTCGGTTTGGCCCCACACATCGACGATGCGCAGCCCGAAGCGCTCCTCGAGCTCGGCCCACACCTCCCGAGGGGCACCCGAGCCGAGAGCCCGCCGCACCGGGTTGTCGAGGTCGTCGTCCTGGCGGGGACGCCGGGCGAGCACCGACAAGATCGTGCCCACGAACGTGAACATCCCCGCCTCGGCCTCCCGGAGCCGACGCCAGAAGCCGTAGGGGTTGAAGCCGGCCTCGACGGTGATGCGCCCTCCCCGCCACAGGGCGGCCAGGGTGGTGCCCTGGCAGGTGGCGTGGGCGAGAGGCAGGCAGCAGAAGGCGGCCTCACCCTCGGCGAGGGGGACCAGCTCGTCGCCGTAGCTGCGGGCCCAGGTCGCCTCGCACGTGCGGCTCCAAAGCGCCCCCTTGGGGGTGCCGGTCGTGCCGCTGGTGTACATCAGCTTGGCCGGCGCCGCCGGATCGGGAGCCAGCGGCGGAGGCGGGGCCGGCGACCCGCGCTCCACCAGGGCGTCCCACCTCAGGGTGTCCGGCGGCTGGTCCTGGGAGGTCGCCCCCGCCACCACCACCTGGCGGAGCCGGGGCAGGCCGGCTCGCACCTCGGCCAGCGCCGGGTAGAGCTCGGCGCTGCACACCGCGGTGGTGCCGCCGGCGTGGGCCATGACCCGGCGCAGCGGCTCGCCGCTCAGCAGGCTGTTGACCGGCATGAAGACCGCGCCGAGCTTCATGCAGGCGAACCAGGTGGCCACCATCGGAACGCTGTTGGTGCAGCGGGCCATGACGATGTCGCCGGGCCCCAGGCCCGACAAGGCCAGGCCGTCGGCCACCCGGTTGGCCAGCTCGTCGGTCTCGGCGTAGGTCAGGGTGGCGTCGGGCAGCGCCAGGAACGGCCGCGGGCCAAGTCGCGCCGCCTGGCGCTCGAGGACCGCCCGCACCCCGGTGCCGTCGTCAGCGGTCACGGCACCCCTCCCCGCTCGGTCCTGCCGGCCCCGGGCGAATGCCCTGCCCGGCCCTCGGAAGGGGGAGGCTCGGCGGCCTCGGCCAGCGCCGCCAGCAACGTCGAGACCGGAGGTCGGTCGTCGGGGCTGGCCGGGCGGAACAGACGCACGACGGCGCCGTTCTTCACGACCGCGTCACCGCCGAGCTGGCGGGTGTCTTCCACCGGCCGGTGCAGCGGTTCCCCTCGCTGGGCCGCCTCCTTGTAGATCCTGAGGGTGGCGGGGCTGTAGACGTCGCGAAGCCGGGCCCGACCGAGGCCCAGCCGGGCGTAGAGCACCCGCTCGGGGTCGCTCAGGAACGGCCAGGGCCAGGCCAGGTGGTCGGCGAGGGTGGCGAGCGGCTCTGGCGGGCTGAAGCCGACGGCCACGCCGACGGCCCCCAGCGCCTGGATGGCCTCCCGTTGCTCTCGCACCTCGACCAGGTGCTCCTGGCAAGGCAGTCAGTAGCGGTGTCGGATGACCACGAGCACCGCCAGCGCCGGCTCCGTACCGAGGTCGAACGGCTCGTCGGTGCGGGCGTCGGGCAGTACGATCCCGGCCAGGGCGATGCCCGAGTCGGGGCTGCTCACGGCGCCGCCCCGACCTCGACCCCGAGCTGGTCGAAGAGGAAGGCGAGCACGTCGGCGGCCTCGTCGGCCTGCTTGCCCACCGGCTTGCCCTGGCCGTGGCCGGCTCGCTCCTCGACCCGGAGCAGCACCGGGTGCTCCTCGCCGCACGAGGTGGCCGCCTGCAGCCGGGCGGCGAACTTGCGGGCGTGGCAGGGATCGACCCGGCTGTCGCTCTCGGCAGTGGTGATCAGCACCGCGGGGTAGCAGGTGCCCTCGACCACCCGGTGGTAGGGCGACCAGGCGTGGAGCCACCCGAACTCCTCGGCCACGTCGGGGTCGCCGTACTCGGGGATCCACAGCCGGGCGATCAGGAATCGGTGGTAGCGCACCATGTCGAGCAGGGGCACGGCGCAGTGCACCGCCCGGCACACGTCGGGGCGCTGGGTGATCGCCGCACCCATCAGCAGGCCGCCGTTGCTGCCGCCCCGGATAGCCAGCCGAGGCCGCGAGGTCAGCCCCTCGGCCACCAGCCAGTCGGCGGCAGCCAGGAAGTCGTCGAAGCTCTTCTGCTTGTGCTGGCGCATGCCCGCCCGGTGCCAGTCCTCGCCGTGCTCGGCCCCCCCTCGGATGCCGGCGACGGCGTAGATCCCGCCGGCGTCGGCCACGGCCACGGCCAGCGGCGACCAACTGGGGCCGTTGGCGATGGCGAAGCCGCCGTAGCCGGTGAGGACGGTCGGGGTGTCCGGATCAGGGCTGGTGTCGATCCGGCGGACCAGGAACATCGGTACCTCGGTGGTGTCGGTCGAGGCATAGCGAATCTGTTCGACCAGGTAACGGTCGTCGGGCACGTCGGTCGCCGGGTCGCTCCACGGTTCCAACCCGGCCGGGGTCCACCGGAACAGCCGTGGCGGCCGGGTGAACGAGCCGAAGGCGAGGAAGGCGACCTCGCCGTCGGGGTCGGCGTCCAGCCCGGACAGAGCGCCGATGCCGGGAAGCTCGACGGGGTGATCGCCGCTGCCGTCGAGGCGAAGGCGCTGGAGCCGGGCCACGGCCACTTCGGTCGAGGCCACGAGCAGGGAGGGCCCGGCCACCACCACCCGTTCGATCACCGCCGCCGACTCGGGCACCACCGTCTCCCACTGGGGCGCCTGGGGGGCGGCCACATGGGCGGTGACCGCCCGGCCTCGGGGCGCCCGCAGCGTGGTCGTCCCGTAGAGGCGGTCGCCGACCACCTCGAGGGAGGTCAGGGCGTCCTCCCCCTCGATGACGACCGTGCGCTCGCCGGTCGTCCGGTCGATCAGGTGCACGTCGGTGCGGCTCCACCCGAGGGCCACGTGGACGAGCAGCCAGCGCCCGTCGCGGCTGATCGCCACCTCGGGCCAGGCGGTGCGGTCGGGCAGGTCGGCGTCGCCCCACACCACCTCGTCGTGGTCGGGATCTTCGCCGAGCACGTGCCACCACACCCAGCGGTGGTAGCCGGCCTCCTCCTCGCCGACCGCGGCCGGGTCGGGGTAGCGGGTGTAGGCGAAGGCCGAGCCGTCGGGGAGCCAGCCCACGCTCGCTGCCCGGGTGTGGCGGATGACGTCGCTGAGGTCGGTGCCCGCCTCCACGTCGAGCACCCGCAGGGTGCTGCGCTCGTCACCGGCCTCGGAGGTGCCGTAGGCGACGAGGCGCCCGTCGGGCGAGGGGTGGAACCAGTCGAGGGCGACGGCGGCGTCGGCGGCCGCACCCGAAGGGTCGACCAGGGTGCGGGCCGGGACGGCCCGGTCGGTGGCGGAGCGCACCACCAGGACCGCCTGGTTTCGAGCACCGCCGCGCTCGACGGTGAACACGCGGTCAGCGGCGAGCTTGGGAGCGGTGACCAGCGTGGCCCGAAGCAGCTGCTCCATCCGCCGCCGCAGCTCGGCTCGGCTGGGCAAGGGGTCGAGGGCGTCGCGGGTTCGGCGGTTCTGGGCGGCCGTCCACGCTCGGGTTTCGTCGGCGTCGCCGTCCTCCAGCCACCGGTAGGGATCGGGGAGCTCGATCCCGTGGACGGTGTCGACCACCGGGTCGAGGGTCGCCGCCGGCGGCGGCGTCACCTCCATGATGTCGGGTCAACCCCGCCCGGTGTTGGGCTTGTTCCCGTGGTTGGCCTTGGACGTGCGAGCCTTGCCCTTGCGCTTGGCGGTCTTCTTCGACATGGCCGGCCACGCTACCGGGCGGGTCACGCGTCGTGGCTCGCCGTCCACGCCAGCAGATCGGCAGCCGAGCCGGCGTTGACCACCCGCTCCAGGCCGGCGCCGGCGGCCGCCAGGCGGTCGGCTCCGTAGGCCTGCCATTCGAGCTGGCCGGGAGCGTGGGCGTCGGTGTCGACGGCGAAGCGGCAGCCCACCTCCACGGCCACGGCGAGCAGGCGCCGGGGCGGGTCGAGCCGCTCGGGGCGGCAGTTGACCTCCACCGCGGTGTCGAAGCGCTCGCAGGCGTGGAACACCAGCTCGGCGTCGAAGGTCGACTCGGGTCGCTTGCCGCCCCGGAGCCGCCCGGTGCAGTGGCCGAGGACGTCGACGTGGGGGTTGGCCACGGCCGTGGCCATGCGCCGGGTCATCGACCGCTCGTCCATGCGCAGCTTGGAGTGGACGCTGGCCACCACCAGGTCGAGCTCGGCCAGCACGTCGTCGTCCTGGTCGAGGCTGCCGTCGTCGAGGATGTCGACCTCGACGCCGGTGAGGATGCGAAACGGGGGAGCCACGCCGGCGTCGGCCTCGACGGCCAGCTCGGCGTTGACCGCCGTCACCTCCTCGAGCTGGCGGCGCAGGCGCTCGGGGCTGAGGCCGTTGGCCACCCGTAGCCGGGGGGAGTGGTCGGTGAGCACCACGTACTCGTGGCCGAGGCCCCGGGCGGCCCGGGCCATGGCGGCGATGGGGGCGCCCCCGTCGCTCCATGTGGAGTGGGTGTGGCAGTCGCCCCGCAGCGCCGCTCGCAGCTCGGCGCCGGCGACGGTGGCGGGCGTCACCGTCGTGGTCTCCTCGAGCCTGGTGAGGTACGCAGGAACGCCGCCGGCCAGCGCCTCGATGATCACCGCCGCCGTCTTGGGCCCGATGTGCTCGAGATCGGTGAGCCGTCCGGTGCGGGCCCGCTCGGCCAGCTCCTCGGGGGAAAGAGCGGCCACCACCGCCGCAGCCCGGTGGTAGGCGCGAGCCCGGTGCACCGGCTCGTGGGCCCGGTCGAGCAGGTAGCCGATGCGGGCCAGCGCGCCGGCCGGATCCATCGGCGCCACCGTACCGCCGTGGCCTCGTCGGCGTCCGTCCGCCGTACGGTAGGGGGATGGAGCGGTTCGGGTTCGTGGGGTTGCCCAACGCCGGCAAGTCGAGCCTGTTCAACGCCCTCTCCGGAGGTGCCGCCCTGGCTGCCGCCTACCCCTTTGCCACCGTCGACCCCAACGTCGGCATCGCCCGTGTGCCCGACCGCCGTCTCGACGCCCTGGCCGCCATGTCCAACAGCGCCAGGGTGGTGCCGGCCACGGTGGAGTTCGTCGACATCGGGGGCTTGGTGGAGGGGGCCAGCCGCGGCGAGGGCCTGGGCAACCGCTTCCTCGCCGGCATCCGCGAGGTCGACGCCGTGGTGCTCGTGCTCCGGGCGTTCTCCGACGACGACGTGGTCGGGCCGAGCGACCCGCTCGAGCACCTGGCCACCGTCGAGACCGAGCTGGCCCTGGCCGACCTCGAGAGCGTCGAGTCGAAGATCGAGCGCCGGCGCAAAGCGGCCAAGCTCGACCGCTCGCTCCTCACCGAGGTGGAGGCGCTCGACGCCGCCCTGGCCGTGCTGAGCGACGGCACCCCGCTCTATCGCTCCGATCTGAGCCATGAGCAGCGGCAGGTGCTGCGTCCGTGGTTCCTGCTCACCAACAAGCCGGTGCTGGTGGTGGTGAACGTCGGCGACGACCAGCTCGACCAGGCCGACGCGCTGGCGGCACCCGTGATCGCCGCCTTCGCCGGTGCCAGCATGCCGGTGGAGGTGCTCCCGATGTGCGTCCAGCTGGAGGCCGAGGCGGCCCAGCTCGGGGCCGACGACCGGGGCGAGCTGCTGGCCGAGCTGGGCCTGGGCGAGGGGGCGCTGCCCCGGCTCGCGGCGGCGGCCCGCTCACTGCTCGGCCTGCGGACGTTCCTCACCACCGGGGAGAAGGAGTCGCGGGCATGGACCTTCCGGGCCGGGGCCAAGGCGCCGGAGTGCGCCGGGGTGATCCACAGCGATTTCCAGCGCGGGTTCATCAAGGCTGAGTGCATCCACTGGGACGAGCTTTTGGAGCTCGGTTCGTGGTCCAAGGCCCGGGAGGTGGGCAAGTTGCGCATCGAGGGCAAGGACTACGAGGTCGCCGACGGCGACGTGCTCGAGTTCCGCTTCAACGTCTGATCCCGCCCGGTGGCGTGGCTGGTCAGGGACGGGGAGGTGCTGGCCCCGCTGGAGGTGGCCGACACAATGGCGGCCCGTAGCCGGGGCCTGCTCGGCCGCGACGGGATCGACGGAGCCCTGCTGCTGCACCCGGCCATGTCGGTGCACACCCTGGGCATGCGCTTCGCCATCGACGTGGCCTTCTGCGACGCCGACCTGGTGGTGATCGCCACCACCCGCATGGCCCGTTGGCGCCTGGGCGCCCCCCGGCTCCGAGCCCGCACCATCCTCGAGGCCGAGGCCGGTGCGTTCGACCGCTGGCGCCTGCGCCCGGGCGACGCTCTGGAGGTCCGGCCATGACCTCTCCCTCACGAGGAGGGGGGGCGGAGTCGTGACCGGCGGGACGGGCGCCGAGGGGGTGCTGGTGGTGGTGGCGACGCCCATCGGCAACCTCGATGACCTGTCGCCCCGCGCGGCGCGCACCCTGGCCGAGGCCGACCTGGTGGTGTGCGAGGACACTCGCCGCACCCGCAAGCTGTTGTCGGCGTGCGGGATGACGGCGCCGCCGCTGCTGTCGGCCAACGACCACACCGAGGCGGGCCGCATCGGAGCGGTGCTGGAACGGCTGCGCCGGGGTGAGACCGTCGCCGTGGTGTCCGACGCCGGCGTCCCCGGCATCTCCGACCCAGGCGAGCGGCTGGTGCGAGCGGCGGTGGGCGAGGGCTTCGACGTCACCGTGGTACCCGGTCCCTCGGCGGCGCTGAGCGGGCTGGTGGTCAGCGGGCTGCCCACCGGCCGGTTCTTCTTCGAGGGGTTCTTGCCCCGCCGGGGGGCGGGGCGGGAAGAGCGCCTTGCTGCCCTCGCCGACGAGGAGCACACGATCGTGTGCTACGAGGCGCCCCACCGCCTGGCCCGGACCCTGGCCGATCTGGCGGCGGCCCTGGGCGGCGACCGGCGGGTGGCGTTGTGCCGGGAGTTGACCAAGCTGTACGAGGAGACGTGGCGGGGCACCTTGGCCGAGGCGGTGCGGCGAGTGGCCGAGGTTGCCCCGAGAGGCGAGTACGTGGTCGTCATCGCCGGTGCCCCCAAAAGTTGGATCGTCGACGACGACCACCTGACGACGGCGGTTTCCCGGTTGGTGGCGGAAGGGAGCACCACCAGGGACGCCGTGGCCGAGGTGGCAGCGGCCTACGACGTCTCGAAGCGCCGGGTCTACGACCTGGCGACCCGGGGTCGAGATGCAAACCGCGGGTGAATCGTGAGGAAGGCGGGCGTAGACTCGGTCAATTGCGTGGTCCGGGTCGAGAAGCAGGGTCGGTCCAAGCGTCGTCAGGCGGGGGTCGTACTGATGTCGCTCGATGAGAGTTGCAACCGCCCGGCGTTGTCCGTCGAGGTCGTGCAGCTCGACGGCCAGGCCGCCCTGCTGGTGAGGGGCGAGCTCGACATTGCCACCGCGCCCCGGCTCTGGGCGTCGTTCTCGGAAAAGGTCCCCGACCTGCCCCCAGATGCCGACGTGGTGCTGGACGTCCGTCACCTCGAGTTCATCGACGCCTCCGGCTTGGGAGCCATCGTCAGGCTCAGCAACGAGCTTCGACCCGAGGGTCGCCGGCTCTGGGTCGACTCGGCCGGGCCCTGGGCACAGCGGATCTTCCAGCTCACCCGACTCGACTGGTTGCTCCGCCGCTCGGAGGCGATGGAGCCGGTCGACTAGGCGCCACCGGTCACCGGCCCCGTTCGTCGCTCGAGGAGTCCCGGATCGAGGTCCCGTCCGAGGGGGTGCCGTCCTCGTCCAGGGTTTCGCCTTCGAGCTCGGGCAGCCGCCCGCCCAGGTACATGGCCCCCGCCGTGCCTCCGAACAGGGCTCCGGTGACGCCCACCAGCAGCAGGCGGCCAACGGTGGACAGGCCGAAGTCGATCAGGGCCAGCGGCAGGAGCAGCACCAGGCCGATGGCACCGCCGACCAAGCTTCCGACGAGCAGGCCCTTCCACTGGGCGTCGGTCGCCGCCGGCATACCCGGTCCGGCCCAAGACTGTCCCGCTTCCCGGCGCTGCTCGCGCTCGAGGGCGCCAACCTCACCCCGCTCGTTCGCGTCCTCGTCGTACTTCGGGCGCTGGTGAGGAGCCCCGGTGACCCGGTCGACCCGGTCCTGGGCCTCTCGGACTGCACGGGGCTTGCGATCATTGGCCATCATGGTCCTCCACTTGCGGGTTGTAGACGCGCCTCGGGGGTAAGGGCGAGCGCACGCGAGCTACCCGAGCGGTGGTAAGCGCGAAACCCGCACACGCTCGCCAAGCTACGGCTGGCCGGGCCACGACCAGCGACTGAGAGGCGAGATGGAGCTCCTCACGCAGTGCCCTGTCGTCGGGAGGCAGACCGGGTGAACGGGTGGTGGGACGCGATCGTGGTGGGAGGCGGACCGGCGGGGTTGAGCGCCGCGACCTGGCTGGCTCGCTATCGGCGCCGGACGTTGGTGATCGACGCCGGAGAGCACCGCAATCGGACGGTGGAGGCGACCCACGGCTACCTGACCCGAGACGGTGACAGCCCGACGGTCATTCTGGCTGCGGCCGTCGCCGACCTCGAGGCCTACGGGTGCGTGGAGCGCCGTCAGGGCGAGGTCGTCGATGTCGGCGGCGAGTGCGGTGCCTTCGCCGTGACCACCGGTGACGGCGAGGTCTTCAGGGGCCAGCGGCTGGTGCTGGCCACCGGGGTGATCGACGCCGTGCCCGACCTGGCCGGGTTCGACGAGCACTACGGCGCCAGCGTGTTCCACTGCCCCTCCTGCGACGGCTACGAGGCAGCCGACCGCCACGTGGTGGTGTTGGGCTGGAGCGCGCACGTCGCCGGCTTCGCCCTCGAGCTGCTGGACTGGGCCGCCAGCGTGACCGTGGTCACCGACGGGCGGCGCTTCGAGGGCGACGACAGCGAGCACCAGGCCATGGCCGATCACGGCGTGACCCTGGTCGAAGACGACGCCGTAGCCCTGATCGGGAGCCGAGGCGACCTGCAGGCGGTCCGGCTGCGCGGCGGCGACGAGCTTCCGTGCGGCATGGTCTTCTTCTCGCTCGGGCACCGACCCCGGACCCACCTCGCCGAGCAGCTCGGCTGCAAGCGCACCGAGGAGGGGTACCTCGCCGTCGACGAGCACGGCGAGACCTCGGTGTCCGGCGTCTACGCCGCCGGCGACGTGGCCCCCGGGCTCCAGCTCCTGCAGGTCGCCAGCGCCAAGGGGGCGACCGCCGGGGTGGGGTGCGCCCTGTCGCTGCGTCGGGAACCGGCGTTGCCGGGTGAGCCCCGGCGCGCCCCGGACGTCGACGCGGCGTTGTCGCAGGAGTAGCCACCGGCCGAGACGCCGGCGGTCTCGGCCAGGGCGGTCGGTGGGGAGCCTCTACGCCACCGCGTGGGCGCGCACCTGGCGCTTCAGGTGTCCGAGGATGGCGCTCATCCCCCGCAGCCGCAGGCTCGAGATGGCCTCGGCCAAGCCCATCTGGGTGTAGAAGTCGTTGGGCACGTCGAGCACCTCGTCGACGGTGGCCCCTTCGAGGCCCTCGGCCAGGATGCTGGCGAAGCCCCGCGTGGTCGGCGACTCGGGTGGGCAGTCGAACCACAGGTGCACCCGGCGCTCGTCGTCGACCTCCGTGGAGAGGAAGAACGGCGTCTGGCACTCCTCCACCTGCTCCATGGCTGCACGGTTGCCCTGGAGGTGGGGGGGCAGTGGCGGCAGCTTGCGCGAGTACTCCAGCAATGCCTCGACCCGGAGGTCCTTGGGAGCGCCGGCGAACAGCTCGACGATGCGCTGGAGCTTGGGCGGAGATGACACGGCAACCTCGGATCTACTCGGGCCTCGACGGGCGAGGCCCGATTCTTGACCAAACTTGTCGGGTATCACCACGATAGCCCTAGACTCGGGCAAAACCGCCGTCCGCCGCCAGAACGGAGAGATGAAGTGGCTGTCACCGACACTGATGCGAAGCTCCAAGACTACGCCCATCCGGAGAAGCTGGTCACCACCGAGTGGCTGGCAGAGCACCTGAACGACCCCAACGTGGTCGTGGTGGAGTCCGACGAGGACGTGCTGCTCTACGACACCGGCCACATCCCGGGAGCGGTCAAGATCGACTGGCACACCGACCTCCAGGACCCGGTGACGCGCGACTACCTCGACGGTGAGGCCTTCTCGAAGCTGATGTCCGAGAAGGGCATCAGCCGCGACTCCACCGTCGTGTTCTACGGGGACAACTTCAACTGGTGGGCGGCGTACGCCCTGTGGGTCTTCAGCCTGTTCGGCCACCCCGACACGCGCCTGGTCGACGGCGGGCGAGCGAAGTGGCAGGCCGAGGGCCGGGAGATGACCACCGACACCCCGAAGCGTCCGCCCACCGACTACCCGGTGGTCGAGCGCGACGACGCCCCCATCCGGGCCTTCGCCGACGACGTGCGCAGGCACATCAAGGGTGGCGGTCGCCTGGTCGACGTACGCTCGCCCCAGGAGTACTCCGGCGAGCTGCTGCACATGCCCGACTACCCCCAGGAGGGGGCGCTGCGGGGCGGCCACATCCCCGGGGCGGCGAGCGTGCCGTGGAAGAAGGCGGCCAACGAGGACGGTACGTTCAAGTCCGCTGACGAGCTGCGCAGCCTCTACGAGGGCGAGCAGCACCTCAGCAAGGACGACGACGTCATCGCCTACTGCCGCATCGGTGAGCGGTCGAGCCACACCTGGTTCGTCCTCCACCACCTCCTCGGCTACCCCACGGTGCGCAACTACGACGGGTCGTGGACCGAGTGGGGCAACCTCGTGCGCGCCCCCATCGAGAAGCCGGGCTACCCGGTTCGACCCGAGGTCTAGACCGCGCCGGGGCCGCTCGGCGGTGACGCCTGGGCGAGCCCCTTCTCGGTACCCTCGCTCCTGACCCCACGGCAGGGCGAAGGAGGGACATGGCCTACGAAGCGCGCGCGGTCGTGGCCAGGGAGAAGGGCGCACCGGTCTCGGTGGAGACCATCACCGTGCCCGACCCCGGTCCCGGCGAGGTAGTGGTCCGGATCCGGGCGTGTGGCGTCTGCCACACCGATCTGCACTACCGGGAGGGCGCCATCACCGACGACTTCCCGTTCCTGCTCGGCCACGAGGCGGCAGGCACGGTGGAGGCGGTGGGCGACGGCGTCACCAATGTGGGGCCAGGCGACTACGTGGTGCTGGCGTGGCGGGCACCGTGCGGGCGCTGCCGGTCGTGCCGTCGAGGCCGCCCGTGGTACTGCTTCGACAGCGCCAACGCCGCCCAGCCCATGACCCTGGCCGGTGGCGTCCCGCTGGCAGCGGCTCTGGGGATCGGCGCCTTCGCCGAGCGCACCCTGGTAGCCGCCGACCAGGCGGTCAAGGTCGATCCCGCGGCGCGACCCGAGGCCGCCGGGCTGATCGGCTGCGGGGTGATGGCCGGCTTCGGGGCCGCCGTGCACACCGGCGAGGTCGGCCTGGGCGACTCGGTGGCGGTCATCGGCTGTGGCGGCGTCGGCAACGCCGCCATCGCCGGGGCCGCGCTGGTCGGCGCCCGGCGAATCATCGCCGTCGATCTCGACCCCCGCAAGCTCGAGGTGGCCCTGCACTTCGGGGCCACCGATACCGTCAACGCCGCCCAGGCCGATCCCGTCGACGCCATACGGGAGCTGACCGCCGGCTACGGCGCCGATGTGGTCATCGACGCGGTGGGTCTGCCCCAGACCTTTCGCCAGGCGTTCTACGCCCGAGACCTGGCCGGCACCCTGGTGCAGGTCGGCGTGCCTGACCCGAGCACGACCATCGAGCTTCCCCTCATCGATCTGTTCGGTCGGGGTGGGGCGCTCAAGTCGTCGTGGTACGGCGACTGCCTCCCGTCGAGGGACTTCCCGATCCTGATCGACCTGTACCTGCAGGGGCGCTTCGACCTCGATCGGTTCGTCTCCGAGACGCTGCCCCTCGAGGCCGTCGAGGACGCGTTCGCCAAGATGCAACGAGGCGAGGTGTTGCGCTCGGTGGTGGTCCTGTGACCGCCGCCATCGGACGGGTGCGCACCTCGGGCATCTTCTCGCTGGACGGCGCCGACTTCGAGGTCGAGAACAACGTCTGGCTGGTGGGCGACGAAGACGAGGTCGTCGTCATCGACGCCGCCCACGACGCCGAGCCCATCCTTGACGCGGTGAACCGGCGTCGGGTGGTGGCGATCGTGTGCACCCACGGCCACAACGACCATGTCAACGCCGCCATCGAGCTGGCCGACGTCACCGGCGCCACCGTCGCCCTCCACCCCGACGACCGCATGCTGTGGGACCTGGTCCACCCCGGCCGCCCGCCGGACCGGCCCCTCGCCCACGGTGACGTGGTGCCCGTCGCCGGGTCGGCGCTGGCGGTGCTGCACACGCCCGGTCACAGCCCAGGCGGCGTCTGCTTCCGCCTCGAGGACCACGGCGTGGTGTTCTCCGGAGACACCCTCTTCCAGGGAGGGCCGGGTGCGACCGGGCGATCGTTCTCCGACTTCCCCACGATCATCGACTCGATCCGGGACGAGCTGCTGGTGCTGCCCACCGACACCATCGTGCACACCGGCCACGGCCACTCCACCACGATCGGCGCCGAAGCGCCCCATCTCGACGAGTGGATTCGCCGGGGGCACTGAACGGGCGGTGGCATGGCCCGGAGGGGGCCGTAGCGTAGCCGCCGATGCACGAGTACCACGGCGTGGGCGACCTCCTGCGTCTGCGCTCCAGAGCTCGCGACGTGGCCGTGCTCGGCCCTCACCAGGCGAAGCTGGCGGCGGTGGTCCGCTTGGCCAACGCGGTGGTGTTCGCCGTGGCGCTGGCGCTGGCACTGGTGCGCATGGTCCCCGCCGTGGCCGAGGAGCGGCCCTTCGGCCACTGGCCGAGCGGGCAGCGCCGGCTGGTGCTGGTCGACCGGACCGGCGACCGCCGCTGGCACCAGGCGACCCAGCACGCGGTGGAGGTGTGGAACAGCTCGGGAGCCGACGTCAGCCTGAGCTGGGAAGCGGGGAGCGGGCCGTGCGAGCCCGACGGGGCCCGCATCTCGGTGTGCACCGTCACCCAGGAGAGCCTCGAGGGCGTCGTGCAGTTCCAGGGCCTGGCCGACCAGGACACCGACGAGGCGGGCCACGCCACCGCCGCCGTCCTCGAAGTCTGCGGCGACTGCGGGCTGAGCGACGTGTTACGCCGGGTGGTCGCCACCCACGAGCTCGGTCACGCCCTGGGGCTGCGGCACAACAACCGGCTGGGCTCGGTCGTCTACCCCATCGGCGGCACCGACCAGCCCGACGACGAGGACTACGCCGAGTTGCGCCGGCTCTACGGCCACGCCGACAGGGAGTGAGCCCCCCTCGTTCTGACCCATCACGATCGGGAGATCTTGCCGAGACGTGAGGGGCGCCGGCCGAAGGGTGCCGGCTACGCCACGAAGTACTTCGCCCGGGGGTGGTGGCAGACGATGGCCGACGTGGTCTGCTCGGGCTGGTACTGGTAGCCGGTGTCCTCCGAGACGTCGAGGCCGATGCGCTCGCCGCCGAGCAGGCGGCACACCTTGACGTTGTCCTCGAGGTCGGGGCAGGCGGGGTAGCCCCACGAGTAGCGGCTGCCCCGGTACTGCTGGCGGAACAGGCCGGCCAGGGTGGGACCGTCCTCGTCGCCGAAGCCCCACTCCTCGCGGATGCGGCGGTGCCAGTACTCGGCCAGGGCCTCCGCCATCTCCACCCCCAGCCCGTGCAGCAACAGGTAGCGGGAGTACTCGTCGCCGGCGAAGAGTTTGGCGGTCGCCTCCGAGATCGCCGGGCCCATGGTCACGATGGAGAAGGCGGCGTAGTCAGCGTCCCCGGACTCCAGCGGACGGAAGAAGTCGGCGATGCACAGGAAGGGGGCTTGGCTTTGGCGGGGGAAGTGGAACCGTTCGGCCTCGGTGGTGCGGGTGTCGTCGGACCACACCACCAGGTCGTCACCGTCGGCGTTGACCGCGAAGTAGCCGTACACCACCTGGGGCACGAGCACGCCCGACGCCGTGGCCTCGGCCAGCTGCTCCCGCAGCACCGGGCGGATGCGGTCCTTGAACTCGGCGTCGGTCTCGCCCTTCTCAGGCCGGAAGCCCCACTGGTTGCGGAACAGGGCGGTCTCGTTCACGTAGGCGGCCACCTCGTCGACGGCGATGCCTCGCACCACCCGCGACCCGAGGAATGGGGGCTTGAACACCTCGTTTTCGGTGACCACCTCGGGTGATCGGGGCGGCAGCCCGCCAGCGGGCTCCGCCGCCACCCGTTGGCTGCGCCGGGGCGCCAGCACCCGCCCGCCGGGGGCCCGGCCGAAGTCGGGATCGTCGACGCCAGCCCGCTTCAGCTCAACCAGGCGGTCGAGGGTGCGAAGCCCCTCGAAGGCGTCCTTGCCGTAAAACAGCCGCCCCTCGTACACCTCCCGCAGGTCGCGCTCCACGTAGGACCGGGTGAGGGCGGCGCCGCCCAGGAGCACGGGGATGCGGGAGAGGCCCTGGGCGTTGAGCTCCTCGAGGTTCTCCCGCATGACGAGGGTCGACTTCACCAGCAGGCCGCTCATCCCGATGGCGTCGGCGTCGACCTCGAGGGCCTTGGCCACCATCTCGGTGACCGACACCTTGATGCCGAGGTTGAACACCTCGTAGCCGTTGTTGGTGAGGATGATGTCGACCAGGTTCTTGCCGATGTCGTGGACGTCGCCCTTCACCGTGGCCAGGACCACCTTGCCCTTGCCGCCCTGGTCGGAGCGCTCCATGTGGGGCTCGAGCCATGCCACCGCCCGCTTCATGGTCTCGGCCGACTGCAACACGAACGGCAGCTGCATCTGCCCCGACCCGAACAGCTCGCCCACCACCTTCATCCCGGCCAGGAGGTCGTCGTTGACGATGGCCAGCGCTGGGCGGCCCCCCGCCAGGGCTTCCTCCAGGTCGGCTTCGAGGCCGTCCCGGTCGCCGTCGACGATGCGGGCCGAGAGGCGCTCGGAGACCGGCCAGGCGCTACGGTCCTCCTTGACCGTGGCGGCCGCCGACACCCCCTCGAACAACGCCAGCAGCTCCTGGAGCGGGTCGTAGCCGGGGTGGCGCCGGTCGTGCACGAGGTCGAGGCAGACCTCCTTGGCCCGAGCATCGATCTTGTTGAGCGGCAGGATGCGCCCGGCGTGGACGATGGCGGCGTCGAGGCCGGCCTCCAGGCACTCGTGCAGGAACACCGAGTTGAGGACGTGGCGGGCGGCAGGGTTGAGCCCGAAGCTGATGTTGGACAGCCCGAGGATCGTCGACACCCCGGGGAGCTCGGTCTTGATGCGGCGGATCCCCTCGATGGTCTCGATGCCGTCGCGACGGCTCTCCTCCATGCCGGTGGACAGCGGGAGCGCCAGCGGGTCGAACAACAGGTCGGCCGGCTCCAGCCCGTAGCGCTCCACGGCCAGGTCGTGGATGGCCCGGGCCGCCCGCAGCTTCCACTCGGCGGTGCGGGCCTGGCCCTCGGTGTCGATGCAGGTGCACACCACCGCCGCCCCGTACTCCCGGGCCAGGGACAGGAAGCGGTCGAGCCGGGTCCCGGGGGCGTCCCCGTCCTCGAGGTTGACCGAGTTGAGGATGGGACGGCCGCCGATCCACTGCAGGCCGGTCTCGATCACGGCCGGCTCGGTCGAGTCGAGCATGAGAGGGATCGACGACTGGGTGGCGAAGCGGCTGGCGACCTCCTCCATGTCGGCGGTGCCGTCCTCGCCGGTGTAGTCCACGCACACGTCGAGCACGTGGGCCCCTTCCCTCACCTGGTCCTTGGCCATGGCCACGCAGGTCTCCCAGTCGTCGGCCAGCATGGCCTCCCGGAACTTGCGCGAGCCGTTGGCGTTGGTGCGCTCGCCCACCACCAGGAAGCTGGTTTCCTGACGGAAGGGGACGGCGGTGTAGATCGATGCCGCCGCCGGCTCGTGCACCGGCGAGCGGGGCGCGGGCACGAGGTCGGCGCAGCGCTCGACCACGGCCTGCAGATGAGCCGGGGTGGTGCCACAACAGCCGCCGACCACCGACACCCCGAACTCGCTGACGAAGCGGTGGTGGTGCTCGGCCAGCTCCTCTGGGGTGAGGTCGTAGTGCATGGCTCCGTCCACCACCGAGGGCAGCCCGGCGTTGGGCACGCACGACACCGGCATGCGGGCGTGGGCGGCCAGGTGGCGCAGGTGCTCGTGCATCTCCGCCGGTCCGGTGGCGCAGTTGAGCCCGATGACGTCGGGACGCAGCGGGTCGAGGGACGCCAGGGCGGCACCGATCTCCGTGCCCGGGAGCATGCGTCCGGTGAGCTCGATGGTCACCTGGACCTGGAGCGGCACGGTCCGCCCGGCCGAGGCCATCGCTCGGCGGCAGCCGATCATGGCCGCCTTGGCCTGCAACAGGTCGAACACCGTCTCGATGACGAGCAGGTCGACGCCGCCGGCCAGCAGGGCCCCCGCCTGCGCCTGGTAGGCGTCGCGCAGCTCGGCGAAGCGGATGTTGCCGAGGGAGGGGAACTTGGTGCCGGGGCCGACCGAACCGGCGACCCACCGGGGCCGGTCCGGTGTGGCGAAGTCGTCGGCCACCGAGCGGGCAATGCGGGCGGCGGCCAGGTTGAGCTCTTCGGTGCGCGAGGCGATGCCGTACTCGGCGAGGGGGACGGCGAAGGCCCCGAAGGTGTCGGTCTCCACCACGTCGCAGCCCACCTCGAGGAACGAGGCGTGGAGCTCGGCCACGACCTCGGGACGGGTCACGGCGAGGATCTCGTTGCAGCCTTCGAGCGCCGGTCCGCCGAAGTCGTCGGCGGTCAGCTGGCGGAGCTGGAGGTTGGTACCGGTGGCGCCGTCGAACACCACCACCCGCTCTCGCACCGCATCGAGGTAGCCCACCGCTGGCAAGGGTAGCGAGAGGTCCCAATCCGGCTTCGGGTGTTGTGCCCCGGTGCACCGGGCGAGATCGTCGGTAGTGTCGGGCCGATGGCTCTCGTGGTGACCACTGGCGTTGCCGTTCCCCCCGACGTCGAGGTTCTCGCCGTTCCGGTGGCCAAGGGCGCCGACGGGCCTGAGCTGCTCGGCGACGGTCACGGTCTCGACCCCGGAGAGCTGGCCGCACGGCGCTTCGAGGGCAAGGTGGGCGAGACCCTCGACACCGCCGGCTCCGATCGCACCACGGTCATGGCGGTGGGCGTGGGCGACGCCGCCGAGGTCAGCCTCGACGTCCTGCGACGCTCGGCGGCGGCGCTGGTGCGGGCGGCCTGGAAGCGGGGCTCGGCGGCCACCACGCTCCTCGACGCCGTGCCTCCCGACGTCGATCGGGCAGAGGCGGCGCGGGCGGTGGCCGAGGGGGCCGGACTGGCCGCCTACCGCTTCACTCGCTACAAGTCCGACCCCGACCCCTGTCGCCTGGCCGGGCTGACCCTCGTCGGCGCCGACGACGGCGCCGTCGCCGCTGCCCTGGATCGCAGCGCCGAGGTGGTCAGCGCCGTGTACCTCGCCCGCGACCTGGTCAACGAGCCGGCGGGCTCGCTGAGCCCGAGGGAGTTGGCCGCCCGGGCCGCCGAGATCGCCGAGCGGGTGGGGCTCGCCATCGAGGTGATCGACGAAGCCGGCGCCGAGGCCCTCGGGCTGGGAGGCCTTCTCGGGGTCGCTCGGGGCTCCGACGAGCCCCCGCGGCTGATCAAGCTCACCTACGACCCGGCCGGCGCCGACCGCACGGTGGCCCTCGTGGGCAAGGGCATCACCTTCGACTCCGGCGGCCTGTCGATCAAGACGGCCGAGGGGATGATGACCATGAAGACCGACATGAGCGGTGGAGCTGCGGTCATCGCCGCCATGTCCGCCCTCCCGGCGCTGGGGCCGCCGGTGAGGGTGGTCGGGTTCGTGCCCGCCACCGAGAACATGCCCGGGGGTCGGGCGATCAAGCCGGGCGACGTGCTCACCACCCGCAGCGGCACGACCGTTGAGGTGCTCAACACCGACGCCGAGGGCCGCCTCGTGCTCGCCGACGGCCTGGCCCTGGCCGTCGAGGAGGAGCCCGACGCCATCATCGACCTCGCCACCCTCACCGGCGCGTGCATCGTCGCCCTCGGGCCCAAGATCGCCGGGCTGATGGGCAACGACGACGAGCTCGTCGACCGGGTCAGGTCGGCCGCCGAGCGGGTGGGGGAGCCGGCGTGGCCGCTCCCGCTCCCGAAGGAGTACCGCAAGCAGCTCGACTCGGAGGTGGCCGATCTCAAGAACATCGGTGGCCGCCACGCCGGGGCGTTGACCGCCGGGCTGTTCCTCCAGGAGTTCGTCGGCTCGGTGCCCTGGGTCCATCTCGACATCGCCGGGCCGTCACGCTCCGACGACGACGACGGTGCCGTGGTCAAGGGCGCCACCGGAGCGGGGGTGCGCACCTTGCTCGAGCTGCTGGCCGGCGACCCCGGTTTCCCGACCTTGCCCGATGGGAACACCACCTTTTCGTAGCTGCCTACTCAAGGGGGAATCATGGAGAACTTGCAGGAAGGCAAGGCCACGTCCCATAGGCCTGGCGACGATCGCACCCACGAGCCCGCCGAGCACGGGGGGAAGAACGTCAAGACGTTCTCGTCCGACATGGCCGAGGAGGACGTGCACACGCCGCAGCAGCGGGACCAGGCGTGGACCCCCGGGGAGGCGACCGGTCCTCGCCGCGACGAGCCGATGCGCATCGAGGGCAACATGGCGCCCCCCCTCGACCGCCCCCAGGGGCTCCAGGACAAGCTCCAGGAGGTCCAGGAAAACCCCAGCTCCGACGCGCAGGACGCCAGCGACACCATGGGTACGCCGCGTCCCCACGGCGGCCTCCCCAAGACGGGTACCGGCGAGCAGGACCCGATGCGCAGCCCGGGCGGAGGCTCGCAGTAGACAGACCCTGAACACGGCCGAGCGGCGCATAGCGCACATCCGGCTCGCCGGTTGTTCCGTACACGAGGCGTGTCACAGTTCCGTCGAGCGAGCACGAGCGACGGGGCACCGGGCAAGCTCGTGCGCGGCGCCGTCGGCGCGGCGGGAGCGGCCACCGTCACCGCCTACATCGCCAAAGGAGCGCAGTACCGGCGCGAAGCCAGGCAGACCTTCCGCTTGAGCGACCCCCCCGCGCCGGGGAGCCCGGCCTACGCCCGCTTGGTCGAGTCGTGGTGTGGGGGCCCGCTACGGCCCGGGAACCGGGTCGAGGTCCTCCGCAACGGGGCTGAGATCTTTCCCAGCATGCTCCAGGCCATCGCCTCGGCATCGCGCGCCATCGACTTCTCCACCTACATCTTCTGGAAGGGCGAGACGGCGACGACCTTCGGTGAGGCCCTCATGGAGCGGGCTCGGGCCGGCGTCGAGGTCAACGTGCTCGTCGACGGGTGGGGCTCGGCCCCCATGGACCGGGCGCTGGTCACCCGGATGGAGCAAGCGGGCGTGAACTTCGTGTGGTTCCGCACCCCCCACTGGTACACCACCGACAAGCTCAACAACCGCACCCACCGCCGGATCATGGTGGTCGACGGCACCCTGGGCTTCACCGGAGGGATGGGGGTCGCCGACGAGTGGTCGGGTGACGCCGAGGGCCCCCAGAACTGGCGGGAGACCCACCTCAGGATCGAAGGGCCGGCGGTGCGCGACCTGCTCGGGGCCTTCGCCGACAACTGGGTCGAAGAGACGGGCCGGGTTCTGTCCGTGGCCCACCTTCCGGAGATCCCCGAGCTCGACGACGGGGTGGAGGTGCAGGTGAGCAAGAGCTCGGCGGGCCAGGGCCGGGCCGCGGCGGAAGCGCTGTTCTTCGCCGCCATCGCCGGCGCCCGGGAGCGGCTCTGGTTCACTACCGCCTACTTCTCCCCCCGCCAAGCCCTGGTCGACGAGCTCGTGGCCGCGGCGGTACGTGGGGTCGACCTGCGCATCGTGGTCAACGGCCCCCACATCGACAAGCAGGTGGTGCGCCGGGCCGGTCACCGCTCCTACACCCCCTTGCTCGAGGCCGGCGTCCGTTTGTTCGAGTACCAGCGGACGATGATGCACGCCAAGGTGGTGGTGGCCGACGACGGTTGGGCCAACGTCGGCACCGCCAACTTCGACAACCGCTCCTTGGCGCTGCAGAACGAGATGAACTGCTCGGTCCTCGACAGTGCCGTCGTGGCCGAGCTGGAGAAGGACTTCCTCGACGACTTCGACGCCAGCGAGGAGATCGACCTCGACCGCTGGCGCCGGCGTCCGCTGCGCTCTCGCGCCTACGAGCTCGTCGGTGAAGCCGTGCGCCACTCCTTGTAGTACCGGTTTCTCTGTGTGTGATCCGGGGTAAGGCAAGGACCCATCTGCCAAGAAAGGACCGCCCATGGGTCTCGTCGTGGTGCTGCTGATCCTTGCGCTGCTCGTCGGAGGCGTGGGGCTGTTCATCGAGGGGCTGAAGTGGCTCCTCATCATCGCCTTGGTGCTGCTGGTGGTGGGCGCCGTCACCGGCTCTCGCTTCCGTTCCCGCCTGTAGGTGTCGCCGTGCAACCGTCGGTTGCACGGCGAGCGTGACCTGCTCCGACTGACCCGTCGGGCCCGCTGGCGTCTGCCCCGAGGGCTCTGGCCGGCTCCCCACCGGGCCGCCAGCCACGCTGGCCGTCTGCGCCGGCGTGCGTGACCGGCGGCCCCGGGGTGAGCGTCCGTGGCGCTCAGGCCGCCGTCGGGTCGCCCTGCGTCCCCGTCGCCTCGGCAAGGGCGCGGCTGTGGCGCTGCCAGGCCCACAGCGCCGCCTCGTGGCACAGCGCCGGATGGAAGCGCCAGCGCAGCAGCTGGCGCTCGGTCGCCTCCAGGTCCTCCCCGAGCTCGAGGAGCGACAGGGCCAGGCTCCGGGCCCGCCGCCGGAGCTTGTCGACCGACGGCGTTCGCAGGTCGTCGTCGAGCCAGCGCTGGTGCTCGGCTTGCACGCCTTCGGGCAGGCGGGCCAGCTGGCGGCGGTTGAGCGGCGGCAGCTTGCGGCGCACGGCGAGCACCCCGTCGTCCTCGGGGGCGGCCAGCTGGAACTGACAGCACCGAGACAGCGCCCGCATGAACGGTGAGCTCCGCCCCTCGCCCCCCAGTCCGAGCGACCGGGCGGTGTCAGCGAGTGGCAGGTCGAAGCCGGCGGGGGTGGCCTCGAGCTGCCCGGCGAGGCGCCGGAGC
>JADDQY010000093.1 GCA_016781135.1 Actinomycetota bacterium
CTCGACGAGGTCCTCACCGGGGCCCGCCGCCGCGCCGGGCTGGGCCACGGCACCTGCCACCAGCTGCGCCACACCTGCCTCACCAGACTGCGCGAGGCCGGCATGGCCATCGAGGCCCTCCAGGCCCAGGCCGGGCACCGCTCGATCGCCTCGACCCGCATCTACCTCCACCTGGCGTCGGACTGGCTGGCGACCGAGTACCACCGGGCGGCCCAGGCCATCGAGGCCCAGGGGTCGATCGGGGCGGGACGATGAGCGCCCAGGCGGCGAAGGCCCTCGCCCTCGCTCCCGCCCGCTGGGCGCGCCCCGAGCCGACGTGGGAGGAGATCGAAGCCACCGCCCCGCAGATGGTGGCCACCATGCGCCGCTACCTCGACGACCTCGGCGGGCTGCTCAAGCCGGCCAGCGTGCGGGCCGCCGAGGTGGTGCTGCGCCACTTCGCCGGACGGGTGACGGAGGCGGACCGGCGGTGCGCGTCGGTGGCGGCCATCCGGCGGCGCCACGTCGAGGACTACCTCGTCTGGCTGCGGGCCCGGCCCGGCGCCCAGTGGGGCGCCACCGTGTCCGACCTCACCGTCGACCACCGCCTCGGTTTGCTCATCAAGTTCTTCGAACGGGCGCTGAGCTGGGGTTATGCCGACGTTCCCGGGACGATCCCCATCCGAGCGTCCGACCGCCCGAAGGTCGTCCGCCCACGTCGGCGGCGGAACAGCCTGCGGCCTGTTCCCGTCGCCAAGCCCGTCGTCAGGGCGAAGGCCCGGCGCACCGGCGGCGAGGTGAGATGGGAGGAGGTCGCCGGGCGGGCACCGCAGATGGCGTCGACCATGCGGGCCTATCTCGACCAGCTGGCGGTGTCGGCCCGGCCGGCCACCGTCTGCTCGGCCGACAAGACGCTGCGGCTGTTCGCCGGCCGTGTCAACGACGCCGACCCCGGCTGCGGCTGCGTCGCCGCCATCGGGCGGGCCCACATCGAGGACTACAAGCGGTGGCTGGCCGCCCGGCCCGGCACCAAGGCGGCGACCCTGTCGGCGTCCACCATCCGCAACTGCCTGGGAACGCTGCGCACGTTCTTCGAGCGGATCATCGAGTGGGGCTATGACGATGCTCCTGCTCGCGTCCCGATCTATGGCAACGACTTGCCCCGCGCCCACGAGCCACTTCCGCGCTTCCTCGACGATCCCACCGCGGCGAAGTTCATGGCCGCCCTCGCCGTCGAGCCCAACCGCCGTCGCCGCCTGGTGGTCGAGCTGCTGGCCCGCACCGGCATGCGCGTCGGCGAGCTGTGCGACCTTGAGGACGACGCCATGGTGCGCATCGGTGACACGCTCTGGCTGCGCATCCCGGTGGGCAAGCTCCACAACGACCGCCACGTTCCCCTCCACCCGCTGCTGGTCGACCTCATCACCGACTACCGGGCTCGGCGCGGAGCTTCGTTCTCGGGCCTGCTCGTGGAGCGCGACGACGGAAGTCCCTTCGACTCCTGTGCCCTTCGCCGCTATGTGAACACGATCGCCAAGCGGGCCGGGATCGGCCACGTCCATCCCCACCAGCTTCGTCACACGCTGGCGACCCAGGCCATCAACCGAGGCATGTCGCTCGAGGCGATCGCCGCTCTGCTCGGCCACCGGTCGATGCGCATGACGCTGACCTATGCCCGCATCTCCGATCGCACCGTGGCCGAGGAGTACTTCAAGGTCACCGAGGCGGTCGAAGCCCGCTACCAGGGGAACGATCCGCTGCCCCTCGGCGTCGACGGCGACACCACGCCGCGGGCGGCGGCCGACGCGCATAGGCGGCTGCTCGGCAACGGACACTGCACGCGCCCGGTGGCGCTCGACTGCCAGTTCGAGAGCATCTGCGAGCGCTGCGGGTTCTTCGAGAGCGGGCCGGAGTTCATCCCGATCCTCCGCCGCCAGCGCGAGCACGCCGGCGACCACGGCGACCTCGAACGAGCCAACCTCTTCGACGGCCTGCTG
>JADDQY010000059.1 GCA_016781135.1 Actinomycetota bacterium
TCGCCGATCAGCGGGCAGCGCCGCCCCACGCCGTGCCGCTGGCGCTGCGGGCGGCCCGAGCCTTGGTCGCCGAGGCCCGGGCCCGGGCGGCCGAGATCATCGCCGACGCCGAGCAGCGGGCAGCCTCGTCGGTCCCTGGGGCCTCCAGCCGCTCCTAGTCGAGCAGGTCGGGCTCCTCGGCCACGATCCAGTCGTAGAGCGGCTGGAAGCCGAGCCAACCGGCGTGGTGGGAGCCCACCTGGTCCCGGGTGAGGCGAGCGGTGTCGGCATCGATGGGCACCGGCGTCCCGGCCGCCTCGGCCAGCAGTTGAGCCCGGCAGCTGCGGTCCATGGTGATGAACCACCACGCCGCCTCGTCGACGGTGTGGCCGACGGTGAGCAGGCCGTGGTTGCGCAGGATCACCGCCTTGGCCTCGCCGAGGGCGTGGCCGATGCGCTTGCCCTCGTCGGTCTCACGGACCACGCCCCGGTAGTCGTCGTAGAGCCCGTGGTCGTCGTAGAAGACGCACGCGTCCTGGGTGAGCGGCTCGAGGCGACGGCCGAGCGCCGACCACGCCTTGCCGTGGATCGAGTGGGCATGGGCGGCGGCGACGCAGTCGGGACGGGCGGCGTGCACCTGGGAGTGGATGGCGAACGCGGCGGTGTTGACCCGGGCCTCGCCCTCGACGACCTCGCCTTGGTCGTCCACCAGCACGAGGTCGCAGGCCCGCAGGTGACCGAACCAGCGGGCGAAGGGGTTGACCCAGAAGTGGTCGGCCCACTCGGGGTCGCGGGCGCTGATGTGGCCGGCGATGCCTTCGTCGTAGCCCAGGCGGGAGAAGATCCGGAACGCGGCCGCCAGCCGTTGCTTGCGGTGCTGGCGCTCGTCGTCGACCGAGGAGAACGTCGGCGGTCGCAACCCTTCGGGAGGCATCGGGCAAGGATAGGCAGCGTCGGAAAGAGCCCGAACGCCTCAGCCGTGGTCTCGGTGCACGGTGGCGGGCGAGAACGCCGGCAGGCACACGGCGACGTACTCGGCCCCGTCGCCGTCGGGCGTCGAGTAGCACACCCAGTCGCCGGCGGGCACGATCACCGCCTGCCCGGCGCCGACGTCGAGGTCGCCCTCGGCACTGGTCACCCGCAGCCGCCCCTGTAGCACGAGGGTGAACTCGTCGAACTCCGGGGTCTGGCCGGGCTCGACCCAGCCTCCGGGGCTGCGCATGTGGGCGATGCTCAGTGCATGGTGGCCGGTGGTGATCCGGCCCATGGTAGGAGGACGAGTCGTCACTGGTCGCCGCCGTGCCGCTCCCTGCGCCGATAATCTTCGTTCCGTAAAGTGAGGCGCCTGACACGGCCATGCCGGTGCCCCTGGCGCGGGGCTCTTGCCGCCTCCGAGCGTTTCCCGTCGGGCCGATCGGGATACGACTGGCCGAGCGACGTCAGGGGAAAGGAACGCCGTGCCTGCCAGCCCCGCCCGCGGTGTCCACCAGGGCCCGACGACCACGACGCTGTCGCCCGACGCCATCCACTGCGGTGTGGAGCTCGACGTCCCCTCCGAGGTGGCCTACCAGCGCTGGAGCTCCTCGGAGCGGATCCCGACCTTCCTCGGCGGGACGTCCGACGAGCGGCCCACCGGGGTGGCCGGCGTCGACTGGGTAGCCATCCTCGAGGGGCGGTCGCAGCACTACGAAGCGACCGTGACCGAAGCGGTCCCGGGACAGCGCATCGCCTGGGAGGGCCGCGGGCGCCCCCACGCCGGGGAGGTCACCTTCGACGACATCGGAGGTGGGCGCTCCCGGCTCAGCGTCGAGCTCGACTGGAGGCCCGAGGGCGACGGCGCCCTGGCCGACCGCCTCATCCTTCGCCGCCAGCTCCAGGAGGAGCTCGAGGGCTTCCGCCGCGACGTCGCCTCCGGATCCCGGCCCAAGCAGGCAGCGGCCGCTCCGCGACCCAGCGAGCGCCGACGAAGCCCCCGTCCCGTCTCCCCGTCGTCCGAAGCGGACTCCGAGGCGGGCCGGGGCGCCGACTCGCCCGCCGACATCCCGGCGCCGGGTTGGAAGGCCATCCTCAAGCGGACCGTCAAGCAGCTGAAGATCGACAACGTCTCCCTCATCGCCGCCGGTGCCGCCTTCTACGTCTTCCTCGCCCTGGTCCCCACGCTGGTCGCCGTGATCGCGCTGTACGGCCTGGTCGCTGACCCTGCCGACGTCACCCGCCAGCTGGAGACCGTCCTCGCCACACTGCCGTCCGACGCCGCCAACATCGTGAGGGGCCAGGTCAGCGCCATCACCGCCGGGAACCCGACCGGGCTCGGGTTCAGCCTCGCCGTCAGCGTCGTGGTGGCCCTCGTCGGTGCCTCCAAGGGCATGCTCGCCCTGGTGACCGCCCTGAACATCGCCTACGACGAGGACGAGACCCGGGGTTTCGTGCGCCTGCGGGGTCTCGCCCTCGGCCTGACCGTCGCCCTCGCCGGTGCCGCTGTCGTCGGCACCGGGGCCATGGTCGTGGTCGCCAACGTGGCCGAGCGCCTCGGCACCATCGGCAAGGTGACGGTCACGGTGGTGCGCTGGCCGGTGCTGGCCGCCCTGGTCGTGCTCGGGCTGGCCGTGCTCTACCGCTACGCCCCCGACCGCAAGGCCCCTCCGTGGCGGTGGGTCACCCCGGGGGCGGTCGTCGCCACCGTGCTGTGGCTCCTCGGTTCGATCGCCTTCTCGGTGTACGTCGCCAACTTCGGCAACTACAACGAGACCTACGGCCTCCTCGCCGGGGTGGTGGTGCTGTTGCTTTGGCTGTTGCTCACGAGCTACGCCATCGTGTTCGGCGCCGAGCTCGATCGAGAGGTTGAGCGCCAGAGCACCGGCGCCACCGACGAACGCTGAAGCGGGCCCGCTGCGGCTTCGCTCAAAGCGCGGGGTCGTCCTCGAAGACCACGGTCACCTGCGAATAGCCGAGGGACGCCAGCATCGACTCCAGCATCGTCCGGGTGTTGGCCTCGGCTCGCTCGACCAGCCCGGCCTCGGCGGCGGCACGGGCCAGCCGGTCCTCGGCCGCCAGATAGAGATCACGTTCGCTGGCGGGGTTGTCGGAGAACACCGAGGCGGCCCGATCGAGCAGGCCCCGCTCTCGATCGACCACGTAGCTGCGCTCGGGGTCGATCCTCGGCGCCGACAGCCGGGCCGGCGGCAACCGCACCGTGACCGACTCGCCGTCGTCGGACACCTCGATGGCATCGGCGGCGAGACCGGTGAAGTCGACGGAGGCGTCCACGGTGCCGCCGGCGAGGAACACCGTGCGCTCCCCCCGGATGAACGAGGGGACGAAGCGGGTGTCGTCCTCGACGTCGAGGATCACCTGGAACTGACCAGTGGCCGCCCGGTACTCGGCCAGGTCCTCGATGGCCTGGAGCAGCGCCGGTTGGCTGCGGTCGACGGTCTCGGTGGCGAAGGGGTTCTTGAACGACGGGAGGAGGTCACCGAGCTTGGTCACCCCCACGCCGAGGAGCAGTACCACCACGGCCAGGGCGGCCAGGGCGCGGCGAGAACGCCGTGGGGAGAACGGCGCTCTCTCGGCCCTTCCCCCGGTTGTCGTGGGGGCGCCATCGTGCAGGCGCTGGCCCGTCATGGGTCCAGGCTAAGGCCTCCTGGCCGGCCGTCGAGGTGACCGGGCGACCAGGTGGCTGACAGGGGCGGCAGCGCGACGAGCGCTACCGGGCCCGATGGCCGGGGCAGACGCGCCCGGTCTAGGTTGAGACCATGGGCCACCGACGGGTGACGACGACGCTGTTCGGCCTCGTCGCCGTCGTGCTCAGCGCCGGGGTGGCGAGCGCGGTCGCGGTGGAGCCGGCCCCCAGATCGGCTCCGCCGAGGTCGTCGGCCACGTCTGCTGCTCCCCCGCCCCTCTCGGGCTCCGACATCGCCCCGTGGGCCGCCGGCGGGCCTTCCTCGACGACAACAACGACGACAACGACGACGACCGAGGCGGTGCCGTCCGGCCCTGACGTGTCGGCCTATCGCGGGCTCGGCGCCTGGGTGGACGCCTTCGACTACGCCCCTGCCTACCACCGCCCCCGGGAAGGTCCGCAACTGGTTCCCCATGACATCGACGCCATGGCGGCCCGAGGCGTGCGCACCGTGTTCCTGCAGGCCGCCCGCCTCGACCACCGGTCACCCGGGGGAATCGTCGACCCGGCACTGACCGGCAGGTTGTTGAAGCGGGCCCACGAGCGAGGGATGCGCGTAGTGGGCTGGTACCTGCCCAAGTTCGCCGACCTGGAGGCTGACCTGTCCAACCTCCGCTTGGTCCGGGACTTCGACGTCGAGGGCCACCGCTTCGACGGCATCGCCGTCGACATCGAGTACCGCCGGGACGTGCCCGACCACGCCGAGCGGAACCGTCGCCTGATCGAGCTGTCCCGCCGTCTCCGCGCCGAGACGGGCGGACGGGCCCTCGGCGCCATCGTGTACCCCCCCGTGCTGCTGGACGAGATCCGGCCCAACTTCTGGCCCGACTTCCCCTGGCGGGAGCTGGCGAAGAGCTACGACGTGTGGCTGCCGATGGCCTACTGGACCGAGATCGCGGCGGAGTCGAGCTACGGCGATGGCTACCGCTACACCCAGGCGGGGAACCGCGGCCTGATCGCCAGCCTCGGCGACCCCTCGGCCGTGGTGCACTCCGTCGGTGGCGTCGCCGACACGTCCACCGTCGACGACTTCGAGGGCTTCGTCCGTGCCGTCGACGAGACGGGCGCGGTCGGCTTCTCGATGTACGACTACCGCACCACGTCCCCAGCCGGATGGCAGGTGCTGGCACCGAGCGCGCCCGAGCCGGCGTAGACGGCTACCGCCGGGGAGGGGGGCGCGTGGCCGGGCACGCAGGTGCCTTGCCGGCCGACGGTCGTGCCTGGCATGCCACCGGGCTGACGCCGTGACACGGTGGCGCTCGGGGCCCCGGACCCGAGGCGAACCTCGCTCCAGCAACGGCGCCTCGTCGATGCACCTGTGGTGGCGGCTGCCCGGGCGCTTCGAGGAGGTGTCGGCCACGCTGGAGGTGGTGGTGCCGCCGAGCGTGCCGAGGCTGTACTTCTGGGCACTGCAGGTCAGCTTCTGCGACGGGGCGCGGGTGCGCGGCGGGGCCCACCTCGGTCTGCAGTTCCATCCCGGGCACCCCGGGGGCACGGCCGTCAACTGGGGCGGGTACCGGGCGGCGGCCGACGGCGGCGGCGAGCTGGACGGTTCCGACTCGTCCCTGCCGAGCGCTCTCGCCAACCCCAACACCCGGAACTTCGCCTGGCGGCCCCGGCGCCCCTATCGCCTCCGCATCCACCGGGCGGGCGACGGGTTCCCGGTCTGGTGGCGTGGCGAGGTCAGCGACGTTGCCACGGGCGAGGTGACGGTGGTGCGCGACCTCGTCGTCCCCGCCCAGTTCCTCGGCCAGCCGCTGGTCTGGTCGGAGGTCTTCGCCCGCTGCGACCACCCTTCGACGACGGTCCGCTGGAGCCAACTGTCCGCCCGTACCCCTGAGGGCGACGAGGTGGCACCCTCGGCGCTGCGCACCTCGTACCAGTCGCGCCGAGACGGGGGCTGCGACAACACCACCTCGCTGGTCGACGGCGACGGCGTCCTCCAGGTGACGACGACGACGCGCCGACTCCCCCCGGAGCGCGACGTCCCCTGGGGCGGCTGAGCGCCGGATCGCTGGTCACACCTCCCGTCGAACCTCCGCTTGGGCGGTGACAAAGGTGAAGCGAACCTGCCGCTCCGGGTTGTCGGCGTTGAGGTCGACGAGCACCACCCGCTGCCACGTGCCCAGGTAGGGCTGGCCGTCGTCGACGGGCACCACCAGCGACGGGCTGACCAACGCCGGCAGCAGATGGTCGGCCCCGTGGCCCGGTGAGCCGTGGCGGTGGCGGTAGCGGTCATCGCGAGGCGCGATCCGGTCGAGCAGCTCGACCAGGTCGGCCTCGGAGCCCGAGCCGGTCTCGAACAGCGCCAGGCCAGCGGTGGCGTGGGGGGCGAACACATTCACCAGGCCGTGGCCTCGGCCCCGGCAGAAACGACGAAGCTCCTCGGTCAGGTCGACCACCTGCCGGCTCGTGGTGCGCACGGTGATCTCGGCGGTGGTGCCCGGCCCGCTCGTTGCCGGCACCGGACCAGCATGCCACCAGGACGGGTAGCGTGGTGGCCCGTGTCATCCCGGATCGAGGTCGAGCTCACCAGCGTTCGCCCCGACGGCACCTGGACGTGGCGAGCGGCCGGGGCCCGCCAGCCCAAGGGAGTGGTCGACGGGAGCCTCCTGCCCAGTGGCGTTCGGGTCGGCGACGTGGTCCGGGCCGAGGCCGACATCGACCTCGACGGCATCACCATCACCTCGGTCCTGCCCCCGAAGGGAGAGCGCAAGGCACCGGCGCGCCTGGAGCTGCTGGGCTCGGGTCGCGACGAGCCGGCGGTCACCACCAACCGCGGCGACCACCGTCCTGGCGAGGGGGCCTCGCCTCGGCGCCCACGTGCCGACCGGCGGGACACCCCCCAGCGCGATCCCCGTCCCGAGGGTGCTCGGCCGGCGCCCAGCCGTCCTCGCTCGCGCCCCGAGGCCCCGAGCGGTGATCGCCGGAGGAGCGAACCCCGGCCACCGACACCCGAGCTCCCGGTCCGGGCCAAGCCGAGGAAGCTGCGCCCGGGGCGGGCCCACCGCGACGCTCTGATCGCCGAGCTCCCTCGCGAGCAACAGCCGATCGCCGAGCAGGCGCTGCGGGGTGGGTTGCCGGCGGTGCGCACCGCTCTGGAGGAGCAGAACGCCACCGCCCGCAAGGAGGGCCGGCCCGAGGCCCCCACCGCCGCCGTCCTCGCCATCGCGGAGCGCCTCCTCCCCCGGATCCGCCTCGCCGACTGGCTCGATCGGGCCGAGGCCGCCCTCGCCGACGCCGAACAGCTCGCCCTGGCTGATCTCCGGTCGGTCGTGGTCAGCGCTGACGACGTCGCCCGGGAGGAACAGACCCGAGAGCTGGCCGCCAAGCTGCGCGACGTGCTCGAGCGCCGCACGCGGGAGGAGCAGGCAGCGTGGCGCGACGACTTCGACACGTCACTGGAGCGCGGCCGGGTGGTGCGCGCCCTGCGTCTGTCGTCTCGCTCCCCGGTCCCAGGCGAGCGCCTCCCCGACGAGGCGGCCACTCGCTTGGCCGAGGCCGCCGGCAAGGCGATGACCGCCGACGTGGCCCCGGAGCGCTGGGGCACGTTGCTCGACGCCGTGGCCTACTCGGCGGTACGCCGGGCCGTGACCCCCGAGGGGATCCCCCCCGAACCGGGCGACGAGCTGCTGGCCCAGGTGCGAAAGCACGCCGGGCGAGTCCCCGCCATCGCCGCCCGCTTCGGGATCGAGGCGCCGGCGGAGCCCCCCTCCTCGTCACGCCGGTCGGGGAGGCCCGGTGCTCGGGGTCGGCCCACCTCGGCACGACCGGAGCCGACCCCGGCCCAGCCCTCGCGCCCCCGACGCATCCCTCCCCCGCCGACCATGACGCCGCCAGCGGTGCCGGCCGCGCCGGCGCCGCCCGAGGCAGCCGAGACAACCGGGGGCGGGTTCAACGGCGTGGGCGCGGCGGGCGAGGAGCGCCACGGAGCGGCTCCGGCGCCCGAGCAGCCGTCCTCGGTGGCGGCGCCGGAGGAGGGCCCGGGCGCCGCCCACGAGACGATGCGGACGGCCGCGGCGATCGGCACCGACGAGGGGCCGCCCGCTACTTGAGCAC
>JADDQY010000031.1 GCA_016781135.1 Actinomycetota bacterium
TGGTCCCGTCGCCGCAAGCCTGGTCACTGCGGTACTGGCGGGTGTCGAGCACGTGGAGCTCGGCCAGGTCGCCGAAGCGCAGCCGTCGGTACAGGGCCATGTCGGGTCCCGCGGGCATGGCTGAGCGCGGCAGCGGCATGTGCTCGTAGTAGGCACGGAAGGCGTTGGCCCGTCTGACCAGGAAGGCCTGGATGTCGAAGTCCTCGTCCTCGGGGACCTCGCCGGCCCAGTTGTTGTCGACCTCGTGATCATCGAAGGTGAGGGCCCAGGGGAAGTTGGCGTGGGCGGCCTGCAGGTCGGGGTCGCTGCGGTAAAGGGCATGTCGGTTGCGGTAGCTCTCCAAGCTGTCGACCTCGGGGCCGTCGTGGCTGCGCACGTTGCCCGAGTGGACCTTGTACTCGTGGGGCGCGTACTCGTAGATGTAGTCGCCCAGGTGGACCACGAGGTCGAGATCCTCCTCGGCCATGTGCCGAAAGGCGGTGTAGTAGCCGTGTCGTACATCTGGCAGGAGGCGAAGGCGAAGCGGAACCGCTGGGCCGGGGCCTGGGGTGCCGCTGCCGTGCGGGTCCGGCCCACCGGGCTGACCTCGCTGCCGGCCCTGAAGCGGTACCAGTACCATCGCTCGGGCAGGAGCCCCTGCACCTCGGCGTGCACGGCGTGGCCCCACTCGGGCGTGGCCTGGGCTGTCCCTCGCCGGGCCACCGAGCGGAACCGCTCGTCGGTGGAGATCTCCCACTGCACCGGGACGGGCACGGGCGGCATGCCCCCGCCGTGCAGCGGATCGGGAGCCAGGCGGGTCCACAGGACCACGCTGTCGGGCAGCGGGTCGCCCGAGGTCACCCCCAGGGTGAACGGCGCCGGCGCCGACGGGCGGGGCAGGGCGTGGGCACCGGCCCGGCCCACCAGGCCGCCGGTGAGGCGGTCGGCCACGACCACGGCGGCCAAGGTCCCTCCGGCGCTGCCCAGGAAGGCGGGGCGGTCGAGCCTCCGGCCAGCTTCGCTGGTGGTGGACGAACGAGCGCGCATGGTCCTCCTCTGGTTGGGTCCCCGCACAGGACCCAACCAGGGGCAGGCGACGCTGGCCTGAACCTCGTCGGAGGTCGAGGTGAAAGGTGCACGACGAGTTGGTGGGACAGCTTCAGCTGCGCAAGCGGGGGTCAGTCTTCCGAGCAGGCGTTCAGACCGTCGCCGTTGGCCTGCTCGCGCTGGCGCGCGTTCGGCTTGGGCCACCACCGTCGTGGCGTGCTGGCTCGGGCCACCTCCGGCGAGGCACGGCCACGGTCACCGGGACCCGGCACCCCCCGGCCAGCCGCAGCCGAGAGAGGTGGGGCGAGGTGTTGACCCAGTCGCTCTCGTTCTGCCGCAGACCGTGCCGGGCCCGGGGTGGTGATGAAGCTCGTCGGGAGGCCGCTGACGTCGGCGGACCTGCTCGACACTCGCCGCTTGCGTGGTATCGGCATGCTCGCCAAGCACCTGGAAACGGATCTCAGGGAGCCCCCCGTGCTCGCTGGGACGGACGGCGGTGAGGGTCCCCGCTTCTTCGTGCACCGTGCAGAGCGTGCGCCCCACGCCTGCCGCCGCCGTCAGCCGCTGATCAACCCCCGGTGTCCGACGCCGACTCGTCGTACTTGGCGCCGCCCTTCTCCCAGGCCGTCTTGGCGTAGAGGGGGACCACCCCGGTGAAGGGGTTGCGTACCTGCGGGGGAGGTGCTGTCGGCAGGGGTTGGCGATAGTGGCGGTAGAGGCGCAGCTCGTCCTCGGGGCCAGCTTGCTCGGGATCGATCTCGGGTGCCTGCTCGACGTCGTCCTTGGTGTAGTTCACCACCACCGCGTCGTCCCGGTACTCGGCGGCCCGGAGCGGCACCAGCCGGTGGCGGGTACCGAGCACACCGATCTTCACGCTCGCCCACTCGGGCTGGCGGTTGACGGTGTCAACCCAGATCTGCTCGAGCTTGCCGATCTTGGTCCCGTCGCTGGCCAGCACGGTCCCACCCTCGAGGGCTGACAGTCCTTCGTCCGAAGCCACACCGCTCTCATCCACGTCGCTACCTCCCGCTCTGTCGTTGAGCTCCGCCGCAATTTTCCCGCCCCTGGGCACGGGTAACCCGTCCGCCGTGTGGAGTCGCTCGCCCGGGGAGGGCGTGATCAGCGGGCAAAGATGGCGAGCAGCACCAGGGTCACGGCCACCGACAGGAGCAGTGACCCCAGGCAGCCAAGCCGGTTGGAGAAGAACAGGAACACCGCAGCGGTGTTCCCCCGGTGGTCGAGGTCAAACCGCCCGACGTCCCTGACCCACCCATGTCGCCATCTCCTCGCCAGGCCACCGCGTTGGCGCGGTGGCCTCGTCGTCGAAGGGGCCAGGGGCGGGGAGGTGGGTGAGGACCCGACCGACGAGCCAGCTCCTGCACGTCGGCGCATCCGCTCGGTTCGGCGGGAGCGGGGCCGGCCGCTGGCCGCCCGCCTTGCTCAGGCCCCGGTTTCGCCCGTCGCGGTCGCATCCTCGCAGGCGACGTCGCCGCGCCCACGGTCGAGGCAGAACGTGGCGTAGGCGCGACCGAGCACAGGCTGGGCCACGTTGCGTACGCACACCCCGGCGGCGGTCAGCCCCTTCTCGGACCCGGCGTGCGCGTGGCCGTGGAGGGCGAGGTCAGGAGCGTGGCGGTCGAGCACCTCGGCCAGGAAGTAGCTCCCGAGGAAGGGGTAGATCTCCAGCCGCTCGCCGTCGAGCGTGTCCTCCGTGGGTGAGTAGTGCATGAGGGCGATGCGCACGTCCTCGCCGGCGATCTTGGCCAAGGCGGCGTCGAGGCGCCCGGCCGCTTCGGCGGAGTGGCGCATGAACGCCTTCATCTCGGGCTCACCGAACTCGCTGCCCGACGCCCCTGGAAACCCACCGCCGAAGCCCTTGGCCCCGGCGATGCCCACCGTCGTCCCGTCGACCGCGACCACCATGGCCTCCCCCTCGAGGACCTGGACGTCCACCCCGGCCAACACCTCGACGACCTCCTGCTCGCGCCCGGACTCGAAGTCGTGGTTGCCGAGCACGGCGAAGGTGGGCACGGCGTCGGCCACCTCTCGCAGCTCTTCGGCCAGCACCTCGGCCTCTTCCGGCAGGCCTCGTCGGGTCAGGTCTCCGGCGACGAGGAACAGGTCGGCGCGCTCGGGTAGGTGCTTCAGGTGGGGCCGCAGCCGGCCACGCGAGTCCCGACCGACGTGAACGTCGCCCACCGCAGCCACACGGATCACGGGATCGCCTCGACCTCGCCCAGCTCGGGGTAGTCGCTCACCGTCACCTCGTTGCGCAGCGGGTGCCCGGGAAGGAGGTCCGCCGCCACCGCCTCGACTCCCGCCCGTCGTTCCGGGGTGGAGACGCTGCCCCTCACCACGAAGGTCCCTTCGTCGACCTCCACGTGGAGGCCCTGCTCGTTGACCCGGGGGTCGCGGGCCAGCGCCTCCTCCAGGTGGCCGATCATGTAGGTCTCGTTCCCCGACACCGATGCGCTCACCGTCGGTCCCCGGGCAAGTCGCCGTCGAGCAGGGAGAACAGTTCGCGCACTGGACGCCACGGTACGGCCAGGTCGTTGGACTGGGCGTACAGCAGCAAGCTGAGGACACGCCGAACGCCTCGCCGAGCTCGGTAGACCAGGTAGTCCCAGTCGAGGTCGGAGCAGGAGGCGAGGATCCCGAGGGCGTCGTGCCAGTGGCGGGGCATGTGCTCGGCCGCCACCACCGCCTTGATCACGATGAGGTCTTCGGGGGGGATGATGATGAGCGAACGGCCCTTGAACTCGCTGTGCCGTGCCCTGGCCAGCATCTCGTCGTCGACGTAGATGTCGCCCATGGAGCGAAAGATCACGTCCACCAGCTGGCCGTGCTTCCCCGCCTTGTAGAGCCAGTCGGGGAAGGTCTCCTCCGTCTCGAAGCCCTGGCGGTCGAGGGCCAGCAGGACGCGCTGGGCGTCCTCGGGCTTGACGAACACGTCCATGTCGTGCGTCCAGCGGGGCCGACCGATGCAGGCCGAGGCGATGCCGCCCATGAGCAGGTAGTCGATCCCTTCGGCGCCGAGGGCGGCCACCGTCTCGTCGAGGACGGCGAGGAAGGCACGGTCGTCGGTCTCGCCCGGCGCCGCCCGCAGCCGTTGCTCGTCTTCGGAGACGGGCGCGTCGTCGAGCTGGCTGGCCACGACCAACCGCGTACCCGCGGCGAACGTGATGGCAAACGATTCGGGAGGGAGGGGAAGGGCCAGTGGACGGGCGACCGCGACGCCGCGAGGAAGGGCTCGACGACGTCGGGCAGCGCTCGGGTCAGCGCCGAGCACACGGCGGTGGTTTCCTCAGCCTGGTGTGGCGCTACCGCCGGAAGAACCGCCGCAGGCCCAGCGAGCGGGGCGCGCCCTTCGACCGAAGCAGCTGGTGCGGGCCCGGCGAACCGGACTGACGAGCACGCGCTCGGTGGCGGTCACTGCCCTCCCACTTCGGCGAAGTGGCAGGCGACGGGGTGGCCCTGCCCACGCTCGACCAGAGCGGGCTCCTCTTCGGCGCAGACGGCGGCCGCCTTCGGGCACCGGGTGCGAAACCGACAGCCAGAGGGCGGATCGATGGGGCTGGGGACGTCGCCGGCGAGCACGATCCGCCTCCGAGCCCGTTCCCGCTCGGGATCGGGCACGGGCACGGCGGAGAGCAGCGCTCGGGTGTAGGGGTGGGCGGCGCGGAGGTACACGTCGTCGCGGCTTCCGATCTCGACGATCTTGCCCAGGTACATCACCGCCACCCGCGTCGCCATGTGGCGGACCACCGACAAGTCGTGAGCGATGAACAGGTAGGCCAGGCCCATCTCGGCCTGCAGATCCTCCAGGAGGTTGACCACACCGGCCTGGATGGAGACGTCGAGGGCAGAGACGGGCTCGTCGAGCACCAGCAGCTCGGGATCGAGGGCAAGGGCCCGGGCGATGCCGATCCGTTGACGCTGGCCGCCGGAGAAGGCGTGGGGGTGGCGCCCAGCATGCTCGGGGTCGAGGCGCACCCGCTCGAGCAGCTCGTCGACCCGCTGGCGGGCGCGGTCGCGGTACAGCCCGTGAATGCGCAGCGGTTCGGCGACGATCGAGCGCACCGTCATGCGGGGGTCGAGCGAGCCGTAGGGGTCCTGGAACACGATCTGCATGCGGCACCGGAGCGATCTGACCTCTCGCTTGGAAGCCTGTAGGACATCGTGACCATCGAAGCGCACCGACCCCGACGTGGGCTCGATCAGGCGCAGCACCGCCCGCGCCGTGGTGGACTTGCCGCATCCCGACTCGCCGACCAGGCCCAGGGTCTCGCCGTGACGCACCTCGAAGGAGACGCCGCAGACGGCATGGACCTGCCCGACGGTGCGCCGTAGCCCGGCCCGCACCGGGAAGTGCTTGACCAGGTCACGTACCTCGAGCAGCGCCGGCGCGCCAGCCCGTGGTGCGCTCTCCCCCGGGCCACCGCCAGGGTCGGTGGTCGTCTCGGTCACGAGGAGGGACGGCGCGCCTCCCGCACCGCCGGCTCGCCCGTCGCATCGTGCATCATCGCCACCTCCACGCGCGCCACCTCCTCGCTGAAGTGACAGGCGGCGCAGTGGTCGCTCGTCCCCAGCGACGGCTCCTCCTCCGAGCACGGTCCCGGGCAGCGGGCGAAGCGACAGCGGGGATGGAACGAGCAGCCCGCAGGGAGGTGGACGAGCGAAGGGGGGTTCCCCTCGATCGGCCGTAGCCTCTGGCCGGCGTCACGTAGGTCGACGCGAGGCAGCGAGGACAGCAAGCCCAAGGTGTAGGGATGGCGGCTGCGGTAGAAGACGTCGGCTGTCCGGCCCTTCTCGACCGGCTTGCCGGCGTACATGACCACGACCTGGTCGGCCATGCCCGCCACGACCCCGAGGTCGTGGGTGATGAGAAGGATGGCGGTCCCCGTCCGCTGCTTGATCTCCTGCAGGACCTCGAGCACCTGGGCCTGGATGGTGACGTCGAGCGCGGTGGTGGGTTCGTCGGCGATCAGCAGGTCGGGCTCGCAGGACAGGGCCATGGCGATCATCACCCGTTGGCGCATCCCTCCGGAGAACTCGTGGGGGTAGCTGCCCGCCCTGCGGCTGGCGTGGGGAATGCCGACCAGCTCCATCATCTCCACGGCACGGTCCTGGGCCTGGCGCCTGGGCAGGCGTCGGTGGAGCCGCACCATCTCGGAGATCTGCCGTCCCACGGTGTGGACGGGGTTCAGCGAGCTCATGGGGTCCTGGAACACCATGGCGATCTCGGCGCCTCTGATCCCGCGCAGCTCCCGCTCGGACAGGCGGACCAGGTCGCGCCCCTTCCAGAGGACCTTGCCGGACTCGATCCGGCCTGGGTCGGGAACCAACCCGATGATGCTCATGGCGGTCACTGACTTGCCGGCGCCGGACTCCCCGACGATGGCCAACACCTCGCCACGAGACAGGTCGAAGGAGATGCCGTCGACGGCCTTGACCACGCCGGCGTCGGTGTGGAACCAGGTGCGGAGGCCCTGGACCGACAGGAGAGCGTCAGTGGTCAACGCCGCCCCGGGGGCAGGAGGCCCCCACCGGCCGTGAAGGGGAGGGGGCCGAGGACGGCCCCCGCCATCGCCTCATCGGAGCACGGCGAGACCGTCATGCCCGTCCAGGCGTCGCATCCGGTCTCCATCGTGGGCTCGCCGCAGGCAGTGCACGCTAGCGAGGCGAGGCTCCGCGCGGCCTGCGGGCTTGAACGATGACGTCGACTCCGGCGCTGGCGGTCGCCGACGCCGCCGACGTCAGGTCACCTCGCGCAGGCGCCCGGTCACCACCTCGTAGGCGAAGCCGCGGACGTCGTCGGTGGTGACGAAGGGACTGGCCTTCAAGCGGGCGATGGACTGGCGGACGTCGTCGTCGAGATCGCCGAAGGCTTCGAGGGCGAACGGCGGGCGGATACCGGTCTCCGCTTGAATCTGATCCTTCACCTCGCCATCCCGGAAGGTGAGCATGCCGCAGTCGGTGTGGTGGACGAGGATCATCGACGTGGTACCGAGCAGTCGCTGGGGGATCGTCAGGGAACGGATGGCGTCCTCGGTGTCACCCCGCCGGCGTTGCGAATGACATGGGCGTCGGCCTCCTCCAGGCCGAGCGCCCGCGCCGGGTCGAGCCGGGCGTCCCTGCACGCCACCACCGTCACCTGTTTGGCCGGCGGCATGGGCAGGTCGCCCTTGGTGAACCTTGCGGCGTAGGTCGCGTTGTTGGCCAGCAGCTGGTCGGTGACACTCATCGGGGCTCCTTCGGTGGGTAGATGGTCCGGTGAGCCGAGGGCCACGCTACTTTGACCAGTTCGATCAACAATTGCTGGACGTTGGCGCCGTCCGTCGAGCACCGGTGCCCTCAGCCGGCGAGAGGAGCTGCTCGTGCTCGCCCGCTGGACGGCCGTCCCACTACGGTCGCAGCGGCGACCAGAGGGGGTTCCGTGAGTCGATCCACGCGCGCTCCGGCAGCA
>JADDQY010000097.1:0-366 GCA_016781135.1 Actinomycetota bacterium
CGGCGTTGCCCAGTCCCTCGCCGATGGCGTCCACCGGGTTGGGAAGGGCGAGCACCACGGCCGTCACGGCACGGCCTCGAATCCGTTCAGCAGCGCTTCCAGCTCGGTGGGAGAGGAGGGCGACTGGTAGCCGGGGTCGGGCCGGGGCCCGGGCGTGTCCGACAGCGCCGCCACCCGCCAGTCGTCCCGTTCCCACACCAGGCGGTAGGACTCGGTGCCCCACTCCTCGTAGGGGGCCAGGTCCGGCCCGGCCACCACGCCCACGTACCAGACGTCGACGTCCATGGCGCCGGGGCCGGCCTCGGTGGCTCTCACCGCCAGCGGGGCCACCCGGTAGCGCAGGGAGCCCCGCGGCCAGCGGGCCCG
>JADDQY010000097.1:395-1851 GCA_016781135.1 Actinomycetota bacterium
CTGCCAGCGCATCGGCGGCGTCCTCGGTGGCCATGGCCCGCCGGGCGGCCTCGGCCGCCGGCACGCTCATCTCCACCAGCTCCTGGTTGAGCCGGGTGAAACTCAGCCCGGCCGCCAGCGCGCCGGCACGGTCCGGCGAGAACCCCATGGGCACCCCGTCCACCACCGCGGTGGGACCAGGGTGATCCCTGCCCGGAGGGTCCTCGGCAAGCTCGGTCGTCGGCTCAGACGGCGCCACCGTCGAGGTGATCGCCGCCGGGGCGGCCGGTTGCGATCGGGGCTGACCACAGCCGGCCACGGCGACGGCACTGCCGGCGACGACGACCGCCAGCAGACGCCTGTACGTGGACACCACAGGCTCAGGCACCATGTGCTCAGGCGGTGGCGGCGTTGAACAGGGTGTTGACGATGGTGGGGGCCAGGCCGGTGAGCACGGCGCCCACCGCCCCGGCGGCGGCCAGGATCTTGCCCTTGCCGGCCTGGAAGCCGTTGCCGAACTGCTGGGACACCCCCCAGATCCCGGCGCCGATCAACAGGCTGGCCACCGAGCCCCACAGACCGAACTGGCCCGCCCAGTCGATCAGCCGCTGCACCATGGCGCCGCCGGGGAAGTCCGCCGACGTGGGGTTGACCTGGACCTGGGCTACGACCGTCTGGGCGTAGGCCACCGCGGTCTGCACGTGGCTGGCCACAACGATGGCCACGGTGGTGGCCAACGCGGTGACCCAGGCCCGAGCACGGGTGCAGCGGCGGCTGGAGGAGGACGTGGGCATGGAAGGTGCCTTTCTCGCGGGCGGTCAGTCCTCCCACTACTGGTGGGCCACGGCCGCCGAGACTGACAGCGCCGTGGGGAAAGTTGTCGCTGCCGCCCGGCGGCGAGCACCAGTAGTGAGCCATGACCGCCTCCAGCACCTGCGTGGTCGACCTGCCGTTGCTGCGACGGGCCTGTGGCCCGCTCATCGGCTGCTACGAGCGCTTCCTGTCCGAGGGTTCGGTAGACCTGCATGACCTCGACGACGCCCTCGCCAGCCTGCGGGTGCTGCCGCTCCTCGAGGGACGCCTCGGTCGGGCGGTCGCACTGGTCACCTCAGGAGGCGCCGGAGCCCCGACCGAGCAGACGCTGGCCGCCCTGGAGCTCTTGCGGACCACCATGGGGCTCCGGCCCGCTCCCGAAGTCGCTCTGTCTCCAGCTCCCACCACGAACCGTCCCGCCAGGGAGGCTGGACTCACTCAGCTCTCCCTGCCTGGCATGGACTAACCCGCTGATCGTGTGGTCCCGCACAAGATGCGAGGCGATCGTGGTCACCGGCTCGTGGTCGCCGGCGTCGACGCCTTCCGCGTCAGTACCGTCGCTACGACGAACGCGCATCGCCAAAGCCATCGACCAGCGCATCCGAGGTGACGCGGGCAACGCCGACGTTATGGGCCGGCGTTACGAGCGGTCATGCCCCACCGG
>JADDQY010000023.1 GCA_016781135.1 Actinomycetota bacterium
CAGCCACCGCTGCCGCAAGGCAGCATGACCATGAGCCGCCGAGTTCATTTGTCACCTCGACCTCCGGGCGGGAAGGTCTAGCCGGGGGCGGCATCCCCGGCCGTGCGGCCATCGGTCTCCGCGGTGTGGAGCAGATCGAGCGCCGAGGCCAGCACCTCGTCCACGCCCACCCCAACCACGAACGAGTCCTCGTGCTCGCAGCTGTTGGTGATGCAGTTGGCGCCGCAGGCAGGACAGTCGAGGACCCAGGACATCGAGGGGCGGTGGCGGGTGCGGGTAGCCGCACCGGCGTTGATCAGGTTGCCGCACCAGAACACCCCAGCGGTGGCTGCGCCCACCGCGGCGGCGAGGTGGAGCGGACCGGTGTCGTTGCCCACCACCACCGCGCACCGGGCCAACAGACCGGCGAGCCCCCCGATCGAGAGGCGCCCGGCAAGTCCCCGAGCCGGGCTGCGCATGGCGTCGACCACGGCGGCGACGAGCTGGCGTTCGCCGTCGGAACCGGTCACCACGACGGAGGCACCGGCGGCGGCGAGGGCGTCGCCCACGGCGGCGAAGCGTTCCGGTGGCCAGCGCCGTCGGGGGTCGGTCGCGCCGGGGTGGAGAGCCACGAGGGGGGTCTCGCCGTCCACCGCCGCCGCCTCGGCACGGTCGCGCTCGGCGAGGGCGAAGCGCGGCTCCAGGGTGCGGGGGGTGGCGCCGACCAGCCCCACCACCTCGAGCAGCCGGAGGACCTCGTGCTGGTAGTACACGTAGGGCACCTCGCGATCGAGGGGCTCGGCGTCGGGCGTGCGCAGGCCAGCGACGACCCGGGCACCGAGCCTGCGCACGACCGGGTTGGAGTTCCGACCGCCGCCGTGGAGCTGGAGGGCGAGATCGACCCCCTCGCCGGCCAGCGCGTCGAGCACCTGGTCCAGGGCTCGCCGCTCGTCGGGCCCCAGCGGGCCCTCGAAGGGAGGGACGACGACGGTTCGGTCCACGGGGCCGGGGCGGCCGTCGAGCAGGTCGCGGTGCCACGCCCGCCCGAGGAGGACGAGCTCGGCGTCGGGGTAGGCGGCTCGCAGGGCGTCGAGGGCGGGCAGGGCGAACATCAAGTCACCCAGGGCGTTGGCCCGAAGCACGGCGATGCGTTCGACGTCAGCGACCAGCTGGCTCAAGGGAGCAGCACCCGGACGCCGGGCCACTCCGGGGAGGTGATGCGGAACGTGTGGGCGTACCCCTCCTCCGGCTGCTCCATGGCAGGACGTTTCCCTGCGGAACCGGCGCCAAACAGCACCGACGGCACGGACGACGGTCCAGGCCGCGGTGCGTGGCCAGGGCCGGCACCGGGTAGCAGCGGTGGCGTCACGAGAGGAGCGTTGTGGGTGGCCCGATGACGAGCGGGACGAGAACGTGACCGCGCCACCGCTGCCTCGTGAGCTCCAGCTCGAGGTCACCGGCTCGTGCAACCTCCGTTGCCGTATGTGCCTCGTGCGCTACCGGCCACCCCTGGACCGCATCTCGGGCAGCATGTCGTTCGATCGGTTCCGGGCCATCGTCGACGACCTCCCCGATCTCGAGGTGCTGACCCTGCAGGGTCTGGGCGAGCCGCTGCTCGCCCCCGACCTCCTTGCCATGATCGAGTACGCCTCGGCCAGGGCGGTGCGGGTCGGGTTCAACACCAACGGCGCTGTTGACCCAGGAGGTGGCCGAGCGCCTGGTCCGCGCCGGCCTCGATTGGCTCCACGTGTCGGTCGACGGCGCCATCGCGCCCACCTACGAGGCCATCCGCGACCGGTCGAGCTTCGAGCGGGTCGAGCGCAACGTTCGAGGCCTGGTCGAGGTGAAGCGGCGGTTGGGCGCTTCTCGTCCCCGGGTGCAACTGGTGATAGTGGTCATGCGGAGCAACCTGGCCGAGGTGCCCGCCGTGGTGGAGCTGGCCGCCGACTGGGGCGTCCCCGATGTGTGGGTGCAGAACCTCTCCCACACCTTCGACGACACCGAGCCCGACGGGGCCTACGCCGAGATCCGCAGCTTCACCACCGAGCAGGGCCTGTGGTGCGACGATGGGCCCGAGGTGCGCGCCGTGCTCGACGAGGCCCGATGCAAGGCGACGGCGTTGGGGGTGGCGCTGCGCCTCCCGCCCGCTCCCGGCCTGACGCCTGGTGGCGCAGCACGGCCGCGGCTGGGAGAGCCGGGCTGTGACTGGCCCTGGCGCTCCGGCTACGTGGAGCACGACGGTGCGGTACGCCCCTGTTGCATGGTGATGGGTGCCGATCGGGCGCTGATGGGCAACGTCCGCGACGGCGGCTTCGCCGGCACCTGGCGGGGCGAGGCCTACGAAGCGTTCCGAGCGGCCCTGATGAGCGACCACCCGCCCGAAGTCTGTACGGGGTGCTCCATGTACCGGAGGATCTTCTAGAGGCGGGGCACCACTGGCCCGACCCCGGCTCCTCACCCCTCCAGGTCGCTCCGCCGCCGCCGGTAACATCGGGCGACTATGTCGTCTCTCTGGTCCCGGCTCGAGCCCCTGCTGGCCCAGGTGCAGAAGCCGGCGCGCTACATCGGCTGCGAGGACGGGGCCCAGACCCCAGAGCACGCGCCGCACAAGGTGGCATGGCTGCTCACCTACCCGGACACCTACGAGATCGGCCTTCCCAACCAGGGACTGCAGATCCTCTACGAGATCCTCAACGAGCGCCCTGACGCCGTTGCCGAGCGGGCTTACGCCCCCTGGGTCGACCTCGAGGCCCTGTTGCGGGCCCGGGGGCTGCCGCTGTTCTCCGTCGACACCCACCGTCCCGCCATCGACTTCGACATCCTGGCGTTCAACGTGTCGGCCGAGCTGGTCTACACCAACGTCTTGAACTGCATCGACCTCGCCGGTGTGCCGGTACGGGCCGAGGACCGGGGGCCCGAGCATCCACTGGTGGGGGCCGGGGGCCACTGCACCTACAACCCCGAGCCCCTGGCCGACTTCGTCGACTTCTTCGTGCTGGGCGACGGTGAGGAGGTCGTCTCGGAGATCACCGAGCGAATGGGGGAATGGAAGGCCGGCGGGCGCACCTCCGGCTCCCGCCAGCGCCTCCTGCACGACCTCGCCACCGTGGCCGGGGTGTACGTCCCGTCGATGTACGAGGTGGCCTACGACGGCGCCCGCCTGGCCTCGGTCACCCCCCGCTACCCGGATGTCCCCGAGCGAGTGGAGAAGCGCACCATCGCCGACCTCGGCGCCTGGCCCTATCCCAAGCGCCAACTCGTACCGCTCACCGAGGTGGTCCACGACCGTCTCAACGTCGAGGTGTTCCGGGGCTGCACCCGAGGCTGTCGGTTCTGCCAGGCGGGCATGATCACCCGCCCGGTGCGCGAGCGTCCCGAAGCCCAGGTGCGCCACATGGTGACCGACGGCCTTCGCCGCACCGGCTACGACGAGGTGGCCCTCACCTCGCTGTCGACCGCCGACTTCAGCGGCATCGAGCGGGTGGTGGCCGACACCGTCGCCGACCCGGGCAACTGCGGGCAGGTCTCGGTGTCGCTGCCCTCGCTGCGGGTCGACGCCTTCACCGTCGGCATCGCCGCCGAGCTGCAGCGGGCCCGCCGCACCGGGCTCACCTTCGCCCCCGAGGCCGGCACCTGGAGGATGCGGCGGGTCATCAACAAGCTCATCGCCGACGACGACCTCTACGGCGCGGTGGAGTCGGCCTACTCCCAGGGCTGGCGGCGGATGAAGCTCTATTTCATGACCGGTCTGCCCACCGAGACCGACGACGACACGCTCGGCATCGCCGAGCTGGCCCGGCGCTGCGTCGAGATCGGGCGGCGCCACGCCAAGGGCGCTTCGGTCACCGTGTCGGTCGGGGGCTTCGTACCCAAGCCGTTCACCCCGTTCCAGTGGTTCGGGCAGAACACGGCCGCCGAGCTGCAGCGCAAGATGTGGCTGCTGCGCGACGACCTGCGTCGAGACCGGGCCGTCGCCTACAAGTGGCACGACCCGAAGGCCACCCTGGTCGAGGGCATCGCCAGCCGGGGAGACCGTCGCCTGGGGGCGGTGATCGAGCAGGTGTGGCGCAACGGGGGAACCTTCCAGGAGTGGTCGGAGCACTTCGACCTCACCTTGTGGGAGGACGCCATGGCCGCCGCCGGGCTGAGCATCGACGATGTGGTCTACCGCCACCGCGACCGCGACGAGGTGCTGGCCTGGGACCACCTCTCGGCGGGACTGCACAAGGACTTCCTGTGGCAGGACTGGCGCGACGCCCTCGACGAGGTCGGGCTGGAAGACTGCCGTTGGACCCCCTGTTACGACTGCGGTGCGTGCACCGGCTACAGCATCGAGCACGTGGTGGCCTCCGCCACCCCGCCCGCCGGCGGTAGCCAGGGCACCGGCCAGGGGCTCGCCCTCGTCCCCGTCCCGGTTGCTGTCGGTTCCCGGCCCTCGCCGCGGGCGGGATCTTGACCGCCCCCACGTTCTCCACTCGATCCGGTGGTGGAGCCGGGGGGATCGCCGCCGGATTCCACCTCCAGAACGGCCGGGGGCAGCGGCGGTGAGGGTGCGACTGCGCTTCGCCAAGCGGGGCAAGGTGCGCTTCACCAGCCACCGTGACGTCGTGCGTCTCTGGGAACGGGCGCTGCGCCGGGCGGTGCTGCCGGTCGCCTACAGCGGCGGGTTCCGCCCCCGGCCCAAGCTGTCATTCGGCTTGGCCCTGTCCACCGGGCACGAGTCGGTGGCCGAGTACCTCGACGTCGAGCTGGCCGACGGGGTCGCCGCTGCAGTCGACGACCTTCCCGAGCGCCTGAGTCTCGAGCTGCCCGTGGGTATCGACGTGCTGGCGGCAGCCCCGATCGAACCCGGCCACCCCTCGCTGCAGGAGCAGGTGCAGACCTGCACCTGGCACATCGAGGCCCTCGACCTGGAGCCTCTCGGAGCTCAGCGGCTGGTGGATGCCGCGCTGGTGGCCGAGGAGCTCGTGGTCGCCCGTTCCCGAAAGGGTCGTGAGGTCACCGACGACCTCCGTCCGGCGGTGCGATGCGTGACCGTGGTCGGACCCACCTCCGGCGGCACCGAGCTCGAGGCCGAGCTGGCCGTGCACCCCCGGAGCGTGCGCCCGGCCGAGTTGCTCGCCGCCCTCGACCCGGTGCTGGCCGAGGGCCGGGTACTGCGGACCGCCCAATGGATCTGGAACGACGGCGCGAGAGACGAGCCACTCCCTGTGGTGGTGGATCTCGGCAGCGCTCTCCCTGCACCGCTCGCCGACCCGAGCGTCACCCGAAGGGACCACTCCGATGTCCGACGACCTACCGGAGGGGACGAGGGAGACACCCGCTTCCGACAGCCCCTCTGCACCACCGCCTCCACCCGCGGATCACCCGTCTTCCCGCCCTGACCCCGTCGGCGTCGCCGACGCCACACCCGGGCGTCCGCGAGTCCTGGGCTCCCGCGCCCGTCACCGGACCGACGCGGCCGCTGGCGACTCCGGTCCCGCCCGGGGGGGAGCGCCCGGCGACGACCAGTCGCCGGAGGTGCCCGAGCGTGCGAACGAGAACGCCCCCTCGCTGGCCGCCGCCGATCGGGCCGTGGTCCGCGGCCGCCCGAGAATCGGCGACACGAGGCCCGCTCCACCCCCGACCAAGCCGTCCCGGTTCCACCGGACGCCGTCCGCCGCAGCCGCCGGCGGTGACGGTGCGGGTGACGCCGCCGGGCGTCGGCGCCGGCGTGGCCGCCGGGTCGAGGATCCCGGCGAAGACCTCGACCAGGTCCCTGCGGAGCTGCCCGACACCTCGCTCGACGATGAGGCGCTGGCCCAGCGCAAGGGGCGCCAGCGCCGCGGCCGTCCGGTGGGTCGGTATCTGATGTGCGTGCACGTCGGGCGCAAGGCCACCCAGATCGCCGTGCTCGAGGGTCGTCTGCTCATCGAGCACTACGTGGCCCACGGCGACGACACCCAGATTCACGGCAACGTGTACCTGGGCCGGGTGCAAAACGTGCTGCCGGGCATGGAGGCGGCCTTCGTCGACATCGGCACGCCGAAGAACGGGGTGCTGTACCGCAGCGATGTACGTCATGGCACCGGCGACGTCGACCAGGAGGCCCCGCCTGCTCGGATCGAGGACCTGCTGCGGCCCCGCCAGCCCGTGCTGTGCCAGGTGACCAAGAACCCCATCGGCCACAAGGGCGCCCGCCTCACCCAGGAGATCTCCCTCCCCGGGCGGTTCGTGGTGCTGATCCCGAACTCGGGCACCTACGGCATCTCCAAGCGGCTCTTGGACGACGAGCGCAAGCGGCTCCGGGCCGTGCTCGATCAGGTCAAGCCCCAGCACCACGGCTTGATCGTGCGCACCGCCGCTTCCGGCGCCACCACCGGAGAGCTGCAGCGCGACGTCGGCCACCTGCTTCGCCAGTGGGAACGCATTGAGGAGCTGGCCCGCCAGGCCCATGCCCCTGCTCGTCTGCATCGAGAGCCCAACGTGGCCGTGCGGGTGATCCGCGAGGAGTTCAACCCTTCCTACCGAACGGTGTTGATCGACGACCGGGACCTGTTCGAAGAGGTGCACGGCTACGTGGCTTCGATCGCTCCCGAGCTGTCGGATCGGGTCGAGCTCTACGACACCTCCACTGAGCCCCTGCCGCTGTTCGAGCGCCACCACGTGCACGAGCAGCTCCACAAGGCCCTCGACCGCAAGGTCTGGCTCCCGTCGGGCGGTTCGCTGGTGATCGAGCCCACCGAGGCCCTCACCGTGATCGACGTCAACACCGGGCGCAACGTCGGGCGCACCAGCTTGGAGGAGACCGTCTATCGCAACAACCTCGAGGCGGCGGAGGAGATCGCCCGCCAGCTCCGCCTGCGCGACGTCGGAGGGATCATCGTCATCGACTTCGTCGATATGGAGGAGAAGGCCAACCGCGACGACCTCATGCGGGTGTTCCGAGAGGCCCTGTCGCGGGACAAGACCCGCACCCAGGTCTTCGAGGTGTCCGAGCTCGGCCTGGTGCAGATGACCCGCCGTCGCATCGGCGAGGGCCTCCTGGAGGCGCTCTCGAGCACCTGTCCCACCTGCGAGGGCCGGGGCGTGATGTTCGATCCCGACCCCTAGCAGGGTGCGGAAGAAGAGGGTCCTGACGCTGTAGGGGGTTCTGGCCCGGTGCGGACCGGCCTTCGCGGGTCCTGGTCGGACTCGGTGTTGGCGCTGAGCGGGGCCGGTTCGGCTCCGCCGGGGATGGTCTATGTGGTCTGGGCGTCGAGGGCGGTGATGCGGAGCAAGTTGTAGGTGGCGCCGGCGATCAGGAACCAGGCCCGGTTCCGTTGTCGACCGGTGTAGCGGAGCTTGCGGCCCCCGGCGATGGTCTTTA
>JADDQY010000014.1 GCA_016781135.1 Actinomycetota bacterium
GCCTCGGCCTCGAAGGGGATGTAGCCGACCTCGTCGATGACGAGGAGGGGGTAGCGCCCCAGGCGGGTGAGCTCGGCGTGCAGGCGACCGCCGGCATGCGCCTCGGCCAGGCGGTCAACCCACTGAGCGGCGGTGGCGAAGGCCACCCGGTGGCGGCCTGGCAGGCCCGGATGGACAGCCCGATGGCCAGGTGGGTCTTGCCCGTCCCCGGTGGTCCCAGGAACACCACGTTCTCCCGCCCCTCGACGAAGTCCAAGGCCCCGAGGTGGGCGACCACGTCCCGGCGCAGCGAGCGCTGGTGGTCGAAGTCGAACTCCTCCAGGGTCTTGCGGGCCGGGAAGCGGGCGGCACGGATGCGGATCTCCCCGCCGTTGGACTGGCGAGCGGCCACCTCCCGCTCCAAGCAGGCGGCCAGGAACTCCTCGTGGCTCCAGCCGTCGCTTCTCGCTCGCTCAGCTAGGCGCTCGACCGAGCGGGCCAGGGTCGGGGCCTTGAGGGCCCGGCACAGGTAGGCCAGCTCGGTGGCCGGCGTGGTGGTGGTGGCCATCACGCCACCTCGGTGATGCGGTCGTAGACGGCGAGGTCCCGCTCCTCGACGGCGTCGCGGAGAGCTTCGGTGGCGGCTCGCTCGACCCGCATGGCCCGCAGGATGCGGGAGTGCTCGGGAGCCAGCAGGCTCTGGTGGCGGGCCAGGCAGCGCTGATGGCGGGCTACCTCGGTGCCCTCGCAGGTCACCACCACGGTGTCGAGGTTCACCCGCACCTCGACCCGACGGCCGACGAAGCGGGGGTTGACCGAGTAGTCGTTGGTGTCCACCCGCACGTAGTGGTCCCGAGGCAGGCGGGTCGACCACCGCAGCGCGGTGTCGGGCAGCACCGGGGGGAAGGCCAGCATCGAGCCCCGGTCCTCGGCCATGGCTTCGCGGGGCCGCACCTTGGTGGTGGCATGGATGCGGTTGTTGGCCTTGACCAGCCAAGCGCAGAGCTGGCGGTTGAACTCGGCCATGTCGTCGAAGCGCCGCCCGGGCAAGAAGCTGGACTCGAGATAGCCGTTGGCCCGCTCCACCAGGCCCTTGGCCTCGGGATCGCCCCGCTGGCACAGCCGGGCACCGATGCCGAGTGTCCCCCGGAAGCGCTGGAACTCCTCGGTGAAGGCCATGTGGGGCCCCCGCCACTGGCCGATGGCGCCCTCTTGGTCCCAGACCACCATGCGGGTCAGGGCGCCGAACTGGCGCAGGACCTGGAGGTGGCCGCCGAGGATGTCGTGGGCCTGGCGGGAGGGGATCATCCATGCCCCGAGGAAGCGGCTGAATCCGGAGACGCCCACGATCACCCAGCACTTGGCCGCCTGGCCGTGACCGAGGGGGATGTCCACGTCGGCCTGCCACAGGTCGAACTGGGCCAGCTCCCCGGGGCGATAGGTGGTGCGCTGGCACGGATCGGGGGGCACGAACAGCGGTCGCAGCTCGGCCACCCGCTCCCGCAGCACCCGGATGGAGCGGTCCCAACCGATGCGCTCGGCCACCACCGTGGCCGCCATATCCGGGCAGTCCCGCAACAGCTCGAGGATCTGGGGCTCGACCGCATCCACGATCGAGCCCTTCGGCTGGCGCTCATAGCTCGGTGGTCCTGCCGAGCGCAGGGCACTGCGCACGGTGTTGCGGGCGACGCCCAACCTGCGGGCGATGGCCTTGACGACCATGCCCTCCGCCCGATGGAGCCGACGGATTTCGGCCCAGTCCTCCACGTTGATCACCCTCCTGACCCCCTGGCTCGCATCCGGCCAGGGTTCGAGTTCCATCACTGCCAGTGGTGGACCCGGCAGGAGGGGGGTCCAATTTCGGGTGCCGATAGG
>JADDQY010000117.1 GCA_016781135.1 Actinomycetota bacterium
AGTACCGCTTCAGCTCCCAGGTGTAGCGGATGATCCTCAGGATGTCTTTGACCGTTTCGGCCCGTTCCCAGACCACACAGGGACGAGCAGCAGTGCCGTCACCGCCGACAAGTCGCCATCGAGCCGACGAGGGCCGACCACAGTGAGCACGGTGAGCAGGGCCCGACGGTACCGTCCGCGCCTGAGCGAGGCCGAGGCACATCCGGCCTTCGCCAGCCCACTCCTGCGAGCGGCCCTCTCGGGCTCTCTGAGCGATGATCACCCGTCGGCGAGGACGAGCGTCGATCACTTGTTTCTCAGCAGCCCAGCCATGCAGGGGCCACCTCCTCCACCGACATCTGTCGACCGGCGGGAACGGTGCCCTTGCCGGCCATGGCCGTTGCCAGTTCCCAGAGAACCTCCGGGTGGTCACCCTCGACATCCATCTCCAGGAGGTCGGCACTGATCTGGCGTTCATGCCAGGCGAGCAGGATCGCCTCGGCGTCGGAGAAATACTTGTACGGCGTCGCACGACCGATCCCGGCCTCCTCGGTGATCTGCGACATCGTCACCGACCGGAGTCCGTGCTCCGGCGCGGCGACCCGAAGATCTGTGACACGGTGGCACCTGTGGAGGTGACCTTCCGTCGGCTCGCCGATGTCGACCTTCCGATGCTGCATCGCTGGCTCAACGAGCCTGGCGTCGTGCAGTGGTGGGAAGGCGACGACGTCTCCTGGGAGGCTGTGGTTCGCGACTACGGCTCCACGTCTGGCGACTCCACGGAGCACTGGATCGCCACACTGGATGGGACCGACATCGGTTGGATCCAGTGCTACCCGGCGGCCGACGAGCCCGAGGAGACCGAGCCGTGGTTCGCCCTGGGTATCGACCGGGCGGCCGCGGGGATCGATTACCTGGTCAGCGATCCCGCTCGCCGTGGTCGAGGCCTCGGATCGGTGATGATCCGAGCGTTCGTCATCAACGTGGTGTTCGGAATTCACCCGGAATGGTCACAGGTGTGCGCAGCCCCCTACGCCAAGAACCTGGCGTCATGGCGAGCACTGGAAAGGGCGGGCTTTCGCTTCATCGGCATGATCCAGGAGGCAGATGGTCCTTGTCGACTGATGATGGCTGATCGCACAGCGCTGGCTTCCGGTCCGGAACAGGGCACCTCGCTCGTCCCATGATCCGTTGACGGTCTCCAGGAGCTCTACCTTGACGCGCTGGGTCCTCGCCGTACACGGGGGGGCCGGCGACCGGGCGGCGACGCTAGCGCGAGAACGGCTCGAGGCAGCCCGGCGCGGCGTGGTTGCCGCGTTGCGCACCGGCGCGGAGGTCCTCGCCGAGCGAGGCAGTGCTGTGGAAGCGGTGGTCGCGGCGGTCAAGGTTCTGGAGGACGACCCGGAGTTCAACGCGGGGCGCGGCTCAGCGCTGACCGTCGACCGGACGGTGGAAACCGATGCTGCAGTCGCGGATGGGCGCCTGCGACGGGCGGGCGCCGTTGCCGCCTGCCGCGGTGTGCGCAACCCGGTCGAGGCGGCGCGTGCCGTGATGGAGCGGACGGAGCATGTGCTGATGGCCGGCGACGCCGTCGCCCAGTTGGCTGAGTCTTGGGGACTCGAGCTCGAACCGAACGACTGGTTCGTCACCCCTCACGCGCTCGAGCAGCTGCGACGGTCCGGTCAAGGCCCAGGACCGTCGTCAGGGGAGACGGTCGGGGCCGTTGCCAGGGACCTCGACGGACACTTGGCCGCCGCCACCTCGACCGGAGGCCGGGTGGGCCAGTTGCGGGGGCGTGTCGGCGACTCGCCGCTGATCGGAGCGGGGACGTGGGCTGACGACGGCACGTGTGCGGTGTCGGCGACCGGGGGCGGGGAGGCGTTGATCCTGGCTGCCTTCGCCCACGAGGTCGACGCCCTCCTCCGGCTCACCGGCGCCGGCATCGCCGCCGCCTGCAACCGCGCCCTCGAATCGGTTGCTGTCCATGGTGGCCGAGGCGGCTGCATAGCCGTCGACGTCGCCGGCAACCTCGCCATGCCCTTCACCACTGAGGCGATGTACCGCGGCTGGGCGGACATGTCGGGCGAGATCGCGACCAGCGTGCTCCACGAGCGCGATCTGCTGACTCGCCGCCGCGGCTGACCCACTGCGTCTTCGAACCAATAGCAGAGCCGGCGTGTCCTCAGCCGAGCGCCCGAGCTGCCGCAAGACTGGTGGGCATCCGCCCGACTGCTTCGGTCACCCGTCCCCGCCGTTGGTCCCACTCCTCTTTCAGGTCCTTGCGATGCCTCGGCAGTGTGCTCGGCGCTCTGGCCGGTGGAGGCGGTTTGGGAGTCACCCGTCCTGGGCACGCCCAGGGCAGTACCACGAGTACACGGAGGACCAGTCATGACAGCTAGCGCTGGAGCTTCACCGTTCGACGTGCAGCACATGACCCATACGCAGAAGGCGGCGGGAGCGGTCGGGTTGGTCTTCCTCTTGGCCGGCATCCTCGGGTTCGTCCCGGGCTTGACCACCAACTACGACCAGATGCAGTTCGCCGGCCATGAGTCCGAGGCCAGGCTCCTCGGGATCTTCCAGGTGAGCATCCTCCACAACCTGGTCCACCTCGGCTTCGGCGTCGTCGGGCTCGCCATGGCTCGGACGTGGTCCCTGGCACGGAGCTTCCTCATCGGCGGCGGGGTCATCTACGTGGTGCTGTGGCTGTACGGCCTGGTCATTGATCTTGACAGCGGCGTCAACTTCGTCCCCGTCAACATGGCGGACAACTGGCTTCACCTCGCCCTAGCCGTGGGCATGATCGCGCTGGGCGTGCTGGTCCCGAGGTTGGAGACCTCTCGGCGCTGAGGAGCCTGGCAGAGACCGCCTTGGCCAGTAGGTCCGTGGCGGCGGCGGGACCGGGAGGACCGTCCTACCCGCGGCGGTCTTCGTCGGAGTCGGGCAGGCTGCCCTGGCGAGCGCGACCGGCACCGGGCGCGTGACAAGGAGCTGGTTTGCGGCCGGGTGTAACGCCAGGAGAAGTTCTCGAGACGGTAGGGCCGTTGACCTTGTTACCTGCTTGCCAGGCTCCCCGAGGCCGGCGCCGTTGCGCTGGCGTGGTTTCTCGTTGACGAGCGGCCGGCGGCCAACCAACCCGGGAAGGATCGGCGCCCTGGTGGTGGCGGCCTCGGTGGTGGTGGCCGCGTGCGGCGGGGGCGGGGGAGCCAGGGGCGACGCCAACCACTCGGCGTCGGCGCCACCATCGACGGTCGGCGTGGACCCGGCGCCACCGCCGTCGACTCCCACCACGGTGGTGCCGTCGACGCCCGAGGCCACCCCCCCGGCGCCGACGCCGGCCACGGCGCCGGCCACGCAGGCCCGACCCCAGATCGGTGCCGGCAGTGCCTCGCCGCCGAGACCGTCGCGCCTCGAAGTCACCGAGGTGGTCGGCGGCCTCGACACGGTGTGGGCGTTGGCCTGGGATCCCGGAGGCCGCCTCTGGTACACCGAGCGCGGCGGGCGCCTCACCCGCCTGGGGGAAGCCCCTCGGACGGTGGCTGGGGTTGCCGAGGGGGGCGAGGGCGGCCTCATGGGGTTGGAGATCGACGGCCGGGGCCGGATCTTCGTCATGTACACCGGCGCCGCCGACAACCGGGTGGTGCGGCTCGAGCCCGACGGATCCCAGACGGTGTTGGCCGATGGCATCGCCAAGGCCAGCATCCACAACGGCGGCCGGTTGCGCTTCGGCCCGGCCGGCACCCTCTACGCCGCTACCGGTGACGCTGCCCAGCCGGCACTGGCGCCCGATCCCGCCAGCCGTAACGGCAAGGTGTTGCGCATCGATCCTGATCGGGGCGAGCCGTCAGTGTTCAGCCGGGGGCATCGCAACATCCAAGGGCTGTGCCTCGCCCCTGATGGCCGGCTCATGGCCACCGAGCACGGGCCCGACCGCGGCGACGAGATCAACGTGTTGTCACCCGGCTTCGATGGCGGATGGCCCGCCATCACGGGTAACGGCGTTCGTAACTACACGCCCACGATCGCCCCGGCTGGATGTGCGTTCTACGATTCGGAGCTCATCCCCGAGTGGAGGGGGTCGCTGCTGTTCGTCACCCTCAAGGGGCGTGATCTCCGCCGTCTCAGCTTCGGTCCCGACGGCTCGGTGACCGGCGAGGAGGTGCTCTTCGACGGAAGGTTCGGTCGCCTCCGCGACGTCGCGGTGGGTCCCGACGGCGCCGTCTACCTCGCCACCTCCAACCGGGACGGGCGGGGATCCCCAGCGGCGGGCGACGACCGCATCCTGCGGGTGGCGCCGGCGCCGTGAGCGGGACTGGCAGGGCTGGCCCACCACCGCTGCACATTCACCGCCTCGCGGTGGACGCCCGAGAACGACGGGACCTGGCTGTGACTCGGGTGCAATTCCCCCGAGTCGCGACGTCGGCGCTCTGCCATTGGTGGGAAAGGCGACTTCCAGTACCGGACGGGAACGACCCGAACGTCGCGAACGTCACCGTGACGACCCAGACGTGGAAAACCGCGGCCGGGAGAATCTCCGCCCCGGCGGCGAAGGTCACAGCCGAGAGGTAGAGCCCAAGGGCGCAGGCGGCCGCCTCGGCCCAGAACAGGGCGTAGGTGAGCCGCCGCCAGGGACCGTGAGGCTGGCCGGCGGCAAAGCGCCACATCAGCAGGGGCAATGAGGCGCCAAGGACAAGGGCACTGGTGGTGTGCATGCGGTGACCAGCGGGGTCGCCACCGATGGGAACGAAGGCAGCCACCATCTGACCGGCCAGGCCGACGAGCATCGCCGTGGAGAAGCCCCAAGACACCCGATACCGGCCTCGCAGGTACTGGTGGAAGGCAGTCAGCAGGAGAGCGGCGCCCGCCAATCCGACCGTGAACAGCACTGCGGATCGGGACTGGGTGCCGAGGTAGCTGAGGGGGTCCTCGCCGAAGGGGTCGAAGCCGGTGACGGCGGTGGCGGCGAGGAGGGCGGTCCAAACCACGACCACAGCGGTCACACCCGTGTACTGGAGGAACCGATGCATCACCTGGTGTTCGAGGCGACCGCATCTTCGTATGGAGCCTCCATGGACTACGGCGCTCGGCGGTCGTGCCGGCCGTGGGCTCGATACCAGGGAGGCAATGTGGACAAGACGGAAACGCTCGAGATGTGACGCAGTGGGGAATCAACGGTGACACCGAGCGCAGCCGGGCGCCCTCATGTCAGCTGTTCGACTGGAGGGCAGAGAACCGGCGAGGATTGCGGCGGCTGCGAGAAGCTGCGCTGGGGCCGTGCGCTCCCGTCGTCCCGGGGTCACGCCAAGAACAGGCCCCACGTCATTGAGTGGGCTGCGCCGGGCTCCAACACGATCAGGTCCTCCTGGGAGTTGAGCGCGTTCGGTCCACAAGTCATCGGCTCCAGCGCCAGAGCGGCGCGGGGCCACGGCTCGGGCAACGCGTCGCCAGTGAACAGCTGCCACCAACGAACGCTCGCATCTCCCCACAGGACGGCCGTGTGCCCGTCCGGGGCGCTCACCCTGGCCTCCACCCGGCCGTTCTCCTCGGTACGAAGGTCGGTGAAGGCGGTATCGGCTCGGCGCTGACCGATGGGAGTGCCATCGGTGAAGTCGAACGATGTGCCAGCGGTCGATCGGCGCCCGGTTGGTGCCAGACGCCCATCTGTCGCCAGCCACGTTGCTGCCGGTAGGTGCAGGACAGCGTCGTCGACCGTCCCACGAGGCATCGCCAGGTACGGGTGCATGCCTGCTCCGTAGGGGCAAGGTTGCCGTCCGACGTTTGTCGCGGTGAGGACCGAGGTCAGGCCGGTGGGATCGAGAGCGTAGGAGACGACGACGTGGAGGGGGAAGGGCCAACCTGGCTGTGCCAGCAGGAGGACATCCATCTCGACGTGGTTCTCGCGGTGCTCCACCACGTTCCACGTGAGGGTGCGGACCAGGCCGTGAAGCGCGTGGCCGCGCTCAGGTTCAGTGATCCAGAGCTGAAACGAGCTCCCGTGCCAGGTCCAGCGGCCGTCGACCACCCGATTGGGCCATGGCGCGAGGACCTCACCTTGGCAGCCGACTCCCACCGAGTCTGGGCCGTGGAAGGCTTCGACGACGGGACGGCCACCGACGTCGTAGCTGCGAAGCGTTGCCCCGCTGCAGGTCACGACCGCCCGTTGCTCGTCATGGACGATCTCGAGGGGGCGACCGGCTGGCGGTAAGCGGTGCGAGATCAAGGAAGCCCTCCCACGATCAGTGGCGGAAAGCGCCGCACGTCGAGGCCGTGCCTCGTTTCTGGGGCGAGAGGATATGCAACACCGTTTGCCCATCGTGGTCGGAGGGGCACGGAGATCCAGCTTTCGCTGCATCGGCGCAGCTTGGGGTGGCCAGGGGGATGGTCCCGGCACGGGTGTGGAAGTCGCGTCGCGGTAGCCGTTGCTTCGTCACCCGCTCCGGGCTCGGCTCCCCCTAGCTGGCGCCACCCAGCACATCGGCCTCGGCGGCCATGACGTGCTCGGCGAAGCTCTTGATCCATCTCTCGCAGTCGTCGCCGGCGTCGTCCTCGAGGCGCTTGCGAAGCCACTCGAGCGCATCCATGTTGTTGGGGACTGACACCGCTTTCTCCTTCGTGATCCTTTGGTCGGTTCTCGAAGATCCATGCAGTGGTCGTCGCGTGGCGGACCTACCTGGTTGTCGCGTTCACCTCCGACATCACGTCCGTGGACTCCGCTCACGCCTCCTGACCAGGAGCCGAGCGCCCCGCCCCGGCAAGCCCGGAGCCACGCGGGGATCGGACCGCCTGGAAGGAGTCCGGAGTGGGCCAGGCGCCACCGGCACCCGGAGGTGCGATCCCGAGGACCCATTCCCCAGGCCATCGTCGAGGAGTACGAGGCGGCCCATCCCGAGTAGGGGCAGTCGCTGTCTCTCTGAATGCAGACGGGCCGAGGCGCGCGGCTTCGTGGTTGGCGCCCGCCGGCGGGCGTTGCTGGAAAGGACCGGGGCTGGTATCGCAGGGGCATGGCCGACGGGGGGCTCGATCTGGCTGGCGTCGACGAGCTCTACCAGCTCGACCCCGCGAAGTTCGTGGCCGCCCGCAACGAGCTGGCAAAGCGGCTCCGCAACGACGGCCACCGCGACTCGGCCGAGGTGGTCAGGAGGCTGAAGCGCCCGACGGTGGTGGCCTGGGCCCTGAACCAGGTGGCACGCCGGGAGCCGGCGGGCATCGAGAAGCTGTTGGGCGCCGGCGCTGCCGTGCGTGATGCCCAGGCCGCCGTTCTCGGTGGCGCCGACCCAACCCGGTTGCGGGAGCTGACCCGTGCCCGGCGTGCGGTGCTGTCGGCGCTGGCGGCGGCCGCCACGGAGCTCGCCGGCGCCGCCCACCACGCCGAGGTCGCCGCCACGCTGGAGGCGGCGACCATGGACCAGAAGGTGGGCCGGGCGCTGCGGGCCGGGCGGCTGTCCAAGGAGGTCCCACCGCCGTCGGGGTTCGGCTTGGCAGGGTTGCCCGAGCTTCCAGACCCACCCCCTCGGCGAACCGACCAGCGTGACGCCGAGCGCCGCCGCCAGGAGCTCGAACAGGCGAACGAGGCGTTGGCCAGCGCCGTGCAGCAGCTGCGCCAGGCCGAAGCCCGCCTGGACGAGGCGCAAGGAGCGGTCGAGGCCGCTCGGGTAGCGGCGGAGGCGGCGAGGGCGGAGCAGGAGCGGGCTGGCACCGCCGTCGCTGACCTGGAGGAGGCCGGGTACGACGAGATCGTCAAGGGCTAGGAGATCTCCGACGGCCCCCGCAGGTGTCCGGAGCTCCGAGATCGGGAACGACTTCGCCGTGCCTGCCGTCACCGCCGACCCCCTCACCCTGCCTCGCCTCAGCGCTGCCGGTGCCGGGCCTACCAGGCCGATCCGATCGGTCACCACTGCCCCGAGGGGCTTCGAGGGGGAAGGGTTCCCGGTCAGGCGTGCCTTCGCCGGTGTCGATCTGGCCGATCTCGATCCGTTCATTCACCTCGACCAGATCGGGGAGGTCGAGTACGCGCCGGGGGAGCCCAAGGGCACTCCCTGGCACCCCCACCGCGGCTTCGAGACCGTGACCTACATGATGGACGGCGTCATCCGCCACGCCGACTCGACAGGTGGCGGGGGGGTGATCTCCAACGGGGCCACCCAGTGGATGACGGCGGGCAGTGGGATCCTGCACATCGAGACCCCTCCTGAGGAAATCGTCGCCGCCGGCGGGCTGTTCCACGGCCTCCAGCTCTGGGTGAACCTTCCGGCCCGCCAGAAGTGGGTCGACCCCCGCTACCAGGACATCGAGGCTGGGTCGGTGAGGTTGCTCGCCTCCCCCGACGCCGGCGCGCTCGTCCGCCTCATCGCCGGCGACCTCGGCGGCCACCACGGGCCTGGTGGTACCCACACCCCGATGTCGATGGTGCATGCCACCGTGAGCCCCGACGCCCAGCTGGTGGTCCCGTGGCCGCAGGAGTTCAACGCTTTGGCCTACGTCCTCGCCGGCAACGGCAAGGTCGGCGCCGAGCGCCGGCTGGTCACGACCGGGCAGCTCACGGTGTTCGGGCCCGGCGACACCATCACCGTCGAGGCTGACCGGAAGCAGGAGAGCAGGGCGCCCAACCTCGAGCTGCTCCTCCTCGGAGCCCTACCGATCGGCGAGCCGGTGGCATGGATGGGGCCCTTCGTGATGAACACCCACGACGAGGTCCAGCAGGCCGTCGACGACTTTCAAGCCGGCCGCCTCGGCACCATCCCCGCCATGCACGACGCTCCCAGTGACGACCTGTCCCTCCAGACCGACTCCCCTCTCGACTGAACCAGGCCGGTGCAGCGCCGCCAGCCGCGTCCGCTCCCCCGACTCGACTACCCCGAGGACCCCTGGCGGCTGATCGAGCGTCGCTTCAACGACCGCTACCTGGCTCGTACCGAGACGCTGTTCACCGTCGCCAACGGGCACCTCGGGCTGCGTGGCAACCACGAAGAGGGGCGACCCGCCTACGAGCACGGCACCCTGATCGCCGGCTTCCACGAAACCTGGCCGATCAGCCACGCCGAAGAGGCGTTCGGGTTGGCCAAGACCGGCCAGACCATCGTCGACGTCCCCGACGCCAAGATCATCACGCTCTACGTGGACGACGAGCCGTTGTTCCTCCCCACCGCCCACACCATCGAGTACGAGCGAGCGCTCGACTTCCGCTCGGGGATGCTCGTTCGCCGGTTGATCTGGGAGACGCCATCGGGAAAGCGGGTGGAGGTCGTCTCACGGCGATTGGCCTCGCTGCGCCACCGCCACCTCGCCGCGTTCGACTTTCAGGTCCGGATCTTGAACGACGACGCCCCGGTGGTCATCTCCTCCCAGCTGGTCAATCGGGAGGACGCCGGCGTGCCCGGGGGGCACCGGCAGTTCGACCCGCGGGTGCGCAAGCTCGACGGGCGGGTCTTGGACAACGTCGTGCACACCGCCGACGATCAGCGCCTGCTGCTCGGCTACGTGACCCAACGGAGCGGGATGTCCCTGGCGTGCGGCGTGGACCACGTCATGGAGACCGACTGCGGCTACCAGGTCGTCACCGAGGTGGACGAGGACGCTGGCAAGGTCACCTACATCGTGGAGGCGAGCAAGGGCTCGCCCATCTGCCTCACCAAGTTCGCCTGCTATCACACGTCGCGCAACGTCCCGCCGGGCGAGCTCATCGACCGGACCGACCGGGTGCTGCGCCGGGCAATGGCCACCGGCTTCGACCACATCGCTGCCGGTCAACGGGAGATCCTCGACGACTTCTGGCGGCGCAGCGACGTCGAGGTCGAAGGCGATGCCCAGGTCCAGCAGGCCGTTCGCTGGAACCTGTTCCAGCTCTTCCAGGCCGCAGCTCGAGCAGAAGGAAGCGGCGTTCCGGCCAAAGGCTTGAGCGGCCACGGCTACGAAGGCCACTACTTCTGGGACATCGAGATCTTCGTGCTGCCGTTCTTGTGCTACACCGAGCCTCGCATCGCCAGGAACCTGCTGCGATTTCGCTACAGCATGTTGGACAAGGCCCGGGAGCGAGCGGCGGAGCTCAACGAGGCGGGGGCGCTGTTCCCGTGGCGCACCATCACCGGTGAAGAGGCGTCGGCGTACTACCAGGCGGGCACGGCGCAGTACCACCTCAATGCCGACATCGCCTACGCGCTGAAGCGCTACGTCGAAGTGACCGGCGACAACGACGTGCTCGCCGAGTTCGGCGCCGAGCTGCTGGTGGAGACGGCTCGCATGTGGGCCGGGCTGGGCTTCTACGACGACGGCGGCCGGTTCCACCTTTTCACCGTCACCGGTCCCGACGAGTACACCACGGTGGTCAACGACAACGCCTTCACCAACCTGATGGCGAGGTTGAACCTCAACTGGGCGGCCACCGTGTTGCAGGAGCTGCGCGAGCGCGACCCCCACCAGTACCGGGTGTTGTGCAGCGATGTCGGTCTCGACGACGACGAGATCCTCGGCTGGCGCCGGGCGGCGGAGGCCATGCACGTGCCCTACGACGAGAAGCGAGGGGTCAACCCTCAGGACGCGCAGTTCCTCGAGCGTGAAGTGTGGGATTTCGACGCCACGCCGGCCGATCACTACCCGCTGTTGCTGCACTACCACCCGCTGGTGATCTACCGGCACCAGGTCCTCAAGCAGGCCGACGTCGTGCTGGCGATGTTTCTCTTGGGCAACGAGTTCACCTTCGCCCAGAAGCGGAGCAACTTCGACTACTACGACCCGCTCACCACCAGCGACTCGTCGCTGTCGCCTCCGGTGCACAGCATCATCGCCGCCGAGATCGGTGACCGGGAACGAGCGATGGCGCACTTCCGTCTGGCCCTGCTCATGGACCTCGCCGATGTCGCCGAGAACGCCGGCCACGGGGTGCACGTGGCGTCTACCGGAGGCACCTGGATGGCGCTGGTGTACGGCTTCGGAGGGCTGCGCGACTTCGACGGCGCCATCGACTTCGACCCGGTCATGCCCGAGGGTTGGACACGGCTGCGCTTCCCGCTGACCATCCGAGGTCAGCGCCTGCTCATCGACATCACCCCCGAGCACCTCACGCTGACCCTGCAGGCCGGTGGCGGCCTGGCCGTCGGCGTCAGAGGCCAGCCCCTCGAGCTGTCCCCACAGACCCCGGTCAGCGTCGCCCTGCGTGCCCGCCATGGGTGAGCTCGACGGGTTCGACGCCGTCCTGTTCGACCTCGACGGGGTCATCACCAGCACGGCCGACCAGCACTACGCGGCGTGGAAGGAGATGTTCGACGACTTCCTGCGCCGTCGCGCCGAGCGCCTCGGGGAGCCGTTCCGGCCCTTCGAGCGCGACGACTACAACCGCTACGTCGACGGCGTGCCCCGCTACGACGGCGTCCGCCGCTTCCTCGAGGCCCGAGGGATCCGGCTGGAGGAGGGCGGGGCCGACGACTCCCCGGACGACGAGACCGTGCTCGGGCTCGGCGACCGCAAGAACGACCTGGTCAACCGGTTGATCGCCGAGCAGGGCGTCAAGGTGTACGACGACTCGGTCGTGCTGTTGCGCCACCTGCGGCGCCAGGGCGTCAAGACCGCGTTGGTGTCCTCCAGCCGCAACGCCACGGCGGTGCTGGAGGTGGCCCGCCTGACCGACCTGTTCGACACCCGCGTCGACGGCGAGGTGGCGGCAGAGCTGGGGTTGGCGGGCAAGCCGTCGCCGCAGACGTTCCTCGCCGCCGCGGATCGCCTCGGAGTGCCCCACCATCGAGCCGTGGTCGTCGAGGATGCGCTCTCGGGCGTGGAGGCGGGGCGCGCCGGAGGATTCGGCCTCGTCGTCGGCGTCGACCGGGTGGGTCAAGCCCAGGCGTTGCGCGACCACGGCGCCGACCTGGTCGTTGCCGACCTGGCCGAGCTCATCCGCTGATCCTCCACCCCGTCGGAGCGTCCCGGAGCTCCTGTCGCTGACCGCGCGCTTCCCGACACCGCCGCCCTCGTGCTCCCGGTCTGGGGCGGAGCCGGTCGTCGTCGACGTCAGCCCCGGGTGCGACGGCGGACGCCGTCGGCTCGCTCGCCGAGGGTGATGAGGACGACGGCGGCGGCAACGGCGACCACCGAGCCGATGACGTTGAGCTCGAAGATGTCGCCGGTCCTGAGCAGGTTGGCCACGATGCCACCGACCACCGACCCGGCCATCCCGAGCAGCAGGGTGACGAGCAAGCCGAGGTGTTGGCGACCAGGGACCAGGAGCCGGGCGACGGCCCCCACCACCAGCCCGAAGACGATGAACCCGATCATGGACTTCCCCTTCGCCTGCGTGGAGCGATGTCGGCTCGCCTCTGCGGCGGGCCGACCCTGCCGCTGCCCCTGTACCCACTTCCCGAAGTGAGCAGCCGAGGGGGCCTCGCCCGCTTCCGCCACCCCTCGAGGTGTCCTTGTCGGGGCCGCAGCCTCCTGGTGAGGAGTCGGGCGGTGGACCACTAGCGTGGGACAACGGAACTGAGGCAGGGGACCACCGAAGGGGGCGGTGTTGGCCAGGCGGCAACGTAGCTCGGAATCGGAGGGCCCCAACCCCTACGAGGTCCTCGGCATCTCCACGCTGGCCACGCTCGAGGAGGTCACGGCCACCTATCGCGCTCTGGCCCAGCAGTACCACCCCGACCGCCACGTCGACAGCCCCGAGCCGGTGCGCCGACAAGCCGAGCAGCGCATGCGGGAGGTGAACCAGGCGTTCCTCACGCTGAAGAAGGGGGCGTGGCTGGCACCGACGCCCGAGAGCCCCATCCCCTCCACCGCCGCCCCTGATCCCCAGGCGGCTCGGGCCGCTCGGCAGCGAGCGTACCGGGCGGCGCGCGAGCACACCGCCCAGGCTCGTGCCGCCCACGCCACCAGGCTCCAGGCCAAGCAGTCGGTGCCCCCCGGTCAGGCCCGTCCCATCAGCAAGAACTCTGCCGGCGGCCGAGTGGTGTTCGGTCTGGGCCAGGCCATGTACACCAACGAGCTCACCTGCCGGGGCTGCACCAGCGTGCAGCAGCTGCCGCCCGGGTGGCAGGACCGCCTCCGGGACACCGGCTTCAGCTGCTCGGTGTGCGGCCGGGTCATCCTCTCGTGGTGATGCCGACCCCGGGCGGAGGAGCCTGACGAGGGCCACGGCTGGCTGAGCGCCCTACCGGGACGGACCCCTCAGCCGCTGGTGAGGCTGGCCAGGGCCCACACCGCCGCCACCACGCCGACCGCGATCATCACCACGCTCCTGGCCACCGGAGGCCGGTCCAGGTCGGCGTCGCCCCGGCGGCGGGGGGCCCTCACCAGAGCCAGGGTGCTGCCGACCGCCATGGCGGCCCCGAGGGCGAGCACGAGCTGGGCGAGGATGTCCTCACCGAACACGGTTGCCTCTCGTCGAGCTCGTCGCTGCGCTCACCGAGCTCTCTCGGCGCGACCATGCCGGGCAGGGCGAGGCGCCATCAACGAGTGGGGTTCTGGAAGCAGTACGCCTGCTGGGCGAGCTCGGCGGCGTTGTACTCGTCGGTGGTGATGTCCTCCATCGGCGCCTTGCCGTAGCCCTCGGACTCCAGCACGTTGAGGTAGGTGTTGTAGACCCGGACGGTGAACTGCACGTCTTCGCGCACCTCCGGCGGTGCCTCCTCGCTGATCTCTTGTTGCAGCTCGCGGATCCGCTCGACCGTCGACTCGATCTCCAGGTTGGAGGTGGCCCGGCGGATGAGATCGAGCCTGGCCTGGCTCAAGCGCCTGAACGGCCCACAGAAGGGCCCGCCCTGCACGGCGCTCGACTGCTCCGGGGCACGGGCCAGGCCGTTGCCGCTGTCGCTGCTACACGCCGCCGCCAGGACCAGCACGACGAGAGCGCACCGCTGCCAGGCCGGTCGGGCAGGCGGGCGGCCATGCCGTCGAGCGCGGGCATGGCGGCGGTGCATACGACCTGACTATACGGCAGCGCCGTCTCCACGCCATGCCGGGACCGGCGCCCATCTGGTCAGCCGTCGAAGCCCTTGGCCATGTTGGCGAAGCGGGTGTAGTGGCCGAGAAAGGCCAGCCGTTCCATCCCCGTCGGTCCCGACCGGTGCTTGGCCACCAGCACCTCGGCCGTGCCCCGATCCGGGGACTCGACGTGGTAGAGCTCGTCGCGATACAAGAAGATCACCACGTCGGCGTCCTGCTCGAGGCTGTTCTCGACGACGATCCCGTTGGCGACGAAGTTGTGGGTCTCGGCCACGGTGGCGTCGTAGACCGCCTCGACACCGAGGGGATCGATGGCGACCACCACGTCCCACGCCACGTCGCCCCGCCCCTGGCTCGGTTGCTCGCCATCGTCGCCGTTGGCGGCCCGGGCGCCACCGACCGCTCCGGCGTGGACCAACGCCGGGCGACGCCCGGCGGCGAGGAGCGAGGCGAGCCGGGCCCTGGCCTCGGGCTCGACGATGCCGAGCTCGGCTCGATCCGGCTGGCCCACCTGGCGGCTCGGAATCACGACCTGGCTGGCTACGTCGAGGCGCAACAGCAGCAGCTGGAGGTCGTCGACCAGTCGGCGCCCGGCCGGCAGGTGACCCGACGGTGCGAGGTGACCGGCCCCGGCCGGGGCCCACACCCGGGCCAGCAGGTCGACGAGCTGGTCGTGGGGCAGGGCGAAGGCTTGGGCGGGCACCCCGAGGCCAGGGCCACGGCTGCCCGCCCTGAGGCCGACAAGGATGGTCGTGGCCATGGCGCCGAGCTGCTCGTCGTCGCGCTCGCGCGTTCGTTTGGGGGCGGGGAGGCGACGGGGCACCGCAACCTCGACCCCCGGGCGCAGCTCGTCGAGGCGCAGCCAACCGTCGACGGTCAAGAAGGGGTGGTTGGCGCTGGCCTTGATGCGCCGGCCCGAGGCCAGGCGGAGGGCGTGCACCTGCTTGTACCCGCTCGGCCAGACCTCGGTCATCGTGCCGGGGATCAGGTCGAGGTGACGATCGAGGGTCCACACCGGGATGTTCCGCTCACCGGAGGCGCACAGCTCGGCCATCGTCACCTCGGTGCCGGTGTCGCAGCGCAGGACCCGGGCATCCCCGCTCAGGCATCCGCTCTCCCGCAGGTCGGCCAGCATCGGCCGCTTGTCGGCCCGCAGCTCGAGGCCTCGGGACAGCTGGGAGAGGGCAACCACGGGCGTCTGCAGCTCGCGGGCCAGCACCTTGAGCCCCCGGCTGATCTCCGACACCTCCACTTGGCGGTTCTCCGCCCGGTCTCGCCCGGTCATCAGCTGGAGGTAGTCGACGACCACCATGCCGAGGTCGCCCAACCTCGACTTGAGCCGCCGCGACTTGGCCCGGATCTCGAGCACGGTGGCCCGGGGGTTGTCGTCGATGTAGATGGGCGCCTCGGCCAGCCGCCCGATGGCGTGGCTGATCTTGGTCCAGTCGGCCTCGGCCAGCTTGCCGTTGCGCATCCTCGAGCTGTCGACCCTCGCCTCGGAGGCGAGCAGGCGCTGGGTGATCTCCAGGTGGCTCATCTCCAGGGAGAAGAACAGCACCGGTCGGTTGGCCTCCAACGCGGCATGGGCGGCCATACCGAGGGCGAAGGACGTGTTGTGGACGAAGATGTCGGAGGCGACGAAGTTGTGGTCGCCGGGGACGGTCAGGTCGTAGACCTCGGCCTCGCCGTCGGCGTCGATGGCCACGATGTCGTCCCATAGCACGGCCGGGACGCCGGCGGGCACCCTCCCGCTCTCGGGGGCGGGCCAGCTGCCCGAGGAGGGGCGCTGGTCGCCGCTCGATCCCCCGCCCGGGTGGTGGTCCCGGCCCGGCCGAGCGGTGTCCCTTTCGGCACTGGCGTGGCCGACCGCCACCAACGACGGCGGATCCAGGGTGGCGGCTCCGGCGAGAGTCGGGTCGGCTGCCGGTGAAGGACGGCGGCCGGGGCGCTGCTGCTCGATGCGCACGAGGAGGTTGGCCAGCGCCGAGTCCTTGGAGAACATGCCGATCTCGGCGGCGAGCCGGCGGATCTCGACGGCGGAGGTCACCTCGAGCTCGTAGGCCGGTCCTTGCCACCCACGCCGGTGGACGACCCGGCGCCGCAGTCGGGCGTTGATGCCGAAGCGCAGCAAGAGGTGGGCCACGTCGCTCGCCAGACGGACCGAGACGCAGCAGTAGGACAGACAGCCGCTCCCCCCGTCCCGCATCGACCACCAGGCCGACCCGTCGGCACCGAGCAAACGGTTGAGGAACAACGCCAGTTGGGGACGGGACAGCTGGAACACGGCGTCGGGGACGCACCGGCGGTAGGCGCTCGTGCCCGCCAACCCGTGGGAGCGTTGGAGCGCCACCAGGGGGTCGGGGCGGTTGGGCCAGGGACGCAGCCGCGAGGTGAGCACCGGGCCTGAACCTCGTTCGGCGACCGGCTCCGCCCCCAGAACCCTGACGTGGTGGTGGAAGTCGCTCATCACCGCCTGCGACCCCGTCGTGAAGCGGACCGAGGCGCCGGAGTGGGCGCCATCGCTGAGCAGGTAGGCCAGGACCACGACCTCCGCCTCGGGAAGCTGCTCGTCGCCGAAGACCGGGAGCGACCGGGGGACGGCGACGGAGGTCCCGACGTTGATCTCGGCCAGTGGCCGCCAGCCCGACGGCGTGAGGAAGGGATGGGAGGCGGTGGTACGGACCATGCGCCCCGAGCGGGTACGGACGGCGAACACCTGGCGGACCCCGTCATCGACGAAGGCGCTCGGGCGACGCACGTGGAGCTGGCCGTCGCCGCCGAGGCTCACGACCTCGATCTCGTCGCCTTGGCTTCCCCGCCGGTGGAGCTCGGCCATCGTCGTGCGCGCCCCGGTGCGGGGATCGACCAGCAACGTGTCGCCGGTGACGCACTTGCCCGTGGCCGGGCGGGCGCCGACGATCACCAGGCTCGACGGCTGGAGACCCGACAGCAGCTCGTCGAGACCCTGGTAGCCGGTGGGGATGCCGGTGATGGCATCGCCCTTCTCGTAGAGCATCTCCAGCCGGGTGAGGCTGTGGTCGAGGAGGTCGCGGATGGGGGCCAGCGAGTCGCTCACCCGGTGCTGGGCCACGTCGAACACCATCGCCTCGGCCCGGTCGACCGCCTCGGCCACGTCGTCGGGAACCCGGTAGCCCATCTCGGCGATCTCGCCGGCGACGGCGATGAGCCGGCGCAACAGCGCGTGCTCGCTCACGATGCGGGCGTAGCGAGCGGCGCTCGACGTCGCCGGCGTGCGCACCTGCAGGCTCACCAGGGGGCCGGGACCTCCCAGGTCCCCGAGCAGGCCGGCCCGGCGGAGCTCCTCGGCGACGGTGACGGGGTCGACGGGCTCCCCGGCGCTGTAGAGCGAGGTGATGGCGTCGTAGATGTGGGCGTGCACCGGCTTGTAGAAGTCGTCGGCGGAGACACCCAGCTCGGAGGCGGCGACGATGGCGTCCTTGCTCAGCAGCATGGCGCCGAGCAGCGATTCCTCGGCCTCGAGGTTGTAGGGCGGGACACGACCGTCAGCGCGCGTCGGAGGCGACGGTTCGTCGGTCACGGCCATGCTCCACCCTCCTTTCTCGAGCCTGTGCGGTGCCAGGGGCACAACCGTGTGAGTTGCCGGTGGACACGGTGTGGACAGCCACGGCCGGGCCGGCGGTACGTCGGCCCCGGCCGCGTCCGACGGCCGGCATCGCCACGAGGTCGTCCACGCGCTCAGCATGGCCTCGAACGCGCGCGCGATGGTGGACCTCGGATCGAGCCGGGCCGAACCGTATCGAGGAGGCGTCGGATCGAGCGGTTGGCCGCTGCCGACGCCGAGGATCAGGTGGGGGTGACCTCGACGGTCACGGGGAACTCGACGTCGGCATGGAGCTTGACCAGGACCCGGTGGGTCCCGACCTCGCGGATGGGCTCGTCGAGGTGCATCTTTCGACGGTCGAGCTCGATGCCGGTCTGGGCCTTGACCTGCTCGGCGATGTCGGTCGTCGTGACCGAGCCGAACAGCCGGCCCTCGCCTCCGGCCCGGGCGCTGATCTCGATCACGGCCGGGACGAGGCGGCGGGCGATGTCTTCGGCGCCGGAACGGGCAGCGGCGTCCTTGATGTCGCGCGAGCGGCGCATCGAGTCGGCCTGGCTGAGTGCACCGGGACTGGCCACGATGGCCATCCCGCGAGGCAGGAGGAAGTTGCGTGCATAGCCGTCGGCCACGGTGAGCACGTCGCCGCGCTTGCCCATGTTGGCCACGTCGGCCCTCAGGATCACCTTCACGTTGGCACCAGCCTCACTCGGGTCGCGAATCGCCACCGGCGCCAGCGCCGGCCGACACCGCGGCTGTGCCCGCACGCCCCGGACCGGGTGGAGGCGCATTGCCGGGCCCGGGGCGGGGCGGCCGATCGTCTCGGCTTGGGCCCCGGTCGTCACGGTCGCGCCCTCGACCACCCCCCCGGCCGGTCCGGCTGCTCGTGACCTTGATCGTGTAGGGCAGCAGCGCCAGCTCCCGAGCAGTCTTGATGGCCATGGCGACGTCGCTCTGGTGCTGGACACAGTTCCCGTTGACCCGGCGGGCCTTGATCTTGGAGCGGTCGGAGAGGTAGCGCCGGAGGAGGTTGACGTCCTTGTAGTCGATCCAGTCGACGCTGTCTTGACAGAACATGCACGGCTTCTGCTTGAACTTCTTGCCAGCGTCCTTGGGCTTGCGTTCACCCCGGGCCGGCTGGGCCTTGGACTTGCGCCCCATCAGAACGGCTCCTCGTCGTCGTAGCTCGGCCCGCCGCCCATCGGCTCCCGCGAAAGCGCGGCACCGCCGGAGGATCCTTCGCCACCACGGCGCTCGTTGCGGACGATCGTGGCCGTGGCCCACCGCAGGCTGGGGCCGACCTCGTCGGCAACGACCTCGACCACCGAGCGCTTGTCGCCCTCCTGCTCCCAGGAGCGCTGCTCCAAGCGGCCGGTGACGATGATGCGGGCACCCTTCTGCACTGACTCACCGATGTTCTCGGCCATCTCCTGCCAGGCGACGACGTTGAAGAAGCTGGTGGACTCCTCCCATGCCTGGGTCTGTCGGTTCTGCCAACGGCGGTTCACGGCCAGGCCGAACTTGGCCATGGCCTGCCCCGAGGCGGTGTAGCGCAGCTCGGGGTCACGGGTGACGTTGCCCACCAGGGTCACGTTGTTTCCGGGCATCTGATCTTCCTTGCTCTCACGCGTCGTGGTCGGGTCCGGCGGTGACCAGCTCGCGGGCAGGGCCCCGACCGGGGCGCGTGCCGCGGTGCTGGGGCACCCGGACGATCTTGTGGCGGATGACTTCGTCGCTCAGACGCAGGGAACGATCGAGCTCGGCGACGGCATCGCTGCCGAGCAGGATCTCGAGGAGGAGGTAGTACCCCTCGGACCGGTGTCCGATCTCGTAGGCAAGACGGCGCTTGCCCCACTTGTCTACCCGCACGACGGTGCCACCGGCGGTGGACAGCGCCTGGCTGGTGCGGTTGACCACCGCCTGGACAGCTGCCTCCTCGAGGGTGGCGTCGAGGATGATCATGAGCTCATAGGGCCGCACGTGCAGCCTCACCTCCCTCTGGACCCGGCGCCTGGCGCTCGGGGCCCCCGGCGGGGGCAGGGTGCGAATTCCGAACACCTGAGCGTAGGACGGAACCGGTGCCGGCGACAACTGGCCTCATGGGGGCTGAACCTAGCGAGGGGGTGCGACAGGAACGACCGGTGCCCGGCGGGCGGCTGGGAGGTGGACGGTGCCGGCAGCGCCGGTCGGATGCACCGGCACCAAGGCGACCGGCGAGACCGGGCGCCGTTCAGCCCAGTACCTCCCGGCGACCCTCCAAGGCCCGGCCCAGGGTCAGCTCGTCGGCGTACTCGAGGTCGCCTCCCACGGGAAGGCCGCTGGCGATGCGGGTGACCTTCACCCCGAGGGGGGCGAGCAGGCGGGCCAGGTACATGGCAGTGGCCTCCCCCTCGATGTTGGGGTTGGTGCACAGGATCACCTCGGTGATGCCCTCGGAGCCGAGGCGGGCGAGCAGCTCGCGCACCTTCAGCTGCTCGGGACCGATGCCCTCGATGGGGCTGATGGCTCCCTGCAGGACGTGGTAGCGACCGCGGAACTCGTGGGTCTTCTCGACGGCCACGATGTCGCGGGGCTCCTCCACCACACACAGCACCTGGCGGTCTCGCCGCGGATCGGTGCACACCCCGCACTCGGGCCCCTCGGCCACGTTGAAGCACCGGGTGCACAGCGCCACCCGCGCCTTCATCTCGCTGATGGCTCGGGCCAGGCGCAGGGCGTCTTCGGCCGGGAGCTTGAGGAGGTGGAAGGCGATGCGCTGCGCCGACTTGGGGCCCACGCCGGGCAGGCGGCCGAGCTCGGTGATCAGGTCCTGGACGGGGCCGGCGTACAACGGACCTCGGACGGCGCCTGGGCGAGGACGGGCTCAGCCGAGCAGGCCGCCGAGGCCGCCCTGGGGCCCGAGGCCCGAGGTGATGCCCCGCTGCAGCTCGGCCACCCGGGCCATGGCCTCGTGGAGGGCGGCGAGCACCAGGTCCTGGAGCATCTCCACGTCGTCGGGGTCGACCGCCGCCGGGTCGATCGTCACCGAGCGGAACTCCATCCCGCCGGTGACCTCGATGCGGACCACGCCGCCACCTGATTGGCCCTCGACCACCTGCTCGGCCGCCTCCGCCTGAGCGGCGAGGAGCTGCTCTTGCATGGCTTGGGCCTGGGCCATGAGCTGGCCGAGATCGAGCTCGTCGGGCACTGAGCCGAGGGTAGCGGTCGGGCCCCCTCAGGATCGCTCATCGGCTTCGGGTGCGTTGATCACCTCGGCGCCGGGGAAGGCCTCGGTGAGGCGATCGAGGGGACTGCGCCGGTCGGGCGGCGCGTCGTGGAGGTCGTCGAGGTCGATCGGCTCTACCACGGAGGCGTCCGGGGCGCCGCCGTCGGGCAGCTGCGCGGCCGCCGACTCGTCGACGGTCAGGCGCAAGGGGACCGGACGGCCGAAGTGTCCAGCCAGGGCGGCTTCGACCTCGGCCCGGCGGGCTTCGCACATGGCCCGCATGGCGTCGGTGGGCAGGGCGAAGATGGCGCCCCGGTCGTCGACGCTGACGAACCGGCCGCGCTCGAAACGGCCCCTGGCCACCGGCCGAAGCCGGCCGAGCAGGTGGTCGGCCCACGCCAGCGTGAGCTCGTCACGCGACGGGAGCGGGGGTGGGGCGGCGGTGGCCACGTCGGGGTCAGGGCCGACCGAGGGTCGGAGCCGGGCTGGGGGCGCCTCGGCCGGTACGACGGGGTGCTGGTCGCGAAGCACGGCCCCCAGCGCCGGACGGGACGCGGCCGGTGATGGCGCCGATCGGCGGACCGGCGACGGATCGGAGGTCACCGCGGGCGCTCGTTGGTCAGCGGCCAGCGTCACCGCCCGCACCGCCGAGCGGGCGGCGTCCCGGGCCGAGCCGGCCGGCGCTGCTGGGGGAGCCTCCTGGAGCTGGCCGGGCCCGGCGCCACCGCTGCGCAGTGCTCGTTCGAGTCGCTCCACCCGCTCGAGCAGGGCCGCCGGGGAGGTGTCGATCTCGGGCCGGGTCACCCGCACCAGCGCCACCTCCAGGACCACCCGGGGGTCGGGGGCCTCCCGCATGGCGATGAGCGCTTCGCCGAGGGCGTCGAGGGCTCGCACCGTGGCCGGCGCTCCCAGGCGGCGCCCCTGGTCGGCGACCAGCTCCTGGGCGGTCTCGGGCAGCGACACCACGTCGGGGGCCACCAACGACAAGAAGGCCTCCCGGAGGTGGGCGAGCAGGGCGTCGGCCAGGTGCCCGGGATCGCGACCGGCGGAGCACGCCGCCGCCACCGCCACCAGGGCCCGAGCCGTGTCGCGCTCGCACAGCGCCTCGGCCATCTCGTCGACGGCGCCGTCGTCGTCGGACACCCCGCCGGCGGCCACGAGCTGGTCGAGGGCCGACAGGGCGTCGCGCGCCGAGCCCCGGCCCCGCCGCACCGCTTGGTCCACGACGACGTCGCCCACGTCGAGGCCGGCATCGGCGACCACCCACCGCAGGTGCTCGGCGAGGATGTCGGCGGGGAGGAGGCGGAACTCGTAGGGCTGGGTGCGGCTGCGGATGGTGGGCAGCACCTTCTGGGGATCGGTGGTGGCGAGCACGAACACCACGTGCGCCGGCGGTTCCTCGAGGGTCTTGAGCAGGGCGTTCGCCGCCCCGGTGGAGAGCATGTGGACCTCGTCGAGGATGTAGAGGCGCATCCGCCCCGCTCCCGCCAGCGCCACTCTCGCCACAAGGTCACGCATGGCGTCGACGCCGTTGTTGGACGCGGCGTCGAGCTCGCTGACGTCGAGCGACGTGCCCGCTTCCACCGCCAGGCACGAGGCGCACACGCAGCACGGCTCGCCGTCGACCGGCGCCTCGCAGTTGAGCGCCTTGGCCAGGATGCGAGCAGTCGAGGTCTTCCCGGTTCCCCGGGGACCACTGAACAGGTAGGCGTGGGCAGCGGTGCCGTGGGCGACGGCGTTGCGCAACGCGGCGACGACGTGGTCCTGGCCCCGCACCTCCCCGAACCGACGGGGTCGGTAGCGGCGGTAGAGCGACTGGAAGGCCACGTCGGCGAGGCTATCCCTGGCGCCGGGCGACCTCGCCGGCCCTCGTGGGCCCCGTGGAGAGGCGACGTGACGTGGCGGCCAGGCAACCTGCGGCACACCGCTCAACCCGCTGAGAGCTGCTGCCTTCCGGCCCTGACTCGGTTCACGGGGAGCCGTTGCACAGGACCCGACCGCCACGTCGCCGACAGCTTAGGGCCCACCGGACCAGGGCGAGGCGCCTCGGGTAGCCTGCGGTCCCCGGGAGGGATGCGAGAGCGGCCGAATCGGCACGCTTGGAAAGCGTGTGTGGGTCCTGCCCACCGTGGGTTCGAATCCCACTCCCTCCGCCCACGCCGGCGCGTGGACGGCAGTGGCGGCGCCGAGCCTCCACAATGCGACGGTGGGCGACGACGAGGCCATGGAGCTGGCGCTGGTCGAGGCCCGAGCGGCGGGTGCGAGCGGGGATGTGCCGGTGGGCGCCGCCGTGCTGGACCGCCACGGGGTGCTCCTGGCCTTGGGGCGGAACCGCCGGGAGCTCGACGGCGACCCCACCGCCCATGCCGAGGTCGTCGCCATCCGCGCCGCTGCCGGCGCGGTGGGGTCCTGGCGCCTGGACGGCTCCGTGGTCGTGGTCACCCTCGAGCCCTGCCCGATGTGCGCCGGGGCCCTGGTGGCGGCCCGGATCGCCCGGGTGGTGTTCGGAGCCGCCGATGCCAAGGCCGGCGCCTGCGGGTCGATCTACAACCTGTGCGCCGACCCCCGTCTGAACCACGAGGTCGCGGTCACCGCTGGGGTGCTGGCCGACCAGGGGGGTGCCCTGCTCGCCGAGTTCTTCGCCGGCCGGCGGGGAGGCGGACAGCGACCGGAGTAGCCTGCCTGCCCGGGAGAGGTGCCAGAGCGGACGAATGGGGCGGCCTCGAAAGCCGTTGTGGGCTTCGGCTCACCGTGGGTTCGAATCCCACCCTCTCCGCGGCGATCCGCCCGCCGGGCCGGTCCGACGTGCTTCCGGCCGCCGAAGTCCGCTCAGCAGGTCGGCGCCACCACGGGCGGCGCTCGGCGGCTCGAGCGTCACGGCACGGAGGCGGCGCGAGGGCGAACCCCAGGGCCGGGGTGCGGCTCGGGCCACGGCAGTTCCGGTTGGTGACCGTGAGGCGGACCGGCCGACGCCACCCGCCGCAGTGGCGCCCACGGCGAGCGTTGGAGGACGCCTCGCAGGGCGAGCAGCCACCGGCTCATGGTCTCGGGGGGGGTGAAGGCAAGGTATCCGACGAACACCGTCACCGAGAACAGCCCGACCCTGATGGTGGCCAGGACGGACAGGTGGAGGGCCACGCCGGCGGCGATGACCCACGGGCGGGCCCGGCGGTTCCAGATCAGCACGGCCAGCGCCACCTCCACCGCCAGGGTGAGATAGGTGGCCAGGGCCATGACCGGGGCGGAGCTGGTGAGCCACGCCGGCAGGTCGAAGCGGATCACCTCGGCGACCCGCCAGGCGTAGGACACGGCGGTTCCGTCCCGCCACGTCGTCCCCTGGAGCTTCAGCCAGACGGTGGACAGGTAGAGGACGCTGAGCTGGAGCTGCACCAGGCGCAACGGCCAGGGGGATCGGGCCGGGAACTCCCAGAACCGGTCGCGATGGTGCCGCCAGCGGTCGAGCGAGAAGCTGGCCCCGGCCGGGGCCAGGGCCAGGTACAGGGCGAAGAGCCGCAGGAGGATGTCGGCGCCGTTGAGCACCACCAGGTTGCGGCGCTCGAAGGACACGAGGGCCACGAAGGCCACGACCGCGGCCAGGCGGGTGTGCCAGCCCACGAGCACGCACGCGGCGGCCACCACGAGCAGGGCGAAGAGGATGAAGAGGGCGAGGTCGGAGGGGAAGGCCTCCAGCAGCGACCAGGTCCAGGGCAGGGCCAGGCGTTCGGGGAGGACCCCCGAGCCCGAGAAGAAGGCGACGAGGTCGAAGGACATGAACCCGCACCACGCCAGCAGGACCAGGCCGTAGGCGATGCGCACCAGGGCCAGGGTCGACGTGGGCACCGGGTCGAACCAGAAGCGGTTCCACCCCGGCGCCAGGCGCGCCCACTGCTCGTGCATCCGCCTCACCGTCCGCCGGTGGGGACCACGTAGGTGAAGAAGACGCTCTGTTGCCAGGGCTCCTCGACCGCCCCTGGCCCGGGGGGCGACAGGTCCCGCCAGCGCTGGATCAAGTCGACTCGGACGGCCTGGCGGCCACCGTCACCGTGGTGGTCGGCGATCCACGCCGCCGTCGGCGCCCAGTAGGCGGTGATGGCCTCGTTGGTGATGGTGCCCAGCCACTTGCGCCAGCGGTCGTTGCGGGGGGGCTCCCACAGCGTGAGGCCGCCGTCGGCGTACTCGATGCGGGCCACCACCTCGGTCGTGCGCCGAGGAGGGTCGGGGGCGAACAGATTCCAGCGCTGGTCGAGCCCGGCGGTGTTGACGAACGGCTCGACGACCGGACGGGCCAGGGCTCGCACCGGGGGCTCGGGCACGTTCCAGACCACCACGGCCGCCAGCGTGGCCACCAGGAGCACGCTCAGCAGACGGCGGCCACCCCGGCTCGCCTCCATGCGCTCCTGGACCGATGCCCGCCCCGCCGGATCCTGCGGGGAGGCGCCTGGGTCGGGGGCAGGGGCAGGGGCGGCTGGGCGTGCAGGCGGGTCGAGCGTCGCCATCTCGGCCAGCGTAGGGCTGCGAGCTTCCCCGCCGCCGTCACGGAGGCCGCGTCATCAACCGGCCCCTCTCCCGTCTGTAGGCCGTACCACCAACGAGCGAGCGAGACCAAGCGCCTCCCCGAGGTTGCCCTCGCCCGGCCCGGGACACCGAACTGCTGCTCAAGGAGCAGGCTCGGGGTGCCGATGATCCGGACGTGGGCAGTGCAGCGGCAAAGGGGCTAGCCTCTGCGAGCCGTTCGAAAGGGGCCGGCACGGCCTCCTAGCGTCAGACCGGGCCTTCCTGCTGGGACGGCCCGCAACAGGCAGTCGAGAACCGAACGTGGCAGAGGTCACGAACGAACCTTTGAGGAGCTCAAGCATGAAGAAGGTCCTAGTAGGGACATGCGTCCTGGCCATGACTGCGTTCGGGGTCACCAACGCGTCTGCCGCTCCGGTGTCCAGCGCCCGGGCCAACGCCTTTGGCATCAGCATCGACCTGCTGGGGTCCGAGCTGGTCGACCGGGAGCCCGAGGTGACCTCGGTGTTTCCCCCGGGCGGGTCCGAGGAGGAGGACATCGTCACCATCGACGCCGAGGAGCTCCTGCTCCAGGGCGTGGGCATCCAGCAGGCCGAGACCCGGGCCGACTCCACCCTCTCACCGATGCTGGTTCCCGACGAGGACGGCGGGAGTGACGGTGGCAGCAGCACCCTCGACGACATCACCGGCGGCGGCGGCGGCGGCGGGGGTGACGGTGGCAGCAGCGTCATCGACGACATCACCGGCGGTGGCGACGACGAGGAGGGTGGCGATGACATCCTCGGCGGGCTCAGCCTCGACGAGCTCCTCGGTGGCGGTGACGACGAGGGTGACAGCGGCGGGAGCGGCGGCATCGAAGGCTTCGGTGGCCCCGACGACGACGACATCGAGATCCCGGCCGTGAACGCCCGGGCCCTCTCCTCCATCAGCATCACCGGCGTGCTCCCCGACGACGAGGGCGGCGACGGGGGCAGCGGTGGCGATGGCCTCGGCAACATCTTCGAGGACCTCGACGTCAGCGGCATCCTCGGGGGCGACGACGAGTCCGAGGACGGAAGCGGCGGCAGCAACGCCATCGACGAGATCACCGGCCAGAGCGCTGACGGCGCCGGCACCGTCCAGGCCCAGCAGGGTGAGGGAGATGACGGCGGCAGCATCCTCGACCTCGAGGACCTCCTCGGCGACCTTGGGGGCAGCAGCGGTGACCAGCTGACCCAGATCGTCTTCGACGCCCTGCTGCGCCTGGGCGTGATCGAGTCCGAGGCCGTGGCCGTGTGCACCAACAACGAGGTGCGCTTCGACGTCGCCTCCCGGCTGGTCGACGACCAGGGCTCCGACATCGAGATCGGCGACGTGCTCGACGACGTCATCTCCGAGGTGGTCGGGGGGAGCGGCACGGAGGATGAGGCGCTCCTCGAGTCGCTCCTGGGCGACCTGATCGACACCGAGGAGGGCGAGGTCGGCTTCACCCCCGACGGCGGCGTGTTCATCAACGCCCTGCGCATCACCGTCGGCGAGGACCTCGACCTGGGTGGCATCCTCGACGGCGGCGAGGAGGGTGACGGCGGTGGCAGCAGCATCATCGACGACATCACCGGCGGCGGCGACGGTGGCAGCGGCGGCGACGGCGACGAGGCCCTGCTCGACATCGTGCTCGGCCACTCCGAGGTGTCGGCGGTCAACTGCGCCCCGCCGGCC
>JADDQY010000012.1 GCA_016781135.1 Actinomycetota bacterium
CTCGGCCCATCAGTCCCACCTGGTGCGAGAGCCCGCGGTGGCTACGCGGCGACGGTCGAAGCGCGTTCACCAAGAGCGTATCGAGCCTGGGCGGAGCCAAACCCGTTCTGAGCGTTTCGTCGGTGCGTAGGGATTGATCAGGCGCGCTCATCGGGTACGCGTTGCGGAGTCGGCCACGAAAAGGAGGCAGGGTGCAGATCAACAAGGACATGGTCCTCGGCTTGCTCAAGGAGCGTGGACAACACGACAAGGCAGCCGAGGCGGATCAGCAGCTTCCTGACAAGGTCGACCCCCAGGAGCATGCCGGATTGCTGGAGCGCCTTGGCGTCAACCCCCAGGACCTGATCGCCAAGTTCACCGGCGGTGGCGGCCTGGGCGGGTTGCTCGGGAAGAGCTAGCCCTTCATTGATGTGTCGGGGCTAGCGGGGTGAGTCACTCAGCCGGCGGCACGGCTCCCGCATCGATGACGGGACGCGGTTGCCGGCGCCCGGCGAGCACGGCAGAAGAGACGCACGGCGTTCGCAGCGCTAACCCGGGCTAGGTGACCGGCGCCATCCGGTTCCGTGCCCGTCTCCGTCGCCCGCTTCGGGCCGGATGAGGGCGGATGTGTAACTTCTCGGGCCGCCGGTCGTTCTCGAAGCAGATGCCGAACTTGGACCGCCGGGGATTCGCTATGGGTCTCAGGGCTTCTTGCGTCCTGCTTCGATGCCCGGAGCCGGGCTAGCACCCGCTCGGCGCAGGGCATCCTCGGCGGCTACGTCGACGACCTAGCCGACGTTCATGAAGCCGGCATTGTTCACCACCGCCCAGCGCTGCACCTCAGTGACCAACGACCGGCACCCGGCAGCGTCGGTGACCTCAACCACGGCGGTGGCCAGGGCCACGCCGGCCCCAGCCGCCGCCTCGGCCAACACCTGGGCCTTGTCCTCGAAAGCGGGCCGTGCCCACGACGCCGAAGCCGAGACCAGCCAGGTGCAGGGCGGTCTCGAGGCCGATCTCCGAGTTGGCGCCGGTGACCAGCACCGTGCGGACCATGGGGACCCTCTACCCGAGCGTGAAGTTGGTTCTATTCTCGCTGCTGAGGTCTGAGACGGTTGTGGCGTGGCTGCTCGCGGGTACGCGGCCCAGGCCCATCAAAACGATGCGTGAGGAGGATGACATGACAACCGTCCCACAGCCAGTGACCGACAACAGCATCAAGGTCCGCCAGCTGAGCCACTACCAGTTCAGCTGGGTCGCTGGTGAGCCAGGTGAAGGGGGGACCTGGACCCTGCAGCTCGTCCTCGATCAAGGGGCCTGGGAAGAGGTCCTGACGATCGACGAAGACGACGCCGACAACCTCCAGGACCTCCTGTCCACCAGCAGCACCGTGCATTACGACATCGAACGCCGGGTCCTCATGTTCGGTACCACTCCCGTCGGACAGGCCTGACGCAGCGGGCAGCTCTCATGTAGGGCCCTTGGTCAACGAGCGTGGCCTCTCGGGAGATCCTGATGCACCACACCCGCACGGCGACGAGGTAGGCGACGATGCGGTTGGCGAGGGCATCGGCATCGAATCGTCGCCCAGCGGCGGAGGGAAACCGGTCGCACCAGCGCCGGAGGCGCTCGGCGACCTCGGGGGCCGGCGCCGCGGCGAGGTCAGCGGTGGCGGCGAGGACGTGCAGGACGG
>JADDQY010000121.1 GCA_016781135.1 Actinomycetota bacterium
TTCACAAGCGAGCGAAGTGACGGTCAGGCGCTATCCCTGGCCCGCCCGGGAACCGGGTTAAGGAGTCCCCTCCTGATACGCCATATGGCGACCCTTCAAGGACGCCACGGACGACGACGGCGACTGCCCCGCAATCTACTGAGCGCGGCTGGTCCCCTAGGGTCCAGGGCTACGGCAGCTTCCCCCGCACCCTCCTTCCCGAATCGCTCCGATTTTCGCCCCGAGATCTCGGAGCGCACGAGGGCGGGCGACGCCCGGGCTGCTCCGCTGGGGCGACGGTCCGAGGGTTTGGGCCGGCGGCACCGAAGGGCAGACCGCGTCGAGCACCCGGCCCCGGCTCTGTGGGAGCGTCGGAGCCGACGATCGAGGACAAGCATGGGAGCACGAGCGGCCACCACCAACCAACCGGTCGATGACATCGACGAGGCGCTGTCGTCCGGGCGCAACGCCCACGGCGGCCAGGCGAGTGGCCGGGTCGAGCAGCGCCCGGCCATCCGATGATCGCTGTCTCAGGGGGGGCGACATGAGAGCGAACTGCTGGATGGGCATCGACAGGGTCGAGGTACGGGAGGTCCCCGAGCCGACGATCCTGAACCGGCGAGATGCGATCGTACGGGTGACGGCGACCGCCATCTGCGGGTCCGACCTCCACCTCTACGACGGCTACGTCCCCACCATGGAGAAGGGCGACATCATGGGCCACGAGTTCATGGGCGAGGTCGTCGAGCTCGGCGCCGGGGTCGACAACCTACGCGTCGGGGACCGGGTGGTGGTGCCGTTCCCCATCGCCTGCGGCAACTGCTTCGCCTGCGAGCGCCAGCTGTACTCGCTGTGCGAGAACTCCAACCCCAACAGCGGGCTGGCGGAGAAGGCCTGGGGCAGCTCGCCGGCGGGCATCTTCGGCTACTCCCACATGCTGGGGGGCTTCGCCGGAGGCCAAGCGGAGTACGTGCGAGTGCCGTTCGCCGACGTCGGCCCGATCGTGATCGACGACGACACCCTGAGCGACGAGCAGGTGCTGTTCCTCTCCGACATCTTCCCCACCGGCTACATGGGCGCCGAGCTGTGCGACATCCAGCCGGGCGACACCATCGCCGTGTGGGGCGCCGGGCCCGTCGGGCAGTTCGCCGTGGCCAGCGCTCGCCTCCTCGGCGCCGAGCAGGTCATCGCCATCGACCGGTTCGCGTACCGCTTGCGGATGGCCGCCGACAAGGCCGGTGCCACCCACACCATCAACTACGAGGACACCGACGTGCGCGAGGCCCTGCGGGAGATGACCGGAGGGCGAGGCCCCGACGCGTGCATCGATGCCGCCGGCATGGAGGCGCATCACGGGTCAGCGCCCATCCACGCCTACGACCGGGTGAAGCAGGCCGTCCGCCAGGAGACCGAGCGGCCCCACGCCCTGCGCCAGGCGATCACGAGCTGCCGCAACGGGGGCACCGTCTCGATCATGGGCGTTTACGGCGGCATGATCGACAAGTTCCCCATCGGCTCGGTGATGAACCGGTCGCTCACCATTCGCACCGGCCAGTGCCACGTGCAGCGCTACCTGCGCCCGCTGTTGCAGCGCATCCAGGACGGCGAGATCGACCCCAGCTTCATCATCACCCACCGCATCACCCTCGACGAGGCACCGCAGGGGTACTCCATGTTCAAGCACAAAGAGGACGACTGCGTGAAGGTGGTCCTGACGCCCTGATCGACCGCACCGGTAGCCTGCGCCCATGGAGCCACCGATGGTCAGCCCGCTCGTCCCTCTCGGCAAGGAGGCCTCGGGGTGGTCTCCCCAGGCCGAGGTGTTCAACCGCCTCCTGCAGGACCGCATCATCCTTCTCGGCAGCGAGATCGACGACGCCGTGGGGAACACCGTCATCGCCCAGCTGCTCTACCTCGAAGCCCAGGACGACAGCAAGGACATCCGCCTCTACATCAACAGCCCGGGCGGCGTGGTCACTTCGGGCATGGCCATCTACGACACCATGGAGCTGATCAAGTGCGACGTGGCCACCTACTGCATGGGGCTCGCCGCGTCGATGGGGCAGTTCCTCCTGTGCGCCGGCACCCCCGGCAAGCGCTACAGCTTGCCGCACGCCCGGATCATGATGCACCAACCCCACGGCGGGGTGAGGGGCCAGGCGGCCGACATCGCCATCCAGGCCGAGCAGATGGCCTACACCCGGCGGATGATGGCCGAGCGCATCGCCTTCCACACGGGCCAGACGGTCGAGCAGATCGAAGCCGACTCCGACCGCGACCGCTGGTTCACCGCCGAGGAGGCGAAGGAGTACGGCCAGATCGACCACGTCATCGCCAAGCGTGGCCAGTCCGAGGGCTAGGAGGCTCGACGGGCACCGCCCCGGCAGCGGTTCTGCAGGAGGAGCCGGGTAGCTTCGGTCCATGCCCAACAACGTGGCGCGCAAGCTCATCGAGTCGCACCTCGTCGACGGCACGATGGCCGTGGGCGAGGAGATCGGGATCAGCATCGACCAGACGCTGACTCAGGACGCGACGGGAACCATGGTCATGCTCGAGCTCGAGGCGATGGACCTGCCCCGGGTGCGCACCGAGGTCTCGGTGCAATACGTCGACCACAACCTGCTCCAGGCCGACTTCAAGAACGCCGACGACCACCTCTTCTTGCGCAGCGCCGCCCAGCGCTTCGGGCTGTGGTACTCCAAGCCCGGCAACGGCGTCAGCCACCCGGTGCACCAGCAGCGCTTCGGCATCCCGGGCAAGACCATGGTGGGCTCCGACAGCCACACCCCCGCCGCCGGTGCCATTGGCATGCTCGCCATCGGGGCAGGGGGCCTCGAGGTGGCCATGGCCATGGCCGGGCAACCCTTCTACATCGCCATGCCCGGGATCTGGGGCGTCCGCCTCACCGGGCGCCTGCCTGACTGGGTGAGCGCCAAGGACGTGATCCTCGAGCTGCTGCGCCGCCACGGCGTCGGCGGTGGCCGAGGTCGCATCCTCGAGTACCACGGCCCGGGCCTCGAGGGTCTCACCGCCATGGATCGCCACGTCATCGCCAACATGGGTGCCGAGCTGGGGGCCACCTCGACGGTGTTCCCGAGCGACGGGGAGGTGCGCCGCTTCCTGGCCTCGGAGGGTCGCGAGGCCGACTGGGTGGAGCTGCTCGCCGATCCCGGCGCCACCTACGACGTCGAGGAGGAGATCGACCTCTCCACCCTCGAGCCGCTCATCGCCAAGCCCTCGAGCCCCGGCAACGTCGTGCCTGTGCGGGAGGTGGCGGGCGCGCCGATCGGCCAGGTCGTGCTCGGCTCGTCGGCCAACCCGGGGTTACGTGACCTGGCCGTGCCCGCCATGATGGTCAAGGGCCGCCAGACCAACCACCGGGTCAGCTTCGACGTCAACCCCGCGTCGCGCCAGATCCTCGAGACGCTGGCCGGCGAGGGCTACCTGCTCGACCTCATCGCCGCCGGCGCCCGACTCCACCAGTCCGGCTGCATGGGCTGCATCGGCATGGGCCAAGCCCCGGCGACCAACGAGATCAGCCTGCGCACCATGCCCCGCAACTTCCCCGGCCGCTCGGGGACCAAGGAGGACAAGGTCTACCTGTGCAGCCCTGAAACGGCCACGGCCTCGGCGCTCACCGGCGTGATCACTGACCCTCGCGACTTGGGCATGACCTATCCCCAATTCACGCCCCCCACGAAGAGCTACGTGAACGTCGACATGCTCGTCCCCCCGCTGCCGGACGACGAGAACCTCGCCGTCGAGCTGGTCAAGGGACCCAACATCGCCTCGCTGCCGGCGTTCGAACCGCTCACCGACCACATCGACGGCCCCGTGCTTCTGAAGATGGGTGACGACATCTCCACCGACGAGATCCTGCCCGCGGGCGCCCAGGTGCTCCCGTTCCGAAGCAACATCCCTGCTATCGCCCGGTTCTCCTTCTGGCAGATCGACGACCGCTACCACGAGCGGGCTCTGGCCGTAAAGGACGGCAACGGCCACCTCCTGGTGGCGGGCGACAACTACGGCCAGGGCTCGAGCCGGGAGCACGCCGCGCTCGCTCCCCGCTTCCTCGGGCTGCGGGCGGTCATCGCCCGATCCTTTGCCCGGATCCACTGGCAGAACCTGGTCAACTTCGGGGTGCTACCGCTCACCTTCGCCGATGCGAAGGACTACGACGGCGTCGACGCCGGCGACGAGCTGCACCTGGCTGACGTCGCCGATCGCATCCGCACCGGCAAGCCTCTCGCCGTCGAGAACCGCACGAAGGGCACGACCTTCACCGTCGAGCACGGACTGACTGCCCGCCAGGTCGAGGTCATGCTGGCCGGCAGCCTGCTCACCCTCCACGGTCGAGCTGCAGCATCAGCGGCACGCTGACGGAGGGGGAAGGACGGGCACCGACGTCCCGCAGCGAGGCGGGCCACAGGCGCTCGGCGGCGAGATCGAGGGCTCAGGCGGCGGCGGGACCGACGTAGGCCGCCTCGGCCCGCTTGCGTAGGTCGGACACGGCGTGCTCGAGGCCCTCGGGGTCGCGGTACAACGCGCTGCCCGCCACCAGAACGTTGGCGCCGGCAGCAGCGGCGCCGGCCACGGTGGACGGACTGATCCCGCCGTCGACCTGGATGTCGATCTCCCGCCCACTGGCCGCAACCATGGCTGCCACCTCGCTGACCTTGGGCTCCATCGACGAGATGTAGGCCTGACCGCCGAAGCCGGGGTTGACGGTCATGACCAGGACCATGTCGACGAGGTCGAGCACGTGACGGGCCGCTTCGGCGGAGGTGGAGGGGTTGAGGGCAAGGGCGGCGCGGGCCCCGAGGTCGGCAACCCGCGACAGGGTGCGGTGGAGGTGCAAGGTCGACTCGGCGTGCACGAGGATCCACTCGCAGCCGGCCTCGACGTAGCGGGGCAGGAGCTCGTCGGGGTTCTGCACCATCAAGTGGGCCTCGAACGGGACGCTGACGTGCGGCCGCACGGCGGCGATCACATCGGGACCGAACGTCAGGTTGGGCACGAAGCACCCGTCCATGACGTCCCACTGGATCCGGTCGACCCCGGCCTGCTCGAGGGCGACGGCCTCCTCACCCAGTCGGGAGAAGTCGGCGGGGAGCACGGACGGGACGATCTCCAAGCGGGCCATACCAGATGATAGGCAGCACCGGTACGGTCGAAGCCAGCGCCAGGACGAGGACCGGCTCGACGACGACCAGCTGCGTGCGGAGGGCCATCCGAAGGAGACCTCAGTGTCGAACAGCGAGCGCATGGGCCCGGTCAACGAACTCACGCTCGCCAGCGACGCATCGCTGGTGGTCGCCATCGCCCGCTACCGCCAGGATGCCCTGGCCGAGACCTACCGGCGCCATGCCGGCGCCGTCTACGCCCTGGCCCGTCGGTTGCTGTGCGACCACACCCTGGCCGAGGAGGTCGTCCAGGAGGTGTTCTTGCGCATCTGGGGTGCCCCCGAGAAGTTCGACCCCGAGCGTGGCTCGCTGCGGTCCTACCTGCTGGCCCAGTGCCACGGTCGGTCGGTCGACCTCATCCGCTCCGAGCAGTCCCGGCGCGACCGGGAGCTCAAGGAGCACCGCCAGCAGGCCGAGGCCGGCTACGACATCGAGCACGAGGTGTGGGACCTCGCCGTGGCCGACCACGTGCGTGACGCCATCTCCGAGCTGCCCACTGAGGAGCGCCGGGCCATCGAGCTGGCCTACCTCGGCGGCCACACCTACCGGGAGGTGGCGACGCTGCTCGGCCAGCCCGAGGGCACGGTCAAGAGCCGCATACGGGCGGGCCTGCGGCGCATGCGCCTGGCCCTGGTGGACGCCGGAGTCGGGGGGGTGACGTGAGGGCCGAGCTCCGCCACGCCGACCTCGAGGAGCTGCTCGGTGTCTACGCCCTCGACGCCGTCGACGGCGAGGAGCGGCTGGCCGTCGAGCAGCACCTCCCGACCTGCGCCCGGTGCCGGGCCGAGGTCGAGGAGCACCGCGAGGTGGCCGCTCTCCTGGCCCACACCGGTGCGCCGGCACCCGAGGGCCTCTGGGACCGCATCATCGAGGCGCTCGACGACGACCACGGCGACTTCTCCTTGCCGCCAGTCCTGCCGTTCCCGACCATGGCCCCTCCCCAGCCGGTCTCCACCCGTCACCGGTGGCGAACCCGGGCCAACGCGGTGCTGCTCGCCGCCGCGGCCGCGGTCATCGTGGTGCTCGGGGTGCAGGTCGAGCAACAAGACGATCGCCTCGACGACATGTCGAACCTCCTGGCCCTCGACGCCCTCGAGCAGGCCTACCAGACGGCCGAGAGCAGACCCGGCTCCGACGTGGTGCAGCTCACGTCCTTCGACGGGCAGATCGACGCCCAGGCAGTGATCACCCATGACGGCACCGGCTACTTGCGGGCGTCGTCCCTGCCCCGCCTCCCTGAGGGTCGCACCTACCAGCTGTGGGGCGATGCCGGCGACCAACGGGTCTCCCTGGGGTCGCTGGGGCGATCCCCCGAGGTGGCGTCGTTCGGGGTGTCCGACCAGTTCGAGGGCCTCGCCATCACCGAGGAAGCCGAGCCCGGGGTCATCGTCTCCCAGCAGCCGGTGCTGGCCTACGGGCCGTTGCCCCAGTAGCTCCGCCCCCGTCGCCACCGTCACCAGCGGGGCCGGAGCACTCAGCACGAGCAGGGCGACCGCGAGGGGCGAGGCGACCACGGCTCGGCTCTCGGACCTGGCGTCTACGGCGGAGCACGGCCGGGGGGTTCGCCGGCTTACGAACTCGGGTGCCGCCGTAGAGGACGCCTCCTCGAGCCAGGCGCAACCACAACGCAGCCCAGGCACACAGCGCCCGCTCCCCCAGCCAGACGGGGGCCAGCAACGAGCACGAGGGGGGGAACACGGAAGCCCCTCCGGCTCGACGTCGGCCGACCTCCGCCGCTGTGGTCGCGGTCAGCGCGCCGACGGCGACGGGCCGAAGACGGCCCCGGGCGATCAGGGCAGCGACGAGGGGACCGATCGCCAGTTCGCCGGCGAAGCGCACGGGAAGGGTGAGGTCGTCGTAGGCCTGTCGAACGCGCTGCAACCAGAAGTGAGCGGCTGAGGGTGGGAGCCGGCGCACGTAGAGGTCGGGGGCGCTCACGGCACGCCCACCAAAGGCTTGGACGGTGCGAATGAGCTCGAGGTTCTCGAACAGCGCATCACCGTCGTAGCCACCGGCGGCCAGCACGGCGGAGCGGCGGACCCCCAACGTGCCCGGGAAGTCGATTCCCGCCGCCCGGTTCATCAGGGTGCGGGCGGTGTCCCACCGGGCGTGCCAGGGCAGAGGGTCGAAGTGGTTCTGGGGACAGACCAGCTCGGCGTGGTCGAGGAGGCCCCCCATTCGTCGTAGTCCGGCCCGGTCCCAACGAACGTCGTCGTCGGCTATCACCACCCGCTCGTGGGCGGCGGCCCGCAGCCCGGTGATGACGCCGTTGACCTTGCCGCACACCCCGGTCAGGTCGGCGTCCACAGGGAGGTGGTGCACACCCTCGGGCCACGCCGCCCGGTGAGCGGCAAAGATCTCGGGCGGTGACCCGTCCACCGCCACGACCTGGACGCCAGGCTCGGCGACCAGCCACTCCAAGTACTGGGCCAGCTCGGCCTCGGCGGGGCTGCGCCAGCGGCGGATGGGCAAGACGTAGGTCAGCCCGGGAGGTTCCGCAGGCGGGCGGGCAGGGTGTGGGTCGCTGGCACCGTCACCGAGCTGAGCGCCATCGTGCTCGCCGGCTCTCGGCGGCTCCGCCGCTGCGTCGCTCGGGCCCCGGCGGTCCCCGTCGGCACAGCCGCTCAGCGCTTTGGAAGCCAACGCTTCATCGCCGGGTCCGCCCGGCCGCGGTTGCGCTGGAGGCGAGCAGCGACGACCGCCCCTCGTCCCAGCAGGCGAGCACGTGGCGGGCGAAGCGTCCCTCGACCGCCATGATCGCCCTGGCCCCGAACAAGATGTCGCCGGTCAGGCACGGGTCCGAGGCGGACAGGCCTGCCGCCAGGCAACGGGAGGCCACCAGCTCATGGTGGGCGTCCGCCTCGATGTGGACGTCGTAGAAGCGCCGGCCCGATGCCCTGATGCCGGCCCGGACGAGGGCAGCCCGATAGCGGGACATGGGCACCACCGAGGTCATCTCGAAGATCGCCAGGTGGCCGACCAGCGCGCCCCGCAGCCGGCGGTGCAGCCCGAACAGGGTGATCAAGTTGGTGGTGGCCAGCGTCAGGCCCGGCAGCACGTCGAGGTAGGCGCCGTAGGTGCTGTCGAGTCCGAGCGCCTCCATGGTCGCGGCCCACAGCTCGGCATGGGACTCTCCGGGCACCCCGGCGCCGTACTCGTCGAACTGGATCTCGACCAGGGCCGCCTTGGCTCGCCCCGACAGACGGGGGATCGCCCAGCTGTGGGGATCGGCCTCCTTCAGCTGGTACGCCGAGCGGTGCACAGCCAGCTCCCGGAGCTGGTCGATGTCGGCCCAGCGCTCGGCGTAGCTCGACAGCGACGGCCCGGTGTCGCTGGCGATCACCTCCCGTAGAGCGCCTTCGATGTCATCGACCGGGCAGGAAGGCCACACTTCCTCCCGCAAGCGGCGTTCGAAGGCTTGTTCGAGCCGGCCTCGGAAGGCCAGGAGAGATGGCTCCCACTCCCAAGCCTCGGCCACCCCGGCCATCGAGCGGTAGTGCAGCTCGTAGCAGCAGTAGAGGGCGAGGTGGAAGTCGTCGTCGCCGAGCGGATCGTCGGCGGGTGCCGGGGGGACGCTGAGCCGGTGCGGTGGCTGCAGCAGGTGGTCGAAGAGGAAGTCGGTGAGCGGCCCTCGGGGTGCCGGCAGGGGGGCCAGCACGGGAGGCGCGCCGACGTCGGGAAGCTCCATCGCCGGACAGTCTGCCCCACCGCCACGAGGTCCATCGCTGGGGCCGCCGGGGCCGGTGGCCGCCTACCCCGTCAGGTACGCCCTTCGACCTCCTGGGCCCGGTGCAGCCTCTCGCTGGGGCGCCCCCAGGTGGCCAACCGGATGGGATAGCCGGCCGCCTGCACGGCGGCGACCACGTCCGGATCGTCGTCGACCACCGCTCCGACGGTGCGCCCTGAGGTCAACTTCGCCAGCAGGCCGACCTTGACCTCGGCGGCCGGTCGGCGGTTCCCGCTCGGTCGCATCACCAGCAGCTCGTAGCGGATCCCGTGTTCGGCCAGCCACGCCTCGGTGTCGGCCCGGCATCCCTCAGGGCGGCCGGTGAGCAGGACGATCTCGTGGCCAGCCGCCAGCTCGGCGGCCAGCGCCAGCCCTTCGGGATGCGGCGGATCGGCGCGGGCGGCGGCGAAGAACCCCTTCCAGTCCTTTGGCCGCCGGCCGAGGAAGTGGAGCCGGTGAGCGACGTCGGCCAGCACGCCGTCGATGTCGATCACCGCCAGCGGCCGAAGAGGATCGCCGGCCACCACCGAAGATTAGGAGGGGCTGTACCGGCGCGACCACCACGCCAGCCCGTTCCCCACGGCGACGGTCCCGGCCAGGGCGGCGGCGAGGGCGGCGATCCCCGGAGGAGTGGCGTCCCCCGCCGGCTGGTCGCTCACGAGCACGGCACCGGCGAGTCGCCCGGGAATCTGCACCGGGGGGGCGGGCGGACACGCCGGAGGGCGAAGCCGGCCTCTGGGATCCGGGTACAGCCGTGGTCGAGGGCCGGGGTGCTGCGGGCGACCCCGGCGGCCGCTGCGGTGCCGGTTCCGCGGCAGCCCCTGCTACGGCGGGCGCGGGCGCACTCGGGGCTCGGGGTGTCGGCAGCGGCACCGGCGCGGCGACGGGCTGGAGGAAGTTCTGGGTCACCCAGTAGTTGCCGTCGCTGCTGCGGGCGACGGCAAAGCCGGCCACCGAGTACCTCGGGTCGAGCGTGTTCATGCGGTGGGCCGCGCTCTGCGTCAGCAGCCGGTGGGCGTGGCCGAGGTCACTGCTCCACGCCACGTTCTCGCCCCTCACCGACGTCGCCTGCAACAGATCGGCCACCACGTCGGTCACGTAGGCGGCGTTGTGCCAGATGCTTCCTCGTTCGGCGATGGCCAGGCTGTGGGTGGCGGCCACCTCGGCGACGTCGGGGCGGGACGTCAACGGTTGCGACCCGACGGCCGCTCGCTCGGCGTTGGCGAGGTCGAGCAGGTGAAGGGCAGCCTCGGGGAGGAGCACCGGCTTGCCGGTCGGCGGGCGGACCGGAGGCGGCGGCGGCCCAGGCCGACCAGGGTCGGTGGGCAGCAGGATGACACCGGGGAGGTCCTCCAGCGGCGGCAGCGGCGGTGGAGGCTGGTCGGCCGGCGGTGGCACAGGCGGGGGCGAGCACCCGACCAGCAGTTGGTCGACCAGCTCGCACGCGCGTGCTCCGATGGGCAGGCCGACCAGGAGCGCCACGGCGAGAGGCACGGTGGGGACAGCCAGGACCGGACGGCGGCGCGACAGCATGCCCTTGGTGCGGGCAGCCGGCAACGGGAGTTGAGGGGCAGATCCCTCCTGTCAGGCGCTTGACGGCGGGCCCGGGCCCGCCCGCCATCAGGCCGGCTCGATGAAGATGCACTCCCCGGGGCACTCTTCGGCGGCTTCGATGGTGCGGTCGATGCCGCCCTCGGGGATGCGAGCCGTGCCCTCGGCCGACGCCGGGTGGGACTCGCCGTCGAACAGCTTGGTCTCGCCGAAGTTGGACGAATCCTCCTTGACGTAGAACAACCCGTCGTCTTTGCCGAAGAAGATGTCGGGAGCGATCTCGGCGCAGAGCCCGTCGCCGGTGCAGAGATCCTGGTCGATCCAAACCTTCATGCTCATGTGCTTGTCCTTCCCGTTGCCGGACGGAACGAACGGTAGCCGACCCTCGATCACCGGCCGAACCAGCGGTCTCGAGGGGTAACGTGCGCCGGCCTGGACCGAACTCGAGGAGCCGATGCCGCCACCCCCTCGCCACGCCGTCGTCGTGACCGGTGGCGATCCGATCGATCCACGCCTCGTCCCGTGCCTACCCACCGGCACCTGGGTGATCGCCGCCGACAGCGGCCTCGATCGGGCCGGGGAGCTGGGGCTGGCAGTCGACGTGGCCGTGGGCGACTTCGACTCGGTGTCACCAGGGGCGCTGGAAGCGGCCGCTGCCGCCGGATGTCGCATCGAGCGTCATCCGGCGAGCAAAGACCACACCGACCTCGAGCTCGGTCTGCTCGCCGCCCAGGAGCAGGGAGCGACCCATGTGCTGGTGCTGGGTGGCCACGGTGGACGAATCGACCACTTCCTGGCCAACGCTTTGGTGCTTGCCAACGACGCGTTCGCCGGGCTGTCGGTCGAGGCGGTGATGGGGCCGGCCCGCCTGACCGTCGTCCGCCATCGCGCCGAGCTCCTCGGCGTCCCGGGCGAACTGGTGACGTTGCTCGCCCTCGGCGGTCCGGCCCGAGGCGTCACCACCGAGGGTCTGCGCTACCCCCTCGACGGCGACGACCTGGGACCGGGCTCGACCCGAGGCGTGAGCAACGAGATGACCGCAGAGCACGCCACGGTGACGCTCACCGCCGGCACGCTCCTCGTCGTCCGCCCGGGTGCCGCCGTCGGGGGACGCCGGCCATCGGCGCGAGCGGGCCTCAGCGGCCCTGGGCCTGCAGCTGACGGGCGGCCACCCGCTCCTGAACGGTGAGGCGACGCCCCGCCGACGGGGTGTCGCCGGCGGGCGGGACGTCGTGCGCCGGTGCCTCCGGCGGGGTCGGAGCGGCGACGTCCCAAGCGCTGGCCGCGGAAGCCTCAGCCGGAGCCTGGCTTCCCACCGACTTGATGCGCTCGGCGGCCTCCTGCTCGAGCTCGGCTCGCCGGTCGAAGCGTTCGAAGCGAGACAGCTTCTTCAACAGGTTCTTCATGGCAGGACCTTTTCTCGGGGGGATGAGGGGGGCGAGGGGACCGGAAACCGGAGCGAGCAGCGCCGGGGCCAGCCCACCACGATCGCAAATTTTACCGGTGGATACCGGGAACAGTCAGGGCCTTTTCGCCCTGGGCTCACCCTCCGCTGGGCGGAAGGGACCGTGGAGACTGGCCGAGATCGAGGCCGCGGGCCACCAGTCCCTTCTCGATGACGGTCCGTTCGGCGATCGTGAGGCGTCGCCGACCGAGCACCATGTCGGGCTCGGGGTGGGGCACCCCGATCGCGGCGGCGGCCACGACCAGTGCCTGGTCGTAGTCCCATGCGGCCGCGTGCCACTCGCCGGGGGTGGTGGGCAGGTCGTTGCCGAATCCACCGAGCCGAGCCCGGAGGCTCTTGAGGTCGGCAGCCATGCGGACGGCTTGACCGCTCGGCGGGCCGTCTCCTGCCCCCGCTCCTCCGCTGGAATCTCTCGGGGCCGCGCGCTTGGCCACAAGGGGGCGATCCCGTCTCGGCCTGGTCGTCATTGGCCCATTCTCCCACCCGCCACCGGCGTTCATGCAAGGTCGGACGACGGTTGCGGGGGACGACCCCCGAGGTGGCGCAAGGCGTCCCGTGCGGCCCAGTAACCGCACATGCCGTGTACTCCACCGCCGGGAGGTGTGGCCGACGAGCACAGGAAGATGCCTGGGGCGGGCGTGCGGTAGGGGTGGGTGGAGATCATCGGACGGAAGAGCAGCTGGAGCCCGTCGGTAGCCCCGCCGGCGATGTCACCCCCGACGCAGTTGGGGTTGTAGGCGGCGAGCGCGGCCGAGGTGGTCACCCTCCGGGCGAGCACGACGTCGGAGAACCCCGGAGCAAACCGCTCCAGCTGGGCCTCGATGGCGCCGGTGACGTCGAGGGTCGACCCGTTCGGCACATGGCAGTAGGCCCAGAAGGTGTGGCGGCCCTCGGGGGCCCGTTGCCGGTCGATCACCGACTGCTGGGCAGCCAGGACGAAGGGCCGCTCGGGATGGTGCCCCCGGGCCACCTCGGCCTCGGCGTGCGCCACCTCGGCCAGGTTGCCTCCAACGTGGACGGTGCCCGCCCGCCGGCACGCCTCGGCGGTCCAGGGAACGGGGCCGTCGAGGGCGTAGTCGATCTTGAAGACCCCGGGCCCGTAGCGGTAGCGAGCCAGGCGCTGCCGGTAGCCCGTGGGGAACCGCGATCCGGCGATGGCGAGGAGGTCCCGAGGGGAGGTGTCGAACAGCACGACGGTGGCGGAGGGCAATTCGTCGATCACCCTCACCCGACGCCCGGTCTCGACCCTGCCTCCGAGGCGACCGAGCTCGGCGACCAGGGCGTCGGCGATGCGCTGGGAGCCGCCCCTGGCGACAGGCCAGCCGGCGGCGTGCCCAGCACCTCCGAGCATCACCCCCGCGGCGGCGGTGAGCGGGCGCTCGAGGGCGGCGACCGAGTGGGCGGCGATCCCGATGAACAGCGCCTGGGCCTGGGGCGAGCGCAGCACCTGGCGGGCGAGGACGGTTGCCGGCCACATCGCCCGTAGGCCGAACTGGGCCAGGGCGATCGGGTGACCGGGCATGCGCAGCAGCGGGCCGAGGACCTCGCCTGCCAATGCCTCCCAGCGGTCGACCACCGGGCCCATCAGCCGCTCCCAGCCTCGGGCGTCGCCCACGGCGTCGCCGGTGTCGCGCACGTCGCGCAGCAGCACCCCGGCCGTCCCGTCGTCGAGCGGATGGGCCAACAGCACCTCGGGGTGGAGCCACTCGAGCCCGTGGTCGGCGAGGGCCAGGGTGCGCAGGAACGGCGAGGCGGCGCCGAGGGGGTGGATCGCCGAACAGACGTCGTGCACGAACCCGGGGAGGGTGAGCGCGGCCGACCGGCAGCCGCCGCCCGGGGTGTCGCCCTGTTCTACGACCAGGACCGACGCCCCGGCGCCAGCCATGGCGACGGCAGCGGCCAAGCCGTTGGGACCGGCGCCGACGACGACGGCGTCGTGCTCGACGCTCACGTCAGCGGGTGCGGGATCAGCGTGGGTGCAGGCATGGCGACCGGACAGAGGCTGCCACAGCCGCCTCGGGCAGGGCACCGGTACGCTGGTGGGGCATGGCCGCGGAGACCAGCGAGACGGCGACACCGGCTGGCGAGGCCGGCGCTGCGCCCGAGCGCCCGTTCTCGCTCGTGGCCGTCAGCGACACGGCTCGCTCGGTCATCCTCGAGATGCGCGCCGGCGAACCCGACGGCGACGGCGTGGCCCTGCAGATCGAGGTGGTGGGCGAAGGCGACGCCGACTACCTGTACGAGCTCACCTTTGCACGGGTAGCCGAGGTCACTCCCGGGGACGCGCTCGGGTGGAGCGGCGAGCTGCCGGTGGTGGTCCCCGAGACGTCGGTCCCCAAGCTGCGAGGGGCGAGCCTCGACCACATCGAGCCCACGGGCCTGGTGCTGCGCAACCCCAACCGTCCTCGACCGAGCCTCGCCCCCACTGCCGGGGTGTACCTCGACGGGAGCGTGGAGCAGCGCATCCAGCAGCTGCTCGACGGCGAGATCAACCCGATGCTCGCCATGCACGGCGGCTTCGCCGCGCTTGACCGGGTCGAGGGCGAGACCGCCTACATGATCATGGGTGGCGGCTGCCAGGGCTGTGGGCTGGCGCAGCTGACGCTCACCGAGGGCATCAAGGCGACGGTGGAGCGCTCCATCCCCGAGATCGTCAACGTGGTCGACGTCACCGACCACGCCGCCGGCGACAACCCCTTCTACCAGCCCTCCCAGAAGTAGGAGCCAGCGAACGCACGTTGTCGCTCGGCTCTCGTGGCGCTATCATGGCACTGGCATTTCCGCCAACTCGTTCGTTCTCGTTCGTTCTCCTTCGATGTGCAAGACGATCGTCGTGATCGTCGCGAGGGCGTCCGGGGGCAGGCACCGGGGGAAAGGCAGGCGGTGCACCCGCTTGTCGGCGTTCGTCCCTTTCGGTCCGACCTTCCGGTCATCCACCCGCCGTCAGATCACGTGATCACTCGGGCGCGAACCGCGCGGCGGCTGCCGTCACCCATGATGCTCTCCGGTCCCCGCCACATGGGCGGGCAGCGGAGGGGGCCGGGCGACGATGAGGTTCCCGCGGCAGCGTTCGGTCGAGCGAAGCGCGGTGGTGGTCGTGGACACGAACGGGTGGGCCGGGTTTCCCGACCACCCTTGATCCAAGGAACAGAGGTGTGTCATGAGCGAGTCGATCCTCGAGCGATCCGTGCTCGAGCGCAAGGAGCGCGACGAGCTCCATGCGATCGCCCGGGCCATGGGTGTGCAAGCCGGGTCCCGAGCGAGAAAGGCCGACCTGGTCGACCTCATCCTCGCCACCGCGGGGATCACCCCGACCGTCGCCACCCCGCCCGATCCCGCCGGCGCCTCTGACAACGGTGCGACCGCCGAGGCTCCCGCCCCCCGAGCGCGCCGGCGCTCACGGTCGGCGGCCACGAGCACCAACGGCGTGGTGGCCCTCGATGCGGCGGTGACGGGAGAGGCGGGCACCCAGCCGGCGTCCACCGACGAGTCGTCAGGTCCGGCCTCCGACACCACCGACGCTGCCTCGGACGGCGGCGTCGCGGCATCGGCGGTGCCCACCGCCGATGCCGATCAGAGCTCCTCTGATGGTCCTGGTGGTGCCGACAACGGCCAGACGACCGTGGAGCACGAGACGGGCGGCCACGCCGGTCACGAACAGCCCTCCGACCGCAGCTCGGGCAACGGGGCCCGGCCAGAGCAACGGAACGATGCCGGCGAGACGACCGAGGGAAACCGGCGTCGTCGGCGGCGAGGACGAGAGCGCACCCAGGGCGATCGGCCCGTCGACCGCGACCAACGACAAGGCGACCAACGCCCGGAGGAGCCTTGGAACGGAGAGGCGGTGCCGTGCTCCGGCCTGCTCGACCTGCGCGACGAGGGCTACGGCTTCCTGCGCACCAAGGGGTACCTGGCCAGCAAGGACGACGTCTACGTCTCGGTGAAGCAGGTGCGCCAGTTCGGCCTGCGCAAGGGCGACCACCTGAGCGGGTCGAGTCGACCGGCCAACCGCACCGAGAAGAACCCGGCGCTGCTACGGGTCGACCAGGTGAACGGCCGCGATCCCGAGGAGGCCCGCCGCCGGCCCCGGTTCGAGGACCTCACCCCGCTGTTCCCCGACGAGCGGCTGCGCCTGGAGACCCCGGGCGATCCCACGAACATGACGGCCCGGATCGTCGATCTGGTGTCGCCCATCGGAAAGGGCCAGCGAGGGCTGATCGTGTCCCCTCCGAAGGCGGGCAAGACCACGATCATGAAGCAGATCGTGAAGTCGATCGAGGCCAACAACCCCGACGTCCACCTCATGGTCCTGCTCGTCGACGAGCGCCCCGAAGAGGTCACCGACATGCGCCGCCACACCAAGGGCGAGGTCGTGGCCTCCACCTTCGACCGGCCCTCGGATGAGCACACCCAGGTCGCCGAGCTCGGCATCGAGCGGGCCAAGCGCCTGGTCGAGGATGGCAAGGACGTGGTGATCGTCCTCGACGGGATCACCCGGCTGGCCAGGGCCTACAACCTCGCCGCCCCCGCCACCGGTCGCATCATGTCGGGAGGCATCGACACCGGCGCCCTGTACCCGCCGAAGAAGTTCTTCGGTGCCGCCCGGAACATCGAGGAGGGGGGCTCACTGACCATCCTCGCCACCGCCCTCATCGAGACCGGCTCGAAGATGGACGAGGTGATCTTCGAGGAGTTCAAGGGCACCGGCAACATGGAGCTGCGCCTCGACCGCCGCTTGGCCGAGCGACGCATCTACCCGGCCATCGACGTCGACGCCTCCTCCACCCGCCACGAGGAGCTGCTGTTCGACCGCAAGCAGCTCCAGCAGGTGTGGCGGGTGCGGCGGGCGCTCAACGCCTTGTCGTCGGACGGGGCCTCGCCCAGCGCCGCCCTGGAGCGGCTCATGGACGGCATGCGCACGTTCAGCTCCAACGACGAGTTCCTCGCTGAAGCAGCCAAGGCCGGTGGCCCCGGCGCCTGATCCGACCCAGATCACCCGCCACCCGCCCACCCATTTCGACGACAGGGAGAATTGCCGTGAAAGCTGAGCTCCACCCTCGCTACGACGAGGCCAAGGTCACGTGTTCGTGCGGGAACACCTTCACCACCCGCTCCACCGAGCCCGAGCTGCGGGTCGAGCTGTGCAACGTCTGCCACCCCTTCTTCACCGGCAAGCAGCGCCTCATCGACAGCGGCGGCCGGGTGGAGCGCTTCCAGCGCCGCTACGGCACCCGCAGGTCGGCCAGGAGCTGATCCGGCAGGGGGGCGGCGGCGGGGCCGATGGCGGCTTGGCCATCTACCCTGGCTGAGGTGTTCGACCGACTCGCCGCCCTCGAGGACGAGCTGAGCGAGGTCGAGGCGCGCCTGGCCGATCCGGACGTGTTCGCCGACCAGGAGGCCTACGTGGCCCTGACCCGGCGCCACAAAGAGCTGGAGCCGATCGTCATCGCCAGCCGGGAGTACCGCCAGGCCCGGGACGACCTGGCCACCGCCCAGGAGATGCTCGTCGAGGCCACCGGCGACGACCGGGAGGTGGTCCGGGCCGAGGTCGACGACGCCGAGTCGACCATCGCCCGGCTGGAGGGCCAGCTCAAGGTGCTGCTCTCGCCGAAGGACCCCAACGACGGGCGCAACGTCATCATGGAAATCAGGGGTGCCGAGGGTGGCGAGGAGGCCAACCTCTTCGCCAAGGACCTGTTCGACATGTACCAGGGCTACGCCACCCGCCAAGGCTGGAAGCTCGAGGTCCTCACCAGCGAGCCCTCGGACATGGGTGGGCTCAACGAGATCACCTTCCTGGTCAAGGGTGACGACGCCTGGTCGCACCTCAAGCACGAAGGAGGTCCCCATCGGGTGCAGCGGGTGCCACTGACCGAGAGCCAGGGCCGCGTGCACACCTCCTCGGCGACCGTCACGGTGTTGCCCGAGGCCAAGGAGGTCGACGTCCACCTCGATCCCGGCGACCTCCAGATCGACGTCTACCGCTCCTCGGGGCCGGGCGGCCAGAGCGTCAACACCACCGACTCGGCGGTGCGCGTCACCCACCGGCCCACCGGGATCGTGGTGAGCATGCAGGACGAGAAGAGCCAGATCCAGAACCGGGCCAAGGCGCTGGTGGTGTTGCGCTCGCGTCTGCTCAAGGCCGAGCAGGATCGCCAGGCGGCCGAGCTGTCCGAGCAGCGACGGGGGCAGGTGGGCACAGGCGGGCGCTCGGAGAAGATCCGCACCTACAACTACAAGGAGAACCGGATCTCCGACCACCGGATCGGCTTCACCAGCTACAACCTCGACAAGGTGCTCCAGGGTGACCTGGGCGAGCTGACCGAGGCCCTGCGCCAGGACGAGCGGGCTCGGCAGCTGGCTGGAGCGTGACTCCGCCTCCTTGTGCGCCCTTGGTGGAGGATCCAGTTGGCTGAGCCGTTCGAAGCGTCCACGAACCAGGAGCACCTGACCTGGCGCCGGGTGTTGGGCGAGACCCGCGAGGCGCTGGACGCAGCGGGGCTGGCGAGCCCGGAGGTGGACGCCCGCCGGTTGGTGGAGCGGGCGTCGGGCCTCGACGGAGGCGAGCTGGTGGCCCACCTCGACGAGACCGTGCCCCGCCGGGCGGGGGCGCACCTGGTGGCGATGGTGCAGCGCCGGGCGGCGGGAGAGCCGCTGCAGTACGTGGTGGGGCGGTGGGGCTTCCGCCGCCTCGATTTGCTGGTCGACCGCCGGGTGCTGATCCCTCGCCCCGAGACCGAACAGGTGGTGGAGGTGGCGCTGGTCGAGTTGCGGCGCCTGGCCGGCGGCCGGCCGAGCACGGTGGTCGACCTGGGCACGGGGTCGGGAGCGATCGCCCTGTCGGTGGCGGTGGAGGTGGTCACCGCCACGGTCTGGGGCAGTGACGCGTCGCCCGAGGCCCTCGCCGTGGCCCGAGCCAACTCGGCCGGGATCGGGCGCCCCGGCACGCGGGTCCGCCTGGTGGAGGGTGACTGGTTCTCGGCTCTTCCTTCCGAGCTCGCCGGCACCGTCGATGTGGTGGTGGCCAACCCCCCCTACGTCGCCGCCGGCGACGACCTACCCGCCGAGGTGCGCGAATGGGAGCCGGCGGCGGCGCTGGTGGCCGGCGCCACCGGCCTCGAGCACCTCGAGCGCATTGTCGACGAAGCACCACGGTGGTTGGCCCGCCCCGGTGCCCTGGTGGTGGAGCTGGCCCCCCATCAGGCAGGCGCCGTCAGCGCCGCCGCTCGGGCGGTCGGCTTCTCCGAGGTCGAGGTACGACCCGATCTGGCCGGCCGCGACCGCATGGTCGTCGCCCGCCAGTGACGTCCGCGACCATCCTGTGCGCCTCGGGCGCACCGCCTAGCCCAGCCGCCATCGACCGCGCCGCCGATGTGCTCGGGTCGGGAGGAGTGGTGGTGGTGCCGACCGACACCGTCTACGGGCTGGCGGTGCTGGCCCAGCGACGAGGCGCTGCCGCCCGGCTGTTCGCCATGAAGCGGCGCCCGCCCGACGTGGCCCTGCCGGTGCTGGTGGCCGACGTCGACCAGGCCCGGGCGCTGGCCGGCGACGACCTTCCCGATGTGGCCCGTCGCCTGATGGAGCGGTTCTGGCCCGGTGGCCTCACCGTGGTCGTCCGCCGGCGACCCGGCGCCGGGCTGGAGCTGGGCGGGCCCGACGACGAGACCGTCGGGCTGCGCCTCCCCGCCCACCCGGTGCCGGTGGCGCTGGCCGCCCGGCTGGGGCCCCTGGCGGTCACCAGCGCCAACGTCCACGGCCGTCCCACCCCAGAGACCGCCTTGGAGGTCGTCGACGAGCTGGGCGACGAGGTGGGACTGGTGCTCGACGGCGGTCGCTGCGCCGGGGCAGCCTCGACCGTGGTGTCCTGCGTCGGCGACGAGGTGCGGCTGCTCCGAGAGGGAACGGTCCCGTTCGCCGACATCGTCGCCTCCGGCCCAGGCATGGGGAACCGGACCGAGGTGGTCGACGAAGCCGACCGACCGCCTCGGTAGACTCGGTGGATCGAGATCCTCGTCCTGTGCACGGGAAACCAGTGCCGTTCCCCCATGGCTCAGGTCCTGCTCCAGCACCGCCTCGACGCCCTGGGGGTCGGAGCCCGGGTCCGCTCGGCGGGTGAGCTGCGGGGCGGCGTCGCGGCGTCGCCTGGGTCGGTCCGGGCGATGGCGGCTCGGGGCCTCGATCTCGGCGACCACCGCAGCCGCACGATCAACGGCGACGAGGTGGGCGCGGCCGACCTGGTGATCGGCATGGCCCGCCGCCACGTCCGCGAGGCGGTGCTCGCCTCCCCCGAGGCGTGGCCTCGCGCGTTCACCCTCAAAGAGCTCGTCCGCCGGGCCAAGGCGATCGGGCCCCGCCCCCCCGATCAGCCGCTGTCGGCGTGGCTCGACCTCGTCGGCCTCGGCCGCCGGCCCGCCGACCTGTTGGGCGACGATCCGGCCGACGACGTCGAGGATCCGATCGGGCGTGCCGACGACCTCTACGAGGCCACCGCCGCCGAGCTCGCCGAGCTCGTCGAGCGACTGGCCGACCTCGCCTTCCCTCCCCCCACCACCACCAGCCACCGTCCCGCATCCTCGTCCCCAACCATCACCCAGGAGAGCTGACCGTGCGCATCGCCATCGGATCCGACCACGCCGGCTTCGCCCTCAAACAGGAGCTCGCCGGCTTCTTGCGCGAGGGCGGCCACGACGTGGCCGACGTGGGCACCACCAGCGACGAACGGGTGGACTACCCCGACTTCGGGGCGGCGGTGGGCCGAGCCGTCGCCAGCGGCGACAACGAGCTCGGCGTGTGCGTGTGCGGTACGGGCATCGGCATCTCGATCGCCGCCAACAAGATCGACGGGGTGCGGGCCGCCGTGGTCCACGACGTCACCTCGGCCCGCCTGGCCAAGGAGCACAACGATGCCAACGTCGTGTGCATCGGCGCCCGCCTGGTCGGCGGGGAGGTGGCTCAGGAGGCACTGCATGCCTTCCTCTCCGCCACCTGGCAGGAGGGCCGCCACGCCGAGCGGGTCGACAAGATCACCGCCCTTGAGCACGACTGCGGCAACGACTCGTGAGCTTGCCCCGGGACCACGAGCTGTGGTCGATCATCGACCGGGAGACCGCTCGTCAGAACACCACCCTGCAGCTGATCGCCTCGGAGAACTTCACCTCCCCGGCGGTGCTGGCGGCCACCGGATCGGTGCTCACCAACAAGTACGCCGAGGGCTACCCGGGCCGGCGCTTCTACGGCGGCAACCAGATCGTCGACGAGGCCGAAGACCTGGCTCGGCGCCGGGTACGGCAGCTCTTCGGCGCCGACCACGCCAACGTGCAGCCCCATTCCGGCTCCAACGCCAACCTGGCCGTGTGCCTGGCCCTGCTCGAGCCCGGTGACACCCTGCTCGGCATGCGCCTCGACCAGGGCGGCCACCTCAGCCACGGCCAGGCGGTAAACATCAGCGGGCGCTACTACCAGGGCGTCACCTACGGGGTCACCCGCTCGGACGAGCGGATCGACTACGACCAGGTGCGCGACCTGGCCCGCGAGCGCCGGCCGAAGCTCATCATCGCCGGGGCCACCGCCTACCCCCGGCTCATCGACGCCGCCGCCTTCCGCCAGATCGCCGACGAGGTGGGGGCGCTCTTCCTCTTCGACGCCGCTCACTACGCCGGCCTCATCGCCGGCGGCGCCTACCCGAACCCGGTGCCGCTGGCCGACGTGGTGACCTTCACCACCCACAAGACGCTGCGCGGCCCCCGAGGCGGGTGCATCCTGTGCCGGCAGGAGCACGCCAAGGCCATCGACAAGGGGGTGTTCCCCACCCTCCAGGGCGGCCCCCTCGAACACGTCATCGCCGCCAAGGCGGTGGCCTTCTTCGAAGCGGCCCAGCCCCAGTTCCGCGCCTACGCCGCCCAGGTGGTGGCCAACGCCCAGGCCCTGGCCCGAGCGCTCGCCGCTGAGGGCTTCCGCCTCGTGTCGGGAGGCACCGACAACCACCTCGTGCTGGTCGACCTGCAGCCGTTCGACGCCGAGCTCACCGGCAAGGCCGCCCAGGAGGTCCTCGACCGGGCAGGCATCACCTGCAACAAGAACACCATCCCCTACGACCCCCGCTCCCCCTTCGTCACCAGCGGGCTGCGCCTCGGTACGCCGGCCATGACCACCGCCGGCATGGGCACCGACGAGATGGCAACCGTCGCCCACCTCATCACCCGGGCCCTGCGAGGACGCGACGACGACGCCGAGCTGGCCGCGGTGGGCGACGAGGTGAGCACGCTGTGCTCGAAGTTCACCCCCTATCCCGAGTTGGGGGGCGGCTTTGGCGATCGCTCCGGCTGATGAAGGCGAACCCGGAGCCAGCGATGAGGAGCAGCAGCTAGCCCAAGCTGGACGGCGTCGGGGCAGGAAGCGCCGGAAGGTCCTCGTCATCGTCGCCGTCGCCGTCTGGTTGGTCGGGGCGGCCGTCACCCTTGTCGCCGCCGGCCTCTCGGTCCGGGCCGGCCGCGCCGCGCTCGAGGAGGTGAGGGCGGAGGCTTCGGTCTCTACGGTCGACTCCGACCAGGGTCTCGCCCGCCTGGTCGACGCCGAGGCCCACTTCGACACCGCCCGGGCCCGGGTTCGCTCCTTCGTGGTGTCGCCGCTGCGGGCGCTCCCCGTGATCGGACGCCAGCTGCGCTCGGTCGACCACCTCAGCCACGCCGGCGCCGTGGTCGCCGGGACCGCCGCTGATGCCCTTGGCCAGGTGCGGGAACGCCTGGAGGGGGGGCTGCCCTCGGGTCCCGACCGGGCCCGGCTGCTGATCGACCTTGCCCACGTGGCGCGAGCAGCCGAGGAGCGGTTGCGGACCGTGGACCTCGGACCGGACGACGCCCTGGTGGGACCCCTTGCCGACGGTCGCGCCCGGGCCGAGGAGGAGCTCACCGAGCTGCTGGGCTCGACAGGGCGGGCACAGATGGCGGCCGGAGGGTTGGCCGAGCTGTTCACCGGCGACTCGACACAGCTCCTCCTGCTCGCCAACAACGCCGAGATGCGGGCGGGCTCGGGGATGTTCCTCACGGTGGGAACGCTCAGCATCACCGACGGCCGGCTCAGCGTCGGCGAGATCGTGCCCACCAACGACTTCCAACTGCCCGAGTCGGTGCCGGTCGAGGGCGACCTCGCCGATCGCTGGGGGTGGCTGGAGCCAGGACGGGAGTGGCGCAACCTCGGGGTCACGCCCCGCTTCGACATCACCGCTCCCCTGGCTGCGAGGATGTGGGCCGCGGCCCGAGGCCAGGAGGTGGACGGCGTGCTCGCCCTGGACGTGATCGCCCTGCAGGCCCTGCTGCGGGCCGGAGGTCCGATCCAGGTGAAGGGCGAGCAGATCGACGCCGACAACGTGGTGCAGGACCTGCTCCATGACCAGTACGTCGGTGTCGACCTGGGGGACCCGACGAACCAAGAGGCCCGGCGAGGGCGGCTGGCCGGTGTCGCCCGAGCGACGCTGGAAGCCCTCGAGCGCCCACACCTCGATGGCCGCCTGCTGGCCGAAGAGCTGGCCGTCACCGCCCGGGCCCGCCACCTGCTGGCCTGGTCGGTGCGACCGCAGGTGCAGCAGGGGTGGGAGGCGATGGATGTCGACGGCGCCCTCGACGGCGACGAGCTGTCGATCGCCCTCCTCAACCGGGGAGGCAACAAGCTCGACCCCTACCTCCAAGTGGATGCCCACCTCCAGGTGGCCCCAGGTCCGGAGCTGACCGCCGTCTCGGTCGAGCTGCGGCTCCAGAACCTGGCGAGCGCCGAGGAGCCCTCCTACATCCTCGGCCCGTCTCCTCCGCTGACCGTGGCGCCCGGCACCTACGTCGGCCTGGTGGCGGCCACCCTGCCCGGCTCGGCGGGCTCTGGACGGTTCGACGGCTTCGACCAGCTGGCGGTAGCTGGGCCCGACGGCCCCACCCGGGTGGTCGCCGTACCCGTCGAGATCCCCCGTGGTGAGGAACGGACCCTGACCCTGCGCTTCGAGCTTCCCCCCGGGCCCGCACCGATGGAGGTGCTCCCGTCGGCTCGTACGCCGGCCATCTCGTGGCGGGCCGGGGACCGGGCCTGGGAGGACGACCACACCGAGGTGCTGGCGTGGTGAGGGGCGGGCGAACGTAACCGATTTGCCATGGCTGGAGCGGCGACGGGGTAGTAGGATGGCCCGAACGCTGCAGCTCGGGCACGAAGTACCAGCCCGGTACCTAGATGAGTCGACGCAAAAGGGCGGGTGTCGCATGCAGCGGTCAATCGGTCGTGGTCATCCTTCGACGCGGCAGGGGCAGCCTCCACGGCTACGGCTCCTGATCGCCGCCGCCGCCACCGGGGTGTGGTCGCTGGCGCTGGCCGGACCGGCGTCGGCCCAGTACGTGACGCCACAGCCTCCCTTGGCCGGTTCGCCGACTGACAGCCAGACGCTCACCCAAGTCGTTGCCGCCAACCCTGATGTCGGTGTTGCGGCTGGCCCAGCCAGCGTTGTCAGAGCCGGCGTCCAGGCGACCGCCCCATCGACCAGCCGGGGCCTGCCGGTGACCGGTGGCGACGTCGTCGGTCTCGCCGCCCTGGGCGCCGGTGCCATCGCCGCTGGCGGCCTGATCCTGCGTCTGGGCCGCCGCCCGTCCAGGACCTGACAGCGGCATACAGGAGCGTCGTCGAGCGGTATGCCGCTCGACATCTCAGCCTTCATCGCATCACCGCAACGGCCTCCGCTTTCTCGTTTCGTCGACGTCGACGTCCCCGAGGTCGTCGTCACCAGGGTGAGTTCTCCCCAGCGGTGAGCAGCCACTGCAGGGGTCGAAGCAGGAGGCACGGCGGATACATGGGCGAGCAAGCTGAGCGAGCAATCGAACTGATCCCGCTTCGGGTCGTACTCGCCCCGCTCGCAGCGCCAGGCGGCACGACCATCGGCGTCGCCGACGCTGAGCAATGCCCCACCAGGGGCCCGACAGCCACCCAGGCTGCTGATCAGCCGGCGGAGGTGCTCCCGCCCCTGTGCCGATCTCTCAAGCGCGCCACCGACGTGGTCATCGCGGTCATCGCCCTGGTCGTCGCCCTCCCCCTTCTGGCCGTCGCCGCCATGGCCATCGTCGCCGAGAGCAAGGGGGGTGCGCTGTTCACCCAGACTCGGGTGGGCGCCGGCGGGCAACCGTTTCGTCTCTTCAAGCTGCGAACGATGCGGGCCGGCAGCGACGACGGTGAGCACCGGGCGTACGTCGCTGCCCTCATCAACGGCGAGGGTGAACCCCAGGACGGCATGTACAAGATCGTCGACGACGACCGCAGGACCACGGTTGGGAAGTTGCTGCGCAGCTTCAGCATCGACGAGCTCCCCCAGCTGTGGAACGTCCTGCGGGGCGACATGAGCGTCATCGGACCGAGGCCCCCCCTGCCCGAAGAGGCCGCCCTGTACGACCGGGCGACCTGGGATCGCATGGCGGTGAAGCCCGGTCTCACCGGGTTGTGGCAGGTGAGCGGCCGCAGCCGTCTCAGCTTCGAAGAGATGGTCGAGCTCGATATCCGCTACTGGCGGGAGTGGAGCCCACTGCTCGATCTCCGCATCCTGGCCCGGACACCGAAGGCGGTGCTGTGGAACCGCGACACGGCGTAGCGTCGGGAGCCACGCTCGAGCACCCGGTTCCACTCGTCGACCTGCAGCTCGGCCACCAGCCACTGATCACTGATCTCCGAGCCGCCTTCGAACGGGTCCTGTCGTCGTCGACGTTCGTCGGGGGCCAGGAGGTGGAACGGCTGGAGGAGGCGCTGGCCGAGCGAGTGTCGGTGCCGCATACGGTGGCGGTGGGGTCGGGAACGGCCGCACTCCACCTGGCTCTCCAGGCTGCAGGGATCGGGCGGGGCGACGAGGTCGTCCTTCCTCCCAACACCTTCTTTGCCACTGCCGAGGCGGTGGTCGCCACCGGGGCCACGCCGGTCCTGGCCGACGCCGACGAGAGCACGGCCTTGCTCGACCCCGACGCGGTCGAGGCAGCGATCACCGAGCGGACGGCGGCGATCGCCGCCGTGCACCTCTACGGACAACCCGTCGACGGCGACCGCTTCCGTGCCATCGCCCAGCGCCACAAGCTCTTCCTCCTGGAAGACGCGGCCCAGGCATTGGGGGCGGCGTGGCGGGGCCGCCCCACCGGCTCGTTGGGCTCTGCCGCCGCCTTCAGCTTCTACCCGGGCAAGAACCTGGGGGCGCTCGGCGACGGCGGGGCGGTCACCACCGCAGACGCCGAGCTCGCCCACCGGGTGCGCCTGCTGCGCAGCCACGGTGAGGAGTCCAAGGGCGTCCACGTCGTGTCCGGCTTCTGCGAACGCCTCGACGAGCTCCAGGCCGCCTTCCTGACCGCCAAGCTCCCTCATTTCGGCGCTGCCCAGGCAGCACGTGCCGGGGCCATGAGCCGCTATCTTCAGCGACTGGAGCCGATGGAGGAGGTGCGGGTCCTGGAGACGGCGATGGGCGCCCACCATGCCCACCACCTGTTCGTCGTTCGGGTCCCGCATCGCGATGCGGTGCTGGCGTCGCTGAACGCAGCGGCGATCGGCGCCTCGGTCCACTACCGAACACCGATCCACCTCCAGCCCGCCTTCCCCGACCTCGGCCTCCGGGGTCAGTTCCCCTGTGCAGAAGCCCTCGCCGGCTCGATCCTGTCGCTCCCGCTCTACCCCGCCATCACCG
>JADDQY010000002.1 GCA_016781135.1 Actinomycetota bacterium
CCGCGGCCTGAGAAACCAACCGGACGAGCCTCCGGCAAACCCAGGCCGATTCAGTCCAGGCAACGACGGTGCCAACGGTGGCGAAGGGACCGACCGGTGTGAAGCCGAGACGACGACCAACTGCGAGGCATAGCTGATCCGGACCAAGCGTCCGAGAGTCAGCCTGGGCGAAAGCCCTGCTCCCTACGGGTTGCGGGGCTTTGCCCTGACCATCGTCTCGCCGCCGCCGATCGTACGAGCGCAGCCTTGCACGCTCCTCCTCGGAGGCACAGCCGCATGCCTCCTCGTTGGTCAACAGGGCAACGACGAGGAGCGCAGAGTCTCAGGTGGCGGTCGGTTGGATGTTGATCGACTCGACCGGCTCGCCCCGCAGCACCCGGATGGCCAGTTGCCCGTTGGCAATCGAAGCCTCGACCCCGCTGCCGTAGTCATCGGGCACCTCGATCTCGCGCTCGTACCCGCCGTAGTCCCACTCCTTCACGAGGTACTCCCGGGGCCCGGCACTACGCAGGCGAGCCCAGAAGCGAAGGCGCCCAGGACGTAGCTCGATGGTGACGTCTTCGGCGACGACCGCCGGGAGCGGAGCCACGACCACCAGCGCACCGCTCGTCTCGTAGATGTTCACGGGCACCGACTGCGGACGCATGGTGGCTTCGGCCTCGGCGGTGGCCTCGACGACCTCTTGATGGCTGGGTTGCTCGCTCGCCATGCCGAAAAACGGTAGTCCTCCAGCGGCGCCCCGGGGACATCGTAGCGGCTGCGCCTGCTGGCGCAGCCTCTACGGTCGCGGCCGTGTACCGGTGGCGCAAGACGATCGTGGCGATCCTGCTGTTGGCGTTGGCCGCCCTCGTCCTGGTCGACATCATCGCCGCCCTGGTGTGATGGGCTGGATGACCGACCACCGCCACCGAACGCCATCGCCTCGTCTCCGGCGTCGACCTCGGCCGCGCACCGGGCTTGGGAGGCGAGTTGTTCGGCGGACAGAGCAGTCCTCTCAGAGGCACTGTTGACGGCCGGGCAACCAGGCGCCCGTCTGGCACCTCCCGGCTCCACAGCCAGCCCCACATCGCCGAGGGAATGGCACTGGCCCTTCACCGTCGAGGAGCGCCATCCCCTTCGATTCCCGCGCCGCCGCTCCGCCGCGGCAGCCTCATCCGAACCGGGCTGGACCGCGGCGACCGGCTGAAGCTGCTCAGTCGTTGCCCCGCAGGATGGCCAGCAAGCGCAAGATCTCGATGTAGAGCCACACCAGCGTCACCATGAGGGCGAAGGCGGCGAACCAGCCATAGCGCTCGGGGACGCCCTGGCGGGCGCCGCTCTCGACCAGGTCGAAGTCGAGCACGAGGTTCAGCGAGGCGAGGCCGATGGCGAACAGGCCCACGACGATGCCGAGCGGACCCTCACGCAACCCGAGACCCCCGTCGGTGAAGAAGCCGGCGACCAGGTTGACCACGATCAGCACGAGGAACCCCATGGTGGCGGCGACCACCATCTTGGTGAACTTCGGGGTGACCCGGATCCGGCCGCTGCGGTAGAGGCCGAGCATGATCGCCGCGACCGCTGCGGTACCGACGACGGCTTGGACCACGATCCCGGGGTAGGCGGTGTTGAAGTACTTGCTGATGCCACCGAGGAACACGCCCTCGATGGCGGCGTAGGCCATGATCGCCGCCGGGTTGGTGACCTGCTTGAAGATGATGACGAGCCCGAGCACGAGCCCGACGAGCCCGGCGGGGAAGGCCAGCCCGTCGAGGCCGAGGGCCCAGGTGGCCGCGCCGGTGATCAGGGCGATGGCGAACAGGAGCGTGGTGCGTTCGACCACGACCTCGACGGTCATGCGCCCCGTCTGCCTGGCGGTGGCGCTCGGCCCGAGGTAGGCCTGTTCGAGGGGGTCGATGGTGTCGGGGACGGGGCGACCGGTGAAGGCCGGACTCCGAGTGAGGGCAGGGTTGTTGCTGGAACGCACGGCGGTTCCTCCTCACGAGGCGGGCACGGTGCCCGCGTCGCCAAGGGCAACGATACGCCCCCCGGGTCCTCGCCGGACCCCGGCTCGCCGACCTCGTGGGAGGCTACGGTGGGACCGGTGGACGACACGACCGGCGGGGTGGCCGCGCCGGCCGACTTCCAGCTCCGCGCCCCGTGTCGCCCCAGTGAAGACTGAGCGGTGCGGGCCCTGGGTCGTGCCGCCGCCGTCCTCGCCTTGAGCGGGGCGGTGGCCGCCCTGGTGCGCCTGCGTGGGCGCGGCGGTGTGCCTCCACAGTCCGGCGGGTGGCGAGAGCTGGGCTGATCCTCCCCGGCGAGGGCTGAGCCGGTCGTTCCCCAGCGGCGTACTGTCGTGCCCGTGCTGTCGGGCGAGCGGCTGACGGTGGACGACGTGGCCGCGTGGTTCGCCCGCCGGGTTCCCTCGCAGTGGTTCAGCGGCCCCCTCGAGGTGGCCCTGGATCGGGAGGAGATCGTGGTGCTGGGCCCCCTCGCCAGCACCGAACCGTTGCCGCCGGCACCCGGGCGCACCGCCTCCAGCCGCAACCGCGTGACCCGCTTTCGTGAGGAGACCCGTGACACCCGCATGGCCATCGCCGCCGAGGCCGAGCACATCTTCGGCCGCAAGGTGTCATGGGGGGTCATCTGGGGCGGTGAGCGGCTGGTGTTCAGCGCCCTGGCCGTACCGGTCATGACTCGCCTGCGTCTGGGCGAGCGAGCGGTCCTCGACACCCTGATCGACGCCGGCGTGGCGAAGAGCCGCAGCGAGGCGCTGGCGTGGTGCGTCCGCCTGGTCGAGCGCCATCAGGCGGAGTGGATCGCCCAGCTGCGTCAGGCGCTCGTCGCCGTGGAGCGCGCTCGGGCGGCGGGCCCGGGAGAGCCCTGACCGCCGGGGGCGTCGACCGGTTCCCGTCCCCGGGGCGGGGGCACGGCGGGACAGGCGGTCAGGGGACGAGATGGCCGAACGCCGGAGGGGCCAGGAGGGTCGGCGACGCATGCGGTGGTGCGTCGCCCTCGGTGCCCTCGCCTTCGCGGCATGCGGCGGGAGTGGCGGCGAAGCAGGCGTGCCGACACTCACCTGGTACGTCTTCGACGAGCCGTCGGGAGCGTACGACCAGGCCGCCGCCGACTGCTCCGAAGCGGCGGACGGCCGTTACCGCATCGGGGTTGCCGCCCTCCCGTCGAGCGCAGACGAGCAGCGCGAGCAGCTGGTGCGCCGCCTGGCCGCCGGCGACGCCGACATCGACATCATGGGCATGGACGTGATCTGGACCGGCGAGTTCGCCGAAGCCGGGTGGCTCCTGCCGTGGCGGGGCGAGGCGGCGGAGGCGGTGACAGCCGGCGTGCCCGACGCCATCGTAGCCTCGGCCACCTACGAGGACACCCTGTGGTTGGCGCCGTTCACCACCAACACCCAGCTGCTCTGGTACCGCACCGACCGGGTCCCCGAGCCCCCGGCAACCTGGGACGAGATGGTGGCGATGGCCGAGGCGATCGGGCCCCAGGGCACCATCCAGGTCCAGGGGGCCCGCTACGAGGGGCTCACGGTGTGGTTCAACTCCTTGCTGGCGTCGGCAGGCGGCTCGGTGATCACGGGCCAAGGCGACGACGCCGAAGTGGCACTCGGGCAGCCGGCCATCGACGCCATGGAGGTCATGCGCGGCGTGGCGACGTCCCAGGCGGCCGATCCGTCACTGTCGAACGCTCAGGAGGACGACGGTCGCTTGGCGTTCGAGACCGGGAACTCCACGTTCATGATCAACTACCCCTTCGTCTACCCGAGCGCCCGGAGAACGCTCCCGAGATCTTCGAGAACATGGGATGGGCCCGCTGGCCCCAGGTGGTCCCTGGCCAGCCCAGCCGCCCGCCGCTCGGTGGCATCAACCTCGGCATCGGCGCCTTCTCCGAGCACCCCGACCTGGCGTTCGAGGCGGCCACCTGCATCCGCTCGGCCGAGCACCAGATCGTGGCTGCCACCGAGGGGGGCCTGCCGCCGACCATCGCCGTCTCTACGACGACCCGGGGCTGCGGGAGGTCTACCCCTTCGCCGACGTCGTCCGGGCCTCGCTCGAAGACGCCGCCCCCCGGCCGGTGAGCCCTGCCTACAGCGACATCTCGCTTGCCATCCAGCGCAGCCTCCACCCGCCCGATCGCATCGACCCGCAGGCCGATCTGGCCGACCTGGAGGACATGGTCAACAAGGCGCTCGACTCGCGGGGGCTGTTGTGAGGGCACCAACGGAGCCGAGACGGTGAGCCAGACCGCCGAGCCCATCCTCGCCGAGCAGGCGGCGGACGCCGCCGACCCGGCGCCCTCGGCGCCGACCCGGGGGCACGGGCTGTCGGACCGGGCCCGGGCCGAGCGCAAGCTCGGGTGACTGCTGTGCGCGCCGGCGGTGCTGGTGATGCTGGCCGTCACCGCCTACCCGATCGCCTACGCCGTGTGGCTGTCGCTGCAGCGCTATGACCCGCGCTTCCCTGGCGAGCGGGCTTTCGTGGGACTGCGCAACTAGTCGACGTGCTCACCGCCACGCTGTGGTGGCAGGACCTGCTGACCACCGTGGTGATCACGGTGGCGTCGGTGGCACTGGAGCTGGTGCTCGGCATGCCCTCGCCGTGGTCATGCACCGGGCCATCTTCGGCCGGCGAACGGTGCGAGCGTCGATCCTGGTCCCCTACGGCATCGTTACCGTGGTCGCCGCCTTCGCCTGGCAGTTCGCGTTCACCCCCGACCTCGGCTTCGTCAACACCTGGCTGGGCAGCAACCGGGCGTGGCTCACCGAGCGGGGCAGCTCCTTCCTCGTGATCACCCTGACCGAGGTGGGAAGACCACCCCGTTCATGGCGCTGCTCCTGCTCGCCGGCCTGGCCGTGGTCCCCGACGTGCTGCAGCAGGCGGCAAAGGTCGACGGGGCCAACGCCTGGCAGCGCTTCACCAAGGTGACCCTGCCCAACATGAAGGCGGCGGTGCTGGTGGCGCTGCTGTTCCGCACGCTCGACGCCTTCCGCATCTTCGACACCGTGTTCATCCAGACCCGGGGGGCGAACCAGACCGAGACGGTGTCGATCCTCGGCTACAACCAGCTCATCAATCGGCTCAACCTCGGGATCGGCTCGGCGGTGTCGGTGCTCATCTTCGCCCTGGTGATCCTCATCGCCTTCCTGTTCGTGAAGGGGTTCAACACCGACCTGGGCCAGGCCCGGGGGGAGCGCTGACCATGGCTGCGGGGGCCGGCCAGGACAGGCGAGAGCGGGCGCTGTGGGTGATCGGGACGGTCGTGATCGTGGTCTATGCCCTCGTCCCGGTGGCGTGGATCGTGTCGCTGTCGCTCAAGTCGAGCGCCAGCCTCACCGACGGCCGGTTCATCCCCAGCGAGGTCACCTTCGACAACTACGCGTCGATCCTCGAGAGCGGGTTCTTCACCGCATCGCTGCGCAACTCGATCGCATCGCCCTGTTGGCGACGCTGTTCTCGGTGACGCTGGCCACCCTCGCCGCCTACGCCATCGCCCGCCTGCGCTTCCCGGGCAAGAGGCTCATCCTCTCGGGGGCATTGGCCATCGCCATGTTCCCGCCGATCTCCATCATCGGGCCGCTGTTCAAGATGTGGCGCTCGGTCGGGCTGTACGACACGTGGCCGGGCCTGATCATCCCCTACATGACCCTCACCCTGCCGCTCGCCATCTGGGTGCTGGCCGCATTCTTCCGGGAGATCCCGTGGGACCTGGAAAAGGCAGCCCAGGTCGACGGCGCCACACCCTTCCAGGCCTTCCGGCGGGTGATCGTGCCCCTGGCCTCACCTGGGGTGTTCACCGCCGCCATCCTCGTGTTCATCTTCGCCTGGAACGACTTCCTGTTCGCCATCTCGCTCACCTCAACTGACTCGGCCCGCACCGTGCCCGCCTCGCTGGCGTTCTTCACCGGGACGTCGCAGTTCGAGGAGCCGACCGGATCGATCGCCGCTGCCGCCGTGGTGGTGACCGTCCCCATCATCGTCATGGTGCTGGTCTTCCAGCGCCGCATCGTGGCCGGGCTCACCAGCGGCGCCGTCAAGGTTAGGAGGACCATGGCTGAGATCGTGATGGATCGGGTCACCAAGCGGTTCCCTGACGGGACGAGGCGGTGAGCGACGTGTCGATGACCATCGGCGAGGGCGAGTTCATGATCCTCGTGGGGCCGTCGGGTGCGGGAAATCAACGTTGTTGAACATGATCTGCGGGCTGGAGGACATCAGCGACGGAGAGATGCGCTTCGACGGCGAGGTGGTCAACCAGAAGTCGCCTCGTGATCGCAACATCGCCATGGTCTTCCAGAACTACGCCCTCTACCCCCACCTCACCGTCCGCGAGAACATGGCCTTCCCCCTGCGCCTGGCCAAGGTCGACGCCGCCGAGATCACCCGTCGGGTCGAGGAGGCGGCGAGAGTGCTCGAGCTTGGCGACCACCTCGACCGCAAGCCCGCCAACCTGTCCGGCGGCCAGCGTCAGCGGGTGGCCATGGGGCGGGCCATCGTGCGCGAGCCGGTGGCGTTCCTGCTCGACGAGCCGCTATCGAACCTCGACGCCAAGCTGCGGGTGCAGATGCGGACCGAGATCTCCCGGCTGCAGAACCGGCTGGGGACCACGACGGTGTACGTCACCCACGACCAGACCGAGGCCATGACGCTGGGCGACCGCGTCGGCATGTTGCGCAAGGGCAAGGTGCAACAGGTCGACACCCCCAAAGAGCTCTACAACAACCCGGTGAACCTGTTCGTCGCCGGGTTCATCGGCTCGCCGGCCATGAACTTCCTTCCCGCTCGCCTGGACGGCGACGAGGTGCCTGCCCATGGGGTCCTATCGGGTGACGCCGGAGTCCCGGGGCCAGCTATGCGACGGGTCGAGGGACCTCCTTGCCGGGGTAAGCCCCGAGCACTTCGAGGACGCCGCCCTCGTCGGCGACGACCGCCACCACGGCTTCACCTTCCGCGCCCACGTTGACGTGCTTGAGTGGATGGGCTCGGAGCTGTTTCGTCTACTTCACCATGGCCGGGCAGGCCCTGGCCTCGGGCCACCTGCGGGAGATCGCCCCCGACCTCGAGGTTTA
>JADDQY010000017.1 GCA_016781135.1 Actinomycetota bacterium
GGGCGTGGCCCTCGTTGTCGACGTCGGCGTCCTGGTCGATGCGGGCGAAGCCGCCCCGACCCTCGCCGTCGACGTCGGCGAGCTGGCCGATGTTGGTCACTGCGTCGTTGCCGACGGCGTTGGCGTCACCGGTCTCGATGATCGCGGTGCCGTCGGAGTCGTTGCTCGTGACCGCGTCGTTGGTGGCGATGCGGTCACCGTCGCGACGACGACCGTCGCCCGCACGGGCGTCCTGGTCGTTGTCGGCGTCGTTGTCCGAAGCGTTGCCGATGGCCACGTTGTCGCCGGTGTTGGCGCGGGCGTGGCCCTCGTTGTCGACGTCGGCGTCCTGGTCGATGCGGGCGAAGCCGCCCCGACCCTCGCCGTCGACGTCGGCGAGCTGGCCGATGTTGGTCACTGCGTCGTTGCCGACGGCGTTGGCGTCACCGGTCTCGATGATCGCGGTGCCGTCGGAGTCGTTGCTCGTGACCGCGTCGTTGGTGGCGATGCGGTCACCGTCGCGACGACGACCGTCGCCCGCACGGGCGTCCTGGTCGTTGTCGGCGTCGTTGTCCGAAGCGTTGCCGATGGCCACGTTGTCGCCGGTGTTGGCGCGGGCGTGGCCCTCGTTGTCGACGTCGGCGTCCTGGTCGATGCGGGCGAAGCCGCCGCGGCCGTGGCCACGATCGCAGCCCCGGTCACACTTCTTCCAGTCACGCTTGCAGTCGCGCGTGCAGTCGCGCTTGCAGCCACGGTCGCAGCCGCGGTCGCAGTCGCTCTGGCAGTCACGGCCACCGTCGAGCTCGACATCGGCGAGCTGGCCGATGTTGGTGGTTGCCTTGTTCCCGATGGCACAGGCGCAGCCGGTCTCGATGCTGGCAGTGCCGTCGGAGTGGTTGCTGGTCTCGGCGTTATTGGTGGCAACGGCGTCGCCGCCCTCGCCACAGTCGCAACGACCGCCGCGGTCGCGACCGGCGTCACGGGCATCCGCGTCCTGGTCGTTGCGGGCGTCGTTGTCCGAGGCGTTGCCGATGGCCACGTTGTCGCCGGTGTTGGCGCGGGCGTGGCCCTTGTTGTCGACGTCGGCGTCCTGGTCGATCCGGGCGAAGCCGCCGCGGCCGGAGAGGCTCGCGTTGGTCGCCTGGGCGATCTCGGTGTCGGCGTCGTTGCCGACGGCTTGCGCGTCACCGGTTTCGATGGTGGCGGTGCCGTCGGAGTCGTTGGTCGTGACCGCGTCGTTGGTGGCGGTCGCGTCACCATCGCCGCGACGACCACCGCGGACATCCGCGTCCTGGTCGTTGCGGGCGTCGTTGTCCGAGGCGTTGCCGATGGCCACGTTGTCGCCGGTGTTGGCCCGGGCGTGGCCCTCGTTGTCGACGTCGGCGTCCTGGTCGATGATGGCGAAGCCGCCCCGACGACCGCCCTCGACATCGGCATCCTGGAGCTCGACATCGGCATCCTGGAGGATGTCGACGTCGGCGTGGCTGCCGGTAGCCGTGGCCTCACCCGTCTCGATGGTGGCCGTACCGTCGCTGTGGTTCTCGGTGCTGGCGAAGTTGCCAGCCACAGCGTCGCCGCCCCGACCACCGCGGACATCCGCGTCCTGGTCGTTGCGGGCGTCGTTGTCCGAGGCGTTGCCGATGGCCACGTTGTCGCCGGTGTTGGCGCGGGCGTGGCCCTCGTTGTCGACGTCGGCGTCCTGGTCGATGATGGCGAAGCCACCCCGACGCGAGTCGCTGCCGTCCACGTCCACCACCTGGGCGATGTTCGTGGTCGCGGCGGAACCCACGGCCGTGGCGTCACCAGAGGTGATGTCGGCCGTGCCGTCGCTGTCGTTCACTGCGCTGCCGAAGTTGCTGGCGACGGTGTTGTCACCGCCACCGCGACGACCATCGCGGACATCCGCGTCCTGGTCGCTGCGGGCGTCGTTGTCGGACTCGTTGCCGACGGCCTCGTTGTCGCCCGTGGTGGCGCGAGCGCGGCCCTCGTTGTCGACGTCAGCGTCCTGGTTGATGATGGCGGAGCCACCACCATTGGTGTTGACCTCTTGCAGGACGTTGGTGGTTGCAGCATTGCCGGTGGCGGTGGCATCGCCCGAGGCGACGGTCGCCGTGCCGTCGGACTCGTTCACCGTCTCGCCGAAGTTGCCGGCGACGCTGGTGCCCGAGGAACGGCCCCCGTGGACGTCCGCGTCCTGATCGTTGCGGGCGTCGTTGTCGGAGGTGTTGCCCGCGGCGTCGTTTCCGCCGGTGCTGGCGCGGGCGTTGCCGTGGTTGGTCACGTCGCTGTCCTGGTTGACCAGCACCACCCCGGACTTGCCGCCGGTGTCGATGTTGGCCACCTGAGCCACGTTGGTGGTCGACGCGTTGCCCGTGGCGTGAGCGTCGCCGCTTTCGATGGTCGCGGACCCGTCGCTGGTGTTCTCGGCGAGCCCGAAGTTCCCTGCCACCGAGTCGTCGGCCTTCTTGCCGTTCGTCTCGGCGTCCTGCTCGGTGCGAGCGGCGTTGTCCGAGTCGTTGCCGGTGGCGCTGTTGCCGCCGGTGTTGGCCCGGGCCCTGCCGCTGTTGTCAACGTCACTGTCCTGGTTCACCAGCACGACGCCGCCGAAGCGACCCGTGGTGGTTACGTTGGCTTCCTGGGTGATGTTGGTGGTCGAGTGGTTCCCCGTCGCGGTGGCGTCACCGGAGTTGATGGTGGCGTCGCCGTTGGACGAGTTGCTCGCCAGTCCGTCGTTGCTCGCGACAGAGCTGTCGCTGGGCGGACCGGCGCCTGAGACCGCACCCTGAACGGTGTTCGCACGGTTGTCGGACTCGTTGCCGACGGCGGTGTTCCCACCAGTCCTGGCCGTTGCCGTCCCCGAGTTGGAGACGTTGCCCGACTGGTTGATGAGAACGATGCCGCCGAGGCTGCCTGCTGCCGTCACGTTGGCGATCTGGCTGACCCCGGTGGTGGAGGCGTTGCCCGTCGCGTTGGCGTCGCCGGTGTTGATGTCGGCGTCGCCGTTGGACGAGTTGGTCGTCTCCGCACCGTTGTTGGCCACGGAACCCCCGGCCCCGGCGTCCTGCGAGGTGTTCGCAGTGTTGTCGGAGGCGTTCCCGGTCGCCGTGTTGCCCCCGGTGGTCGCCGTCGCGGAACCCTGGTTCTCGACGTCAGCGTCCTGGTTGACGATCACGATGCTGCCAAGGCAGCCGCGGTCGCCGCACCTGTCGGTGGTGTCCACATCGACAACCTGCTCGACCGTGGTGGTCGAAAGGTTGCCGGTCGCCGTGGCATGGCCAGTGTCAATCGTGGCGGTGCCGTCGGAGTCGTTCGCGGTGTCAGCCGTGTTGTTGGACACGCCTGTCCCCGAACCGGACCCATTCGCCGACGAAGCGGAGTCGGCCGCGCCGGTGCCGTTGGAGGCGCCGGTCTGGTCGGTCCCAGCCGTGTTGTCGGACGCGTTGCCGGTGCCCATGTTGCCGCCCGTCGCCGCGTTGGCATTCCCCTGGTTGGGGACGTTCGCGTTCTGGTTGGCGATCACGATGCACCCGCCGGTACCGCAGACGTACCGCGGCTCGGCGTTCTGCTTGACCGCCGTCCCGCTGTCGTTGCCGGAAGCGCCAGCGCCACCAGTATTGGCGTTGCTGTCGCCCTTGGAGTCGTTCTTGGCGTCATCGTTGGATGCGTTCTTGGCGTCATCGTTGGATGCGTTCTTCTCTTCTCCAGGAGCCTTCTCGTCCGCGCTCGTCGCGTCGTTCGTGCTCTTGTCGTCCCTGGCCTCCGCCGCATGGGCGGTCCCACCAAACAGCATGAGCACGACCATCGAGAACGCTGTGAACAGCAGTCCGATGGCGGTTCGCTCACGGACGGTTGCTCCTGGATTTCTTTTACTCTTCACCAATTTCACCTCCTTTCGCGTCTGCTCGTAGGTACAGGTTTGTTCCTTGCTTGGTGATTGCGGTGGGCCGGTCGCTCGCCATCCCGGCGACCGTCGGCCATACGCTCGCTGCACCGCCCACCCGCGCAGGGGGGGGCTCGCCCAGCGAACCCTGTTGTTCTAGCTGAGCCCCGGCTGAAGGTCAACAATTGTGACCAGCTGGCCACAGAAGGTGACCAACTGGGTGCAAAGACGCGGAGAGCGACCCCTACTCGATGATCTCGACGCGTTCGATGACATGACGAGTGGCCGGGGAGGGGTCGGCGGCCGTTCCCCCGTCGTCACCGATCTCCTGGAGGACGTCGAGGCCCTCGACGACCTGGCCGAACAGCGGGAACACCGGGTCGAGCTCGGCGGCCTCGGGCCCGAGCCAGATGACGAACTGGCTGCCGTTGTCGTCGGCGCGCTCGTGGGCCATGACCAGTGACCCCACCTGGTACTCCCCCCGCTCGGGCAGCGGGTCGTCGGCGTAGGTGTAGCCAGGGCCGACGGCTGCCCCGTCGGGCGCGCCGGACTGGGCGTAGAAGCGAGGGACCACCCGGTGGAAGGGCAGCCCGTCGTAGAAGTGGTAGCGAGCCAGGAACACGAAGTTGTTCACCGCCAGCGGCGAGCGCTGGGGGTCGAGGGTGGCGACGAAGGTCCCGGCGGTGGTGACGAACCGGGCCTGGTAGCTCTTGCCCACGTCGATGCACATCTCCGGGGCCCGGTCGAACACCGTCCGGCGCCCCGAGCTGCCGTCCGGTGCCGGACACGGGGGCGGCTCGGTGCTGCGTGACCCGGTTGCCGGTGCCGCGGAGACCGAGGTGGTCGGACCCGGTTGCTCCTGCGCCGCCTCGTTGGTCACGACGCTGCCGAGCACCCCCAGGAAGAGGATGGCGAGGGTGGCGAGCAGAGCCACGGCGACCCTGGCCCTGCGCCGCTGGGGACGGCTGGCCACGACGGCCGCTTCCCGCAACCCGTGCTCCCGCCGGACCCGTCGGGCCCGCTGTTTCTCCCGCTGAGCCTGCTTGGACACTGCCCGCCGATGCTACTGCCGCGACCGGGCCCCGACCCTCGCTCCGAGTTCGGCAGCCGGTCCCGGAGGGCGCCCCCTCGGCGAGGCGTCAGCGTTCCGCCAGCTCGTGCAGTACCGCACGCTCCAGCTCCCGGACGTCGGCCCGGTCCGAGAGCTTGGTCCCAGCGGCGGTACGGATGTAGAAGGTGTCGATGACCTCGCTGCCGAGGGTCGCCACTTTGGCCAGACGGATGTCGAGATCGAGCTCGCCGAGCGCGGTGGTGATCCGGTACAGCACGCCGACGCCGTCCGGCGCACGTACCTCCACCACCGTCGACGACGCCGAGGCGTGGTTGTCGATGCGCACGCGGGGGGGAGCGGGCAACGACGTGGCCCGGGGTCGACGACGAGACGAACGCGACCGTTGGGCGAGCCGGGCGTCGAGCGCCAGACGCCCCTCGAGCGCCCGGCGCACGGTCGCGGTGACGCGGTCCCACTCGAGGCTCCCGGGCCCCCGCTCCACCAGGAACTGGGAGGCGGCCCGGCCGTCGCCCGAAGCAGCGTCGGCCGAGCGCACCGCCAGCCCCTCGAGCGCCAAGGCCCCGGCCACACGGCTGAACAGCCCCGGTCGGTCGGGAGCGACGACGGTCAGGACGTCACCCTCACCTTGGACCACGGTCCCGTCGCCGGCCATGAGGCGGCGCACGGCAGCTCCGGGGAAGCCGTCGCCGCGCAGCTCCCGGGCCTCCCCGCCCCGCAGGACGTGTGCCACCCGCTCCACCAGCTCGGCCACCAGCCCGGCCTTCCACGATCCCCAGGCCGAGGGGCCGGTGGCCAAGGAGTCGGCCTCGGTGAGGGCGGCGAGCAGGTCGAGGGTGGCGAGAGAGCCGATGGCGTCGGCCACCCCGTGGATGACATCGTCGTCGGACAAGTCGCGTCGGGTCGCCACGTCGGGCAGCAGGAGGTGATGGCGCACCAGCGCCACGAGCGTGGCGACGTCGTCGCCCTCGAAGCCCATCCGGGGGGCGATGCGGTCCATGAGGTCCATGCCCACCTCGGTGTGGTCGCCCGGGTAACCCTTGCCCAAGTCGTGGAGCAGCGCCCCCACGAGCAGCAGGTCGGGACGAGCCACTCCGGACGTGAGGCTGGCGGCGTTGGCCGCCGTCTCGCAGAGGTGGCGGTCGACCGTAAAGCGGTGGTAGACGTTGCGCTGCGGCTTGCTCCGGGTCGGAGCCCATTCGGGGAGCACCCGCTGGAGCAGCTCCCGCTGGTCGAGGGCCTCGAGCACGGGGATGGCGGCATGGCCGGTGGCGAGCAGATCGACCAGGGCGAGGCGCCCTTGGTCCGGCCACCGGCCGTCGAGGACGGGCGCCTCGACCGCCAACCGGTCCAGCGACGGACGGTCGATCGCCACCTTCGCCCTGGCGGCGGCGGCCCCGGCCCGCAGGACCACTGTCGGGTCAGCGCCGATGTCGGTGGCGGTCTCAACGTGAACCTCGCCGTCGCGCAGTATCAGGCCGGGGCCGAGGGGACGGTCGCGCCGGGACAGGCGGCCCAGTGGCCCTGCCAGGGACGATGACAGCCGCCGCCACACCTCGTCGGCGGTCCACGCGACGGTACGGGCCGCCGCCGCCACCCGGGCCATGAGCGCGTCGGCGTCACCGTCGCCCACCGCCCGGGCCACGTCGTCCTGGCGCTCGAGGTGCAGCTCGTCGGAGCCTCGCCCGGTCAGTCGGTGGAGCTCGACCCGGACGGCGACCAGCGTGTCCTCGGCGGCCGCCAGGGCGGCGGCATCGCCATCGAGGAGAACGGGCCGGGCCGCTTGGGCCCATCGCAGGGCCTGCACGTCGCGCAGGCCGCCACGGCCCTCCTTCAGGTCGGGTTCGAGTAGGAAGGCCACCTCGCCGGCCCGGGCGTGACGCTCGCTCACCCGCCGCCCGAGCTCACCCAACCACCGGTTCGATCGCTTGCGCCACTGCGCTCCGGCCGCCTCTCCCAGCTGGGTGGCCAGGGCGGGGTCGCCCGCCACCAGGCGGGCCGACAAGGCGGCCGTCGCCGTGTCGAGCTCGGCGGCGGCCAGGGCGAGGCCCTGGCGCACGGTGCACACGGCGTGGCCGAGCTTGAGCCCGGCATCCCAGATCGGGTACCACACCCGCTCGGCCAAGGAGGCGAGCTCGTCGCCGTCCGAGTGGCCGTCGTGCACCAGCCACAGGTCGAGGTCGCTCCCCGGTGCCAGCTCGCCCCGCCCGTAGCCACCCACCGCCACCAGCGCCGCCCGAGCCGACGGCAAGGTGTTCGCCACCTCGCTGTAGAGCTCCCGAAGCCACTCGTCGGTCACCCCGGCCAGGGCCCGACACAGGGCCCGCCCCCGCAACGAGCGATCAGCGATGACGTCGTCCCGCCGACGCCGCAGCTCCTCTGGTGCGGACGCGGTCATCGCTTCCTCGACCCAGTGGCGGTACCGGCGTTCGGTCGGCCACGCACCCAGGACCCACCGCCCTGCTGGTGACCCGGCGAGCGCATCGAGGCAGACCGGTGGTCAGAGCGGAGGATCGCCGCCTCCACCTGCGGTCCGGAGCACGGCGAACCTCGCCCTGGCAGCGGTGGTCCGAGGGTGATCAGAGCGCCGAGTCGCCCGTCTCCCCGGTCCGGATGCGGATGACCCGGTCGACCTCGGTGATCCAGACCTTGCCGTCGCCGATCTTGCCGGTTCGGGCCGCGGCCACGATGACCCCGACAACGTCCTCGGCGTCGAACAGGTCGCACAGCACCTCGATCCGCGTCTTGGGGATCACGTCGACGGTGTACTCGGTGCCCCGGTAGACCTCGGTCTTGCCCCGCTGGCGCCCGTAGCCCGACGCCTCGGTGATCGTGAGGCCCTTCACCCCGAAGTCGGACAGCGCCTGCTTCACGTCGTCGAGCTTGTGGGGCTTGATGACGGCGGTGACGAGCTTCATGCGACTCCTTGTCGAAGCGGTGGGCCCCGTGAGGGTGACCGTAGCCCGGCACACTGAGACGATGGGGGTGCGTCACGACTGCCGTCACTACTCGACCCGCACGACCACCGCGGGGGTGGTGCAGCGATGCCGCCTCGGCGTCCACGATGACATGCCCTTCGCCTGTCCCGAGGGCTGCGTGTTCTTCGAGGCCCGCACGATCACCAGCGTCGGTTGGCAACGCTTCGATGACGGCAGCGGACAGGGTTGAGGCCTCGAGCCCCAGCCCTGTCCGCCCACGCCAGCGGTCAGGCGACCGGCGCCTTGTCCGGCATGTGAACACCGGACATGCCCCCCGATGAGCCCACGTCAGTGAGCAGGTATGCGGTCTCGGCGTGCTGGCTGCGATCGAGGCCTTCGAGCTCCTGCTCCGGGCTGACCCGCAGGCCGATGACGGCGTCGATGACCTTGGCGATGGCCAGCGACGCCACGAAGGAGTAGGCGAGGGTGGCAGCGCTGGCGATGATCTGGTCCACCAGCAGCCCGGTGCCGCCGCCGAGGAACAGCCCGTCGAACCCGAGCTCGTTGACGGCCGAGTCGGCGAACAACCCGAGGAGCAGGGCCCCGACCAGCCCACCGACGAGATGGACGCCGACCACGTCCAGCGAGTCGTCGTAGCCGAAGCGGTTCTTGAGCGAGATGGCGAGCAGGCAGACCGCGCCGGCGACGAAGCCGATGACGAGCGGAGCCAGACCTCCGACGAACCCGGCGCAGGGGGTGATGGCCACGAGGCCGGCGACGACGCCGGAGGCGGCGCCGAGCGTCGTGGCGTGCCCGTCCCGGAGCCGCTCCACGAGGATCCACCCCAAGAGCCCGGCGGAGGCGGCGAGGAAGGTGTTCATCAGCGCCTGGGCGGCCACGGCGTTGGCCCCGAGGGCCGATCCGGCGTTGAACCCGAACCAGCCGAACCACAAGATCCCGGTGCCGAGCAGGGTCAGTGGCAGCGAGTGGGGCAACATGGCGTCTCGACCCCAGCCCTTGCGCTTCCCGAGCACCAGGACCACGGCGAGGGCAGCCGCTCCGGCGTTCATGTGCACGACGGCGCCGCCGGCGAAATCGAGGGCGCCGAGCTCGAAGAGCCACCCACCACCGAAGACCCAGTGGGCGACGGGGGCATACACCAGGATCAACCAGGTGCCGATGAAGGCCAGGTAGGCGCTGAACTTCATGCGATCGGCGGTGGCCCCGGTGATCAGCGCCGGCGTGATGACCGCGAACGTCATCTGGTAGGCGGCGAACAGCACGAACGGGATCGACAGGGCGAAGAACTCCGGCCCCAGGTCGGCGGAGACGTCCTTCAAGCCGAGGAAGTCGAGGTTGCCGAGCACGCCGCCGTTGCCGGCGTCACCGAAGGCCAGAGAGAAGCCGAGCACCACCCACAGTACGGCGATGAGGCCCATGGCCGAGAAGTTCTGCATGAGCATGCCGAGCACGTTCTTGCTCCGCACCATGCCGCCGTAGAAGAACGCCAGGCCCGGGGTCATGAACAGCACCAGGGCCGTCGCCATCAACATCCACGCGGTGTTACCGGTATCCAGGTCCATCCTCACTCCCGTGCTCTCGGCTGACGGTCCCCGAGAGCCTGACCAGCAGGTGTTTCCTGCGCGTTTCCTCAGAGTGAATGGTGTTGGTCCACTCGAGCCGCAGCCTCGACGACCATGGCGGTGGCGACTCCGCCGATGCCGCCCACGGTGACGAGGCCATAGCCGCCCCCGTTGTTGGCCAGCCCGTGCACCAGGGTCGTCAGTGCCCGTGCCCCGGCAGCTCCGGGCGGGTGGCCGAGGGCGATGGCACCTCCGTCAGCGTTGACCAGGGCGGGGTCGGCTCCGTGCTCGACCGCCCACGCCAGCGGCACCACGGCGAAGCTCTCGTCGACCTCGAGCCGGGAGAGGTCGGCGACGCCGAGTGCGGCCCGGCGCAGCACCGCCGTCGTGGCCGGGATCACCCCGGTGAGCATGGTGAGTGGGTCGACCGCGGCTCCGGCGGTCGCCACCACCCGGGCCAGGGGCTCGTGGCCGAGGTCGGCGGCTCGCCCCTCGCTCATCACCAGGAGGGCAGCGGCGCCGTCGGCTGCAGGAGCGCTGTTGCCAGCGGTGATGCGCCCGCCGGGCTCGAAGCTGGGCTTGCACCCGGCGAGGTCGTCGGTGGTGATGCCCTCGCGGATGCACTCGTCGGCACCGACCGCCCTGCCCACCTCCACGACCTGGCGCCGCTCCCGGTCCCACTGGCGAGCATCGACGGCCAAGATCTCCTGGGTGAAGTGGCCGAGGCGGCGGGCCGAGGCGGCCCGGCGCTGGCTTTCGGCGGCATGGCCGTCGAGATCGTCGCGCCCCAGGCCGTAGCGCTCCGCCACCCGCTCGGCGGCCACCCCGGGAGGGACCAGCCCGCCAGCCGAGGCGTAGCGGGCGACGAGCCGGGGACCGAAGGGGCGGCTGCCCGGCGTGACCCACGCCCCCGGCGGGGTCGTGGTGATGACCTCGATGCCCGCCGCCACCACCACCTCGTGGGTGCCGGCCACCACCGCGGCGGCCGCCTTCGCCACCGCTTCCAGCGACGCGGTCCCTTGGCGGTCGAGGGTGGTGCCGGGCACGGACTCGGGCCAGCCGGCTGCGAGCACGGCGTTGCGCCCGAGGTTGAGGCCCTGGTCGCCCATCGGGGTGGCGCAGCCCACGACCACCTCCTCGACCAGCACGGGGTCGAGGTCGCCCCGCCGGGCCAGGGCGGCGAGCACTTCGCCACCCAGGTCGCAGGGGTGCCACCCCGACATCGCTCCGTTGCGCCCTCCGAGGGGGGTGCGCACGGCGTCGACGATGACCGCCGTCCTCGTCATCGAGGCGGAGTGGCGTCGAGGAGACGGTCGTGACGCCGGCCCACCCGGTCCTCGTACGCCATCCACTGGGCCAGCACCACCCCGGACAGGATCACCCCGAACAGGTCGCCGGTCGCCCACAGGATCCCGCCGCCCACCCGCTGGTCGGCCAGGGCGGCGGCGCCGGTGCCGTAGGACGCAGCGAGCGGCGCCGAGGCGCCCATCACCGCCAGCCCGACGATGGCGTGCACCGGCACGGCCAGCACCACGAACAACAACCTGGCCCCGTGGGGCAGCCGCCAGCCCCCGGGGTCGACCCCGATGGCCGTCCAGGAGAACAACCCGCCGGTAGCGAGGAACTGCAGGTGCACGACGGCGTGCACCGCCTCATCGGTGAGCGACAGCTCCAGCAGCGGGGTGAAGTAGAGGACGACCAGCGAGCCGCCGAAGATCACCCACGCCGTCACCGGATGGGTCAGCACCCGCAGCGGGGCGCGGTGGAGGACCCGCAAGAGCACGATCTGGGTGGGCCGGGACGCCGCCTGCAGGGCGAGGGTGACGGGAGCGCCGAGTGCCAGCAGCGCCGGGGCGACCATGCCGAGCAAGACGTGCTGGACGGTGTGGACGCTGAAGCGGTCGGCCTCGGCGCCGGCGAGACCCGATTGGGTGGCCAGGGCGACCACGGCCAGCCCGGCGGCGAAGGCGATGCTGCGGCGGGTGGGCCAGCGCGGGTGGAGGCGACGGACCCCGCCGAGGTACAGCAGGCCGGCGACGGCGACGACCAGGCCCGCCCCGGGGTCGAGGGCCAGCAGTGGTCCCATCATCGGCGACGGTACCCGGCCGCGAACCCGTCCCGTCCTTGCCTCCGAGCTGCCCTCGGCCCGACGCCATGGGGTAGACATTGAGGTCGTGGCTGAGCCCGCAGCGGGAGCCATTCGAGACGGCCCCCAGGCCGGGGGCCCGAGCATGCTCGCGGTCGGCACCGTGGTGTGGCTGGCTTCGGAGCTGATGTTCTTCACCGGCCTGTTCGCCGGGTGGTTCGCGCTCCGGGCGGCGAACCACGTCTGGCCACCCGAAGGCGTCGAGCTCGACCCGCTGCGCACGGGTGCAGCCACCGCCGTGCTGCTGGCTTCGTCGTTCACCATGCACGCCGGGACCCGGGCGGCCGAGCACGGCGACCGGCGGAGAGCGGTCCAGTGGGTGCTCGCCACCGTGGTCATGGGTGGGGCGTTCGTGGCCAACCAGGCCCTCGAGTACCGGGGCCTCCACTTCAGCCTCGCCAGCCACGCCTACGGGTCGATCTTCTACCTTATGACCGGCTTCCACGGTCTGCACGTGATCGGAGGCCTGGGGCTGATGTTGGCCGTCGTCGGCGTTGGCACTGGTCGCACCCGGGCCCCGCTCGACGAGGGCCTGACGGTGACCGAGTACTACTGGCACTTCGTCGACGTCGTATGGGTCGGGATGTTCCTCACGATCTACGTCCTCGGATGAAGTCGGCCACGCGCTTGTTGCTCCTGGTGCCGGTGGTGCTCGGGCTCGGCGCTGCGCTGGTGGTCGCCGTCAGCACCGGGGCCACGGCGGCGGCGGCACCAGAGGGTGACGACGAGCTGGGCTACGTCGTCGACCTCGAGGACCTCGACGACCCGGGCAACGTCGCCGCGGGCGAAGCGTTGTTCCGCCTCGGGTGCGTCAGCTGCCACGGGCCCGGCGGCGTCGGCACCCCCACCGGTCCGTCCCTGGTGAACGCCGGCGCCGCGTCGGCTCACTTCTACCTGACCACTGGGCGCATGCCCCACCACGGCAGCCCGCAGGAGCAGGCGGCTCGCAAGCCCCCGGTGTACAGCCCCGAGGAGATCGAGGACCTGGTCGCCTACGTGGCCTCTCTGGGCGACGGCCTGCCGATCCCCGAGGTCGACCTCGGGACCGGCCACCTCCAAGAGGGCGGCGACCTCTACCGTGCCCACTGCGCCGCCTGCCACAGCGCCGCCGGCGCCGGCGGGGCGCTGAGCTTCGGGCAGAACGCTCCCAGCCTGGAGGAGGCGACCCCGGTTCAGATCTACGAGGCCATGCTGATCGGCCCGGGACAGATGCCGGCCTTCGGCGCCTTCACCGAGGAGGAGATCAACAGCATCGTGGCCTACATCGGGGAGCTGCAGCGCCTCAACGACCCGGGCGGGATGTCGCTGGGACGGCTGGGCCCGATCCCCGAGGGGTTCGTGGCCATCGTGATCGGCACCGGTGGGGCGATCCTGGCCGCGTTCCTCGTCGGCCGTCGAGTCCACGACGCCGACGAGGCCGGACAAGAGCCCACGAGCGACAGGGAGGCAGGTCGATGAGCGACGGCAGGGAACCACCGACCGGTGAGCACCGACGGGCCGAGCTGGTGGTTGCCGGCGCGTTCGTCGTGAGCATCGTGGCCGCCCTGCTCCTCGCCGTCGTCTACGTCGTCGGTGGTCAGCCGCAGCTGGAGGGGACCTTCCTGGGCCTGGCGCTCGGAGGCATGGGGGTCGGGGTGGCGTTCTGGGCCCGATGCTTCATGCCCTCGGACGAAGTCACCGAGGAGCGCCCCGAGCTCGCCTCCAGCGAGGATGAGGTGGCCGCCTTCACCGCCTCGTTCGAGGCCGGGGAGCAGACGCTGGCCCGCCGGGGCCTGCTCGCCAAGCTCGGGCTCGGGGCGCTCGGTGCCCTCGGCCTCGCCGCGGTGTTCCCGATCCGCTCGCTCGGCCCTCGGCCTGGCGCCGGCCTGGCCACCACCCCCTTTGGTGGGGCGGGCCGGCTGCGCCTGGTCGACGGCGAAGGCCACCCCATCCGTCCCGGCGACTTGGCCCGGAACCAGTTGCTCACCGCGTGGCCGGAGGGCCACGTGGGCGCCGCCGACGCCCCCACCTTGTTGTTGCAGTTCGATCCCGGTGAGTTCGTGCCGTTGCCCGGCCGAGAGGGCTGGACCGTCGAGAACGTCGTCGCCTACTCCAAGCTGTGCACCCACACCGGCTGCCCGGTCGGCCTCTACCAGACCGAGCTGGACTTGTTGTTGTGCCCGTGCCACCAGTCGACCTTCGACGTGCTCCACGGTGCGGAGCCCGTGTTCGGACCAGCCGCCCGGCCCCTGCCCCAGCTCCCGCTCGACGTCGACGACCAGGGCTTCCTGATCGCCACCGCCGACTTCTCGGCTCCGGTTGGGGGCGGTTACTGGGACCGCGGGAGGTCGAGCTGATGGGCGCAGGCTCGACCGTGCACAAGGCCACGCCGCTGAGCCGGCGCACCGCCCGCTGGTTCGATGCCCGCCTCGGCGCCGCCAGTTTCGCCCGCAAGGCCCTCGACAAGGTTTTCCCCGACCACTGGTCCTTCCTGCTCGGTGAGCTCGCCCTGTGGTCGTTGATCATCGTGCTGGCCACCGGCGTCTACCTCACCTTCTTCTTCGACGCCAGCACCGAGGAGGTCGTGTACCAGGGCAGCTACGTCCCCCTGCAGGGGGTGGAGATGACGAAGGCCTACGCGAGTGCTCTCGACCTGTCCTTCGACGTGCGGGCCGGGCTGATGATGCGCCAGATCCACCACTGGGCCGCCAACGTGTACCTGGCCACCACCGTGGTCCACCTGATGCGCATCTACTTCACCGGGGCCTTCCGCCGGCCTCGGGAGCTCAACTGGCTGATCGGCGTGGCCATGCTCATCCTGTCGATCGTCAACGGGTTCGTGGGGTACTCGCTGCTCGACGACCAGCTCTCGGGCACGGGGCTCCGCATCGCATACAACATCGCCATCTCCGTGCCGGTCGGCGGCACCTGGCTGGCGTCGTTGTTCTTCGGCGGGGATTTCCCGGGTCCCGACCTCATCGAGCGGCTGTTCGTCATCCACATCCTGCTGTTGCCGGCGGTGATCGTCGCCCTGGTCGGGGCGCACCTGGCGCTGGTGGCCCGCCAGCGCCACACCCAGTTCCCCGGGCCCGGGCGCAGCGAGCGCAACGTGGTCGGCGAGCGGGTGTGGCCCACCTTCGCCGCCAAGGGGCTGGCCGTGTTCCTCCTCACCACCGCCATCCTGTCGGCCCTCGGGGGACTGGCCCAGATCAACCCCGTCTGGCTCTACGGCCCCTACCGCCCAGCCGAGGTGAGCTCCGCGTCACAGCCCGACTGGTACATGGGGTGGCTCGACGGCGCCCTGCGCTTGTGGCCGGGGTGGGAGATTCGCGCCTTCGGCTTCGAGCTGCCCACGCCGTTCTACCCCTCGGTGCTGCTCCCCGGGGTCACCTTCACCCTGCTGGCGCTGTGGCCATTCCTCGAGGCACGCTTCACCAAGGACCGCCGGGAGCACAACCTGCTCGACCGCCCCCGCAGCCGGCCCCTGCGCACCGCGTTCGGCATGTCGACCCTAGCGTTCTATACGGTGCTGTTCTTCGCTGGGGCCAGCGACGTGCTCGCCGCCACCTTCCAGACCTCGGTCAACGGGCTGTTCCGAACCTTCCGCATCCTGCTGCTCGTGGCGCCCCCAGTCGCCGGGTTCGTCACCTACCGTCTGTGCCGGGAGATGGTTCGGCGTGACCGTCCGGGTGCCAGCGCCGAGGCCACCGCCGTGGCCCCCGCCGCCCCCGACGACGGCGCCGCGCGCCGCCGCGAGGTGGCGCCGGAGGACGCCCCTGAGCACGACCCGGCCTCGACCGCCGGCGTAGCCCGCCGGTGAACGACGGGAAGCCGGCGGCGCACGGCACCTCCCCACCGTGCAATCCTCTGCTCAGCGTGACGGCTGGCTAGTCGCGGCGGCGAGACTGGCGGGCGTAGCCGAAGAGCGAGGTGCCGGCCAGGAGCGCGCCGGGGACCAGCGCCCACAGGCCCAGCGCCAGGCCGTTGGCCATGACCACCAGGCCCATACCCATGGCGAAGGGCCACACGCTGGCGTGGGGCAGGTAGGCCTCCCCTTCACCCGCCGGCCCTACCGGCCCGGCTCCTTCGTGGCCGTCGCCCTCGGCCGGGTCGGCGTTGGTCCGGCTCTTGGCCGCGAAGTACAGCCCTACGGACAGGACCGCGCCGGCGGCCAGCAGCAACATCGTCGTGCCCACGCCCTCCGACGCGGTGGTCGCGTAGATGATGGTGGCGAGCACGAGGAAGCCGGCGATCCCCAGGAAGATCCGGGCCGCCACTCCCATCCCGGCCTGCCGGGGATTGCTTTCACCGGCCATCAGTGGACCGGGAGCCGGAGGGGTCGGTGCCGGTGTGCTCCCGGGCCTCGTCGACGTCGGAGGAGTACAGGTTGTAGCGCTGGTCGAACACCGGCCGGTTCGACCGGATGGGGGGCAGCGGGCGGTCGAAGTTGTGCGGTGGTGGTGGCGACGTCGTCGCCCACTCCAGGGTGTGCCCACCCCAGGGGTCGTCGCCGGCAGGCCGCCCCCTCTTCAGGGACACGGCCACGTTCCACAGCAGGAACAAGGTCGAGATGCCGGTGAGGAATGCGCCCGCGGTAGAGATGAGGTTGAGGGCAGTGAACCCGTCGGCGACACGGTAGGCGGCTACCCGGCGAGGCATGCCCTGGACTCCGAGGTAGTGCTGCACGGCGAAGGTGAGGTGGAACCCGACGAACACGGTGGCGAAGTGCCAGCGACCCAGGCGCTCGTCGAGGAGCTTCCCCGTGAACTTCGGGAACCAGAAGTAGATGGCGGCGAACACCCCGAAGACCGACCCGCCGAAGAGCACGTAGTGCATGTGGGCCACGACGTAGTAGGTGTCGTGGAGCTGGAAGTCGAGCGGCGGCGACGCCAGGATCACCCCACTGATCCCTCCGAACACGAAGGTGAGCAGGAAGCCGATGGAGAACAGCATCGGCGTCTGGAAGGTGAGCCGCCCGCCCCACATCGTGGCGATCCAGTTGAAGAACTTGATCCCGGTGGGCACGGCGATGAGGAAAGACAGGCCACTGAAGAACGGGAGCAGCACGGCGCCGGTGGTGAACATGTGGTGGGCCCACACCCCGAGCGACAGGGCGGCGATGCCCAGCGTGGCGAAGACGATGCCCTTGTACCCGAAGATCGGGCGCCACGAGAACACGGCGAACAACTCGGTGAACACCCCGAAGAACGGCAAGACCACGATGTAGACCTCGGGGTGGCCGAAGAACCAGAACAGGTGCTGCCACAAGATCGGCGAACCGCCGGCCGCCGGGTCGAAGATGTGACCGCCGAGGTGGCGGTCGGCGAAGAGCATGGCCGACGCCGCCGTCAGCACCGGGAAGGCCATCAGGATCAACAGGCTGACCACCACCATGTTCCAGGTGAACACCGGCAGGCGGAACAAGGTCATCCCCGGCGCCCGCATGGTGAACACCGTGGTGATGATGTTGACGGCGGTGAAGATGGCCGAGAAGCCCGTAAGGGCCAGGCCGATGAGCCACAGGTCGCCGCCGACTTGGGGGGCAAAGGATTCGTTCGACAACGGCGGATAGCCGGTCCAGCCATAATCGGCGGCCCCTCGGGAGGTGAGGAACCCCGACACCATGGTGAGGGCCCCGCCGAGGTACAGCCAGTAGCTGAGGGCGTTGAGCCTGGGGAACGACATGTCCGGCGCCCCGATGTGCAGCGGCACGAGGTAGTTGGCCAGGCCGAAGGCGAACGGCCCGATGAACAGGAACATCATGATGCTCCCGTGCATCGTGAACAGCTGGTTGTAGCTGTCGGGGCTGACCACCTCGAGGTCGGGCCGGGCGAGCTCGGTCCGCATCAGCATGGCCAGGGCACCGCCGAGGAGGAAGAAGGCGAACGACGTCACCAGGTAGCTGATCCCGATCCGCTTGTGGTCGGTGGTGGTGACCCAAGCGAGGATGCCGGTGGCCTCGGCGTGCTCCTCGGGCGGAGGGCCGGCGGGCACCGACGGCGGCGCCGGCGGGGCTTTGGTCATGCTCATCAGGCGGCCACCTTCCGCTGCTCGTCGAGCCAGGTGCGGTACTCGGCCTCGGGTACGGCGGCCACCTCGAACAGCATCCGGTAGTGCTCGAGGCCGCAGAACTCGGCGCAGCGTCCCACCCACTCCCCCTCTTCCACGACGTTCACCTCGAACTCGTTGTCGATCTCGGGGATCAGGTCGGTCTTGACCAGGAACCGCGGCACCCAGAACGAGTGGATGACGTCGGCGGTCTCGACCCGGAAGCGGACACTCGACCCGACCGGGAGCACCATGCGCGGGGCACCGACTCCGTCGCTCACCACCGTGACCCCTTCTTCAGGGTAGTGGAACTGCCACGACCACTGGAAGCCGGTGACGTCGACCACGACATCGGGGTCGTCGCTGAGCGCCGTCACCTGCTGCTGGGTCAGCACGGTGAAGGCGAACAGCACGGCCACGATCACCAGAGGCGTCACGGTGTAGGCGATCTCGAGGGGGATGTTCTCCGGCGTCTGGCTGGGCACGTCGTCGTTGCGGCGGCGGTAACGGATGACCGAGTACACGACCAGCCCCCAGATGAGCACGGCGACCCCAGCCGCCGCCCAGTGCGCACCGCGCCACAGCTCGAGCACCTCCTGGCCCTCGCTGGACACGGGGTCGGGTGCCCCGAAGCTGAAGCCTTCGGCGCATCCCGAGACGGCGAGCGCCCCAAGGCTCACCAACCCGAGTGGGACCGGCGGGAGGCGAGAGAGCACGGCCTCACGCTACCCCCAGCGGACGACCACGGTCGGCCCGCCAGGGGAGGGCACAGCGGACGCGACCCGACCCCGAGTAGCCGGGAGGCCGGAGCCTCTCGCGCTCCTCGGGGCCGAGATGCCGGCCCATGGTGCTTCGGCCCGACCGCCCCGGGAGGCGGTACGAACCGGCACGACCACCGGCCTGACCGGTACCTCCGGCCGCTCCCAAGCTTGTCTCGCTGCCAGATGTGCCGGGGCACATCTTGCAGGGACCACACTGGGCCAGCTCGTCGGTACCGGGCTGGATCCACCTTGCACCCCCTCCGTACCGCGGTCAAGGCCCGGCCGGCCCCGTCCACAAGTCGTCCCCTCCTTTGTCGGCTGGTCCCCAGGTGAGCTCCGGTTGTCGACAAGTCCTCCACAGGCCGGCACTGGTGTTCTTCAGCCTGGCCACGCCTGACATCTTTCGTTGTGCCATCGAACGATGTCGTATAGGATCTCCGCATGCCGGGCCGACGGAGCGACATGACCATCGACACCTTGGCCCAGCGCTCGGGAACGACCGCCCGCAACATCCGCAGCTACCAGAGCCAAGGCCTGCTCCCTCCACCGACGGTGGTCGGCCGCACCGGCTATTACGACGATGCCCACCTCGGCCGTCTGCGGCTGATCGCCCGCCTCCAGGAGCGAGGGTTCTCCCTGGCCGGGATCGGCGAGCTGTTGCGGGCCTGGGAGGAGCGGCGCAGTCTCGGCGACGTGCTCGGGTTCGAGGAAGCCCTCACCGCCCCGTGGAGCGACGAGGAGCCCGAGACGGTCGGCTTCGAGGAGCTGCTCGAGCGCTTTCCCGAGGCGGGCGGCGATCCTGCCCTGGCGTTGCGAGCGGTCGAGCTCGGCCTGATCGAGCCGGTGGGCGAGGCCTTCCGGGTCCCGAGCCCGAGCCTCCTGGGAGCGGGCGCCGAGCTGGTGGCGGTGGGCGTCCCGCTGGCCGTCACCCAGGATGAGGTGGCGGCGCTGCGGAGCGACATGGCCCGCATCGCCGCCCGCTTCGTCGGCCTGTTCGAGCGCTACGTGTGGGCACCCTTCGTCGAAGCCGGCATGCCCACCGACCAGCTCGGTGAGGTCACCGATGCACTGCGACGCCTGCGGCCCCTCGCCGAGGTGGCCGTGCGGGCCACGCTCGCCACGGCGATGGAAGAGGCCACGGCCGCCTCGACCGTCGCCCAGGTTGGCGCCCTTCCCCTGCGTCGTTCCGAGGAGGTAGGAGCATGATCGACGCCACCGGGGTGGGGGCGACGCTGGCGGTGGCGGCGGGAGCGACGACATGGGACCACTGGCTCTACGTCACCGTCCCGTTCGTGGTCTACGTCGTCACCGTGCTGGGCCTGGTCCTCACCGGGGAGCCGGGCCAGCGAACCGACATCATGTCGGTGCTGTGCGACCCCATCTCGTCGAGCCTGCGCCGCCTCACCGGCTACCCCGGGTGGGCGATGGCCGGGGTGCTCACCGGCCTCTTCCTGCTGGGCGTCGGGGTGGTGGGCCTCTACTGGGATGTGGCCTACCACATCGACTACGGGCGCGACGATGTGCTGTTCACCCCGTCTCACACGATGATCGTGCTTTCGCTGGGGGGCTTGATCGTCACCGCCGGCATCACCGTGCTCTTCGCCACCCTCGATGGCGACCCCTCCGTGCCGCGCCTCGCCGGCATGCGGGTGCCCCGCTCGGCGGTCGCCCTCGGGGCCCTCGGGTTGGGCGGACTGGTCGCCTTTCCCCTCGACGACCTGTGGCACCGAGCTTTCGGGGTCGACGTCACCTTGTGGAGCCCGACCCACCTCATGCTGGTCGGCGCCGGCAGCCTGGCGACCGTCGCCCTGTGGCTCATGCTCCGGGAGGCCAAGCGGGGGGCCCAGCCCACGTTGCTCGGACGGGGGATCGAGGCCCTTGCCCTCGGTGCGCTCCTCACCGGGTTGTCGACCGTGCAGGGCGAGTTCGACTTCGGGGTCCCCCAGTTCCAGGTGCTCTACTACCCGGTGCTGGTGACGGTCGCCGCCGGCTTCGCCCTCGTCCTCGCCCGGGTGGCGCTCGGCCCCGGCGGCGCCGTCCAGGCGCTGGTGGCGTTCCTGATCCTGCGGGGCGTCATCGCCTTGCTCGTCGGCGGCGCCCTCAACCACACCGTCCCCCGCTTCCCGCTCTACCTCGCCGCCGCGGCCGTGGTGGAGGCGACAGGGCGGTGGCTCGACACCGAGCGAAGGCTGCGGTTCGCGGCGGTGAGCGGTGCGCTGGTGGGCACGGTCGGTCTCGCCGGGGAGCTGGCGTGGGTGCGAACCCTCGACTGGTTCCACCTGTCGCCGGGCCTGCTGCCCAAGGCGTTCATCCTGGCGCCCCTGGCCGGGCTGGCTGCTGCGGTGCTCGGCGTCGGCCTGGGCCGGGCGGTGGGCGGCGGGCGGCCCGTGGGTGCCCCCGCGCTCGCCGGCGCCGGCGTGGTACTGCTCGTCGCCCTGGCACTGCCGCTCCCTCGTGACGTCGGCGAGGTGGAGGCCGTGATCCGCCTGGAGCCGCTCGGCGACGTGGCCAACGTCGAGGTCGAGCTGCAACCCCCCGACGCCGCCGCCGGCGCCAGCGCCTTCGGCCTGGTCTCGTGGCAGGGTGGCAGCCGCGTCCTCTCCGCGCTCGACCAAGTGGCTCCCGGCCGCTACGTGTCGTCCGCGCCGGTGCCGGTCACCGGCACGTGGAAGACCATGGTGGGCCTGCAGCGCGGCGACGAGGTCATGGCCGCCCCCATCTACCTCCCGGCCGACGTCGAGAACGGCGCCTCAGCGGTACCGGCGCTCGCCCAACGCCAGACATCGTTCGTGCGCAACACCGAGGTGCTGCTGCGGGAGGCCCATGACGGCCCGGCGTGGCCTGCCGCCGTCGCCTACCTCAGCCTGGCCGCCACGGTGGCCGCCTGGGTCGCGCTCTTCGCCTGGTGCACGGCCCACATCACCTGGCAACCGGGCCAGCAGCGAGCGCCAACCGCCCCAGGGAGCGATTCAGCCCCCTGCCGGCCACGAGCTGGGGCTGAGCGCCGAGGATCGCCGGCCGGCGCCTCGTGGCGCGGGTGAGCCGAGCCCGCCGGGCAACCCTCTGGTTCGGCGACGAAACCCTCAGTCCCCTTCGTCGATGATCTCGCCGTCGCCGATCTCGTCTTCGCCGGGGTCGTCGCCGCAGCCCGTCAGTGTCGTGCCGCTGAAAACCAGCAGGAGGCTGATGCCGGCAGCGAGAAGGGGCTTCGGTGTGCGCATGGGTCGGCTGTACCACGCCGGCACTGGCTTCACGCCCCTATGGCCATGAGCCCGACGGCCGACGGCGAGGCCGGCTGTCACCCCGCGAGCTCGCCGAGCCGTCGCCTGCCGACGAAGCCGTGATCGCGATCGTGGTACCAATCGAGACTCCGATCACCCTCGAGCCAGCACACCAGCACCTCCCGACCCCCCACCGTCACGGGGACGTCGACCAGCAGCGGGGCCCACCCCTTGACCTCCAGGCCGAGCTGGCGCAGCTCGTCGAGAAGGTGCGAGAGCTGCGCCTCCATCCCCTTCACGTCGGCGAGGTTGGCCCGAGGACCACCGTCGTGCCGTCCCTTCGCCCCAGCCACGAGCTCGGCCCGCAGCGGGATGATCTCCTCGGCGATGGCGATGATCTCGGGCAGGAGCGCCCGGGCTTCGTCCAGGGTGAAGGGCCGAGCCACCACGGCGACGGTACCCCAGCCAGCCACGTGCCGACGTCGAAGCGGGGTCAGTCCTCGACGTCGAAGGTGGCGGCTACGGCGGCAACGGTTTCGTCGTCGACGTAGGCGACGACCAGGAGCTGGGTGTGGGTGGCCAGTACTCCTCCAGATCGGAACCGAGGGCGTCGAGGTAGGCCGCCGTGCGGGGCCCGGTCAGGGATGCGGCGACCTCGAGGTTGCCGGCCCCCAGCGCTTCGAGCCACCTGGCGACAGCGGTCTCCGGCCGTGGCTTCGCCGCCGCCGTCACCGGTGGTGAGATGGGCGTGGGGGGAGCACCGACGGTGTCGACGCCGTGTACATCTCCACCCCTGGTGCCCAGCAACCCGACCGAGGCGACAGCTGCTGCCACCAGAGCGGCGACGGCCAGGAGTCGGGCTCGACACGGGGGCGTCGCTGCACCGGCAGTTGCCGAGCGAGACGGGTGGAGATGCCACCGACGGACGGAGGCGCAGAGCCGCCAGCGGTGGTGGTGTCGCTCCTGTCGCCCGGGGTCACACCGGCGAGGTGCTCATCGAGGCAGGCCCAGAACCCGTCGGCAGGATCAGGCACGCGCATCGCCCTCAAGGCCTCGGCGACGATCGGGTCGGGCGGCAAGTGGGCGGTCACGGCTGCGCCTCGTCGAGGATGCGGCGCATCGTCACCCGAGCTCGTGACAATCGTGACGCGACCGTTCCCGGCGCCACCCCCAGGATCTCGGCAGCGGTCAGGTTGTCGAAGCCCTCGCCGTCGACCAGCACGACGGTGGAGCGTTGGTCCTCGGGCAGAGCGGAGAGGGCGCGTCGAGCCTGATCGGCGGCATCGACCGCCCGTTCGGGTCCTGCTGCGCTCGTCGCTCGGTCGAGCGCCGGGGCGCTGACATCCACGGGAAGTGGGTGGCGTCGCGCTCGGCGCAGCTCGTCGATGCGCGTTGTAGACGATGCGGTACAACCATGTTCTCAGCTCGGCGTCCACCCGGAAGCGGTGCAACGAGCGGTAGGCCTTCAGGTACGCCTCCTGCATGACGTCGTCGAGCCGGCGCTGATCACCGGCGAGCAGCTTGTAGGCCACGCCTCGGAGACGAGGGTCATGGCGACGCAGCAGCTCGGCGAAGGCGTGGCGGTCTCCGCCGAGCACCCGCTCGACGAGGCGGGCGTCACTGTCCGGCGGCGTGCTCACCGAAGCCATGGCTACACCCTCGTCACCGGGCGCCCGCCACCCCCCAGGCGAACGGGCAGCGAGGATGTGGTCATGCCCCTTTGACGCACCAGTGGTGGCTCGGCTTCCCGATCCGCTCACCAGCCGACGCGATCCCTGTCATCCCCCACCTGGAGCCAGCTGGTCGTTACCGTCGGCGTCATCGGCCGAACCACGCGTTCCCACGACCAGCGGCTCGGCACCACGTCGGCGCCCACACCGTGACCGCTGCCCCTCGGCCCGAGGACCGGGACCGACCCCCGCGCCGGTCGACGGCGACTGCCCGGTTCGGCTCGTCACGACGGGAGAGCCACGACGCATCGGCGTTCTACGAGCGCTTCGTCCCCCCCGAGGTGTCGAGCGACTCGAGCGTGGTGCGCCCGGCGACGATCGACGTCGTCTACGACCGGGATGCCCGGGACATGAGCGTGGTCCCGTCGGGCTCGATCGCCCTGGTCGTCACCTCCCCTCCGTACTTCGCCGGCAAGGAGTACGAGGAGAGCCTCGGGCGAAACGGCGTGCCCCGGACCTACTTCGAGTACCTCTCGCTCCTGCACGAGGTGTTCGAGGAGTGCAAGCGGGTGCTCGAGCCGGGCGGGCGCATCGCCGTGAACGTGGCCAACCTCGGGCGTCGGCCCTACCGCTCGCTGGCCGGCGACGTCACCCAGATCCTCCAGGACCTCGGGCTCCTGCTGAGAGGTGAAGTGGTCTGGTGGAAGGGTCGGGCGGCCGGCAGCTCGTGCGCCTGGGGAACCTTCCAACGACCGGCCAACCCAGTGCTTCGCGACGTGTCGGAACGGATCGTGATCGCCAGCAAGGGCCGGTTCGACCGCGCCGTGCCGGCGAACCAGCGCCGCGAGATCGGGCTTCCCTCGACGGCGACGATCTCGCGCGACGAGTTCCTCGAGGCCACCACCGATCTGTGGGAGATCCCTCCCGAGAGCGCCACCCGGGTCGGCCATCCGGCTCCGTTCCCGGTCGCCCTCCCCCGGCGCTTGATCGAGCTCTACACCTACGAGGACGACGTGGTGCTTGATCCATTCCTGGGCTCGGGGACCACAGCGGTGGCCGCTGTGCGCACCGGCCGGCACTTCATCGGGTTCGAGACCCAGCGCGCCTACGTCGATCTCGCCAGGGAACGGGTCGTAGCGGAGATCGATGCGCTCGACCGCCAGCGAAAGGCGGGGACAGCGACGGTGGGGACGGAGCTTCCTGCCGCCGCCTCCGGCGCCGGCGTGGAGGATCTCCTCGGCCGGGCCCGGCGCGAGGGGCGGCAGGCCAAGGACCTGGCCGCGATGTTGTTGTCCGCTTGCGGCTTCGTCGAGATCCGGACCGACGTCAAGGTCGCCGACGCCCCGTTCTCGCTCAGCTTCGACGCCCAGGATCAGACCGGAGGCCAGTGGGCGTTCGACGTGTCCGGCGGGTTCACCTCGACGGCCGCCGGCCTACGGCGGACGGAGACGTTGTGGAAGACGATTGGCAGAGCCGCCGTCCTCCACGAGCGCCGGGCCGACCTCCCTCTCGTCCTGCTCACCACTGACGTACCACTTCCCGGTAGTGCCGGGGCGGTGGCGCTCGACGTGGTGACGGGCCAGGGGCGCCCCGTGTTCGACCTGATCGAACTGCTCGACGCCGGCGACCAGACCCGCCTCCGGACCTACGCCCACCTCGGCCGCCCCCGTCGCTGAGGCCAGCCCCCACCAGGTCAGCCTCGCCCCGCCGCCGGATGTGGGATCCAGCAGGTAGGGTGGCAGCCCCTGTCCGAACGCCGGTCCTGCCCGCTCACGGCGCGAAGACATCGTCGGCATCGACGACGAGATCGAAGCCCTCGGCGCGGAGGTGCTCGGCGGTGGCCCCGGACTCGAGCTGACGGGCCATGCCGACGACGGCACCGGGCGGGACGATCCGGGAGCGAGCGGCGTTGCGGGCGAGGAGCTCGGTGATCGGCGTGGGGAAGCGCACGGCGACGGTCGGCCGGCCGTGGTCACGGGCGACGGTGAGATGGCGAGCCCGCCGGCGAGGCCACAGCCCCGTGGCGTCGACGACGGTGGTTCGCCCTGCTCGCAGACGGTCGTCGACCTCGCCGCGGATGCGGGCGAACACCTTGCGGTCGCGGCTCGTGTCGCTGGCGTCACCGGTGATCTCCTGCCGAAGGGCGTCGGCGCTGAGGACGTCGTGGGCATCCACCACCCCGGCCTCGACAAGTCTGGCTGGGAACGTGCTCTTGCCCGCGGCCGGGGCACCGACGAGCACGACGAGGGCGCCGACGGGGATCAGCGCCGGCTTCGGGAGGGGGCCGGACAAGGCCACTCAGCCCGATCCCACCTCGCCGCTGCGACCACGCGCCCGGCACCACCCCTCACGGGCTTCGTTGCTGTCGTGCTTCACGGCAACCGAAAGCCCGCCTCCCTGCTGCCCGCTCGAGCGGAGAAGAGGAAGACGGGCTTTCCGCCGTACTCGGGGGGTCTGTGGAACGCTAGCCACATCCTAGGCCCAGCCGTGCTGCCCGTCATTAGAGACTTTCAGCATCTAGTGCTTCCCGCCCGGAGGTCGAGGTGACAGATGAACTCGGCGGCTCA